>NZ_JAYGHG010000023.1:0-79468 GCF_034931085.1 Nodularia harveyana UHCC-0300 | reverse complement strand
AATTGAGATGTTTTTCTCAAGATGTGCTGCAACTATTTTTTCTCTAAGATCGACAGAGTATGACTTCATTTAAAAATATTTATATTTTAATCTAGTGTACCTCATTACAGACGCAAGTGCTGTATCTACGGGATAACCACCATGAAAACGTAAAACTCCGGGTTTAGTTTTTTTCTGTTTTTTCCCAGCAATTATTTCTTCTACTTCTCCACCACAATAGTCAAGCAATTTATCAGGTGCAATTTGCTGACAAGCGCGTAAAAATGCACCTTTCATGCTTGAACCTGGATAAAAAGGTATACCTTTTGCACCAATTACAGGTCTAATTATGCCTTCATCTTGCCCAGAGTTTGTAACAAAACGCCAACTTTGAGTGTATTCCCAAGTGTGAATATTAGCACCAAATTGAGGTATTTTTACTGGGGTTTGCTGTGGTTTCTGTTTCCATTTAGGGACATTTTCATCTGGTGCTTTAGGAACAGGGGGACATCCTTTTAACCATTGATTTAGCCATTTGGAAGCTTGTTGGTCTTCTTCTTGTTGTCCTCGACCTCCAGCATACTGGATTTTTCCCCTATCCTCGATTTGGGCGCGGTACATCAAAGGTACTAAGTCACTATCGCTCATTTTCTTGTTCTCCTTAATTATCGTCTTCAGTTGCGTTATTCCGAGTGGGTTTATATCTCTGCGTCCACCACACCATACAGTCACATAATTGCGTTAAAATCGCTAATGTAACCTTGCGGTAGGCGAGGGGAAACACTTCTGAGTTCCATAAATCTTGGGCGTTATTCGGAACTGTAATCTCAGCTTGTGCCATAATTTCTACAAGTTTATTCCAAGTTTCTTCCCAATATGCAGATTTACTCCCATCTAAACGTAAATGTTCTCCCCAAAATCGTTCTAATCCATAAGCAACAGTAGTACGCATTTTATGGACTTGATTCACGGTTTCTTTATCTTCGCTACGATAGTTATAAACTAAATCATGAGCAGCTTTATCGAGGCTAAAATCTTCCCAAGACATATATTAATTTCCTGTATTACTGTTAATTTTGGTGTTGACATGAATATTAAACAATGAGATTTCACAATGACCAAATCCCACTGATTCTAGTCCTCCTAAATAAATATCATCTTTAGTTTTTTGTCGAGGAAAAGGTTCCCACTGTCCGCCATCTTTATCTTTTTTTAATCCAATGGGAAAAGCTAAAATGGTTTCTTCTGGTAGTGCTTCAACTCCAAAAAAAGCCTTTTCAGCATTACGTTTTTGGTCTTTTTCTAAAGCAACACGACTTTGGCGGTATAATGCCATATCGTGAATCATGGAAATTTCATCATCAGCAACTACGACTGCTGGAAGTTCTTCATGATCTGGAAACCAATTGGATAAGTTGTCATGATGTTCAATAGTTAAAAAACCAAAATTGAAGAACAGTTTGTTATTTGGTAAAGGTGTGAGGGATTGCGATCGCGTATATTTTTCAGGTACAATATCTTCTAATCCAGCTATTCTTTTGTAACGTTTGAGTAAACGCGGACAACTCACCCAAACAATTGGTTGTCCAGGACAAAATACAGGTAGCCAAACAATGGAAGCATATTCAAACTTAACTAATGACTCTGTTGTGCGGTCAGAAAAAGTACGGTCAACTGTATCAGTTTCGTTACTATTTGCTACATCATTACCGTACCACTTCCTGACTTGTTTTTCGTCTTCTCCATCATTTTGGCGCATTTCTGCACGCAGTCTTCCCCGAATTGAACTACCAGGAATAATCCCTGTTTGGGTAAATTGGTCGCGGAAAATTAAGTTTAAATTTCCCCTCTCTTCGCCGGCTGTTGCTCCCACATGAAGGGGTGCTAAGGTTTTAATGATTCCGTAAGCTTGATGATACATTAAATTAGTTACTTCTGGTTTTTTGGACTGTCTCACGCAGAGACGCAGAGACGCGGAGAATAAGAGATTTTAAGATGGAATTTTTAATCAACTCCTGTAATAGCTAGAGGTAAACATAAACCACATCCCAGTTGTTTGAGATAAAATCCTTCGTTGGGAAACCACTCATTGGGAAACCCTGATTCATTGATAAATTCTAATTCATCAGGAAATCCTGGTTCTTTTCTATCCCCCCACCAAGATTTATTTAAAGGTTCGTCAAATACGTAAACCGTACCCGCAGGAACTGCATAACGTCCCCTTCCTAAACGTCCCCTTCCTTTGTTATCTCCAACGCGGTAACGGTAGGGAGATGGTTTATCAGTGAGAATATGACTTGGTTGAGGAAATGTTGTATGCTGTGGATCGGGATAGCGACGCGAAAACCGAGTTGAACCCCATACTCCTGGTGTAATTAATGCACAGCTACGTTGAATTTTTTGTTTTAATAACTTTACTATCCAACTGTCATCTGTAAGTTCCATTGAGCTAATTTCTACTAGATGATTTTCACCACCAAAACAATACCAACCTTTGGGTAGTTCGTGGGTGGATAAATATACTAAACAGGTTTCTAGCTTCTCATTATCACGAGTATGATATCCCATTTGGACTGAGTTTTCTAGAAATAATCCCCCCTTTTGTTGCACACAACGCTGATCTTTTTCTAACTTTGGATGTAATATAGATGTATATTTCCAAGGGTCTTTTGCAGTACCACCATTAATGAGGAGAGTTTCCGCAGAATCTTCCCAATAATTAATAGTTTGCCAGCGAGAATCCGGTTCTATCTCTTTTGTTTCTTCGGAACGATACCATTTATCATCACGAATTTCCCATTCGTCTGTTTGGTTTTCCTCTTGATTGATAATTTTCGTCCAAGGAATGGGAAGATAAAAATATTCAGGATTATCTAATTCTGCCCAAAAAGGACCTGCAACGTGTAACTCTTTCAACTCTTCATGGTTGATAAATTGTTCGGTTTTATTAGCACCAAAAAACAAGCCAGATAATGTATACGCATCAGGAGGAAATTTGGCTCCAGAACGTCCTACCAAGTCATCTGGGGATAAAAATGCTCCTGCACTACCATAGAGAAATCCCAAGGGATTAATAATTATTAAATATCTGTACATAATTGCCACCCTACATTAATTAAGTCATTAATCCAGGAAATTATTTCTAAATAAGAAGCATTTCCACCCACAATATGAGAGCTATGATTAATTAAATAATCTCTATTTTGAAAATAAATATCAAATAAAGCTAAAGCCAATGTATCATCTATATTTTGTTTGTTTGGGTCTAAATCAATGGCATGACGTGCTTTAAGTTGAGCTAAATCACTATAAATATGGTTCCAATTTGGTTTATATTTTTCATCCCAACCTCTGCGTTCCCATTTCTCATGGGTATTACCATTTCTGTCTTGGTATTTTTTTAAAATATGCAAATAGTTCCAAGGACAAGTCCACTGCACATATTGACCACTATTGAATAAAACTCGAATTGTGATGCGATCGCGTCCACGATATTTTGCTAATTTTTCAGCTTCCCGACAATGTTGCAATACATCTCTCTGGGGTACACTTCCCGCAACCCACACAAACCCTACACTGAGACTTATCGGTTGTTGATGTTGATTCCACCGATTATCCAAAGTCATCAACCACTCATAAGCAGTAAAAGCAGGAATTGGGTTTTGCGGTTTGGGACTGTAAATCACTCCCAGAAAATCATCACCACCTGCATAAATCACTCGTCCCCGTATTCCTGAGACATTATTAGTGAAATTTCGGGTAAATTCATGTCCCCAATTCCGCATGGCTTCGCTAAAATTTTTTAAACCAATATCACCTTCATTTTCTGCAATAGTTTGTAGATGATTACCAACCTTATCTCCATCCCCCATAAACCAACCCGTCCACTGTCCAGGTGTGTTTGTCTCTCCATCGGGTTTACGCTGGATTTCTTGAAATCCTCTAGTTAAGGATGACATCCCAAAACGTCTAGCAATGTCAGGTAATGTCACCAAACGCTTAGTTAGTTCAGGGATGCTGAGTTTTTCCCTGGGGTCAATAAATTTACCTTCAATTTCGGATTTTGCCGTGCTTTCGGTTATTGTTGCAAGTTCTGTGTAAAACTCCTCTATTTTCTCCTTTTCAGCTTTATAACTAATATTCATCGGGTTGCGTTCTATTCCACCCAATCCCGGAAATGCTATACCATCAGTACCCGTAAGACTGGAACTTTCACCAATCCAGTTAATCGCAATCCAATCACGACTCAGCTTATTATTTTCTAGTTCTCTCATTACAGATGTGGGAGAATTTGCTTGCGCCCAAAATATTTCCCAACTATGATTAGCCCAACGATTCCAGTCGTCATCCCAGTAATAAGGCCCTAAATGTCGCAGGTTATCATTCAGCCATTGTCTACAGTGGTCGATTACTTCTTTCCACGCTGACAAAATTGTGTCTCTTGCTTGTTTCTCTGGAAAATTACCTTTAATTAGAATCCGGTTTGGTGTTCCCTGTTCAATGTTAGGACTACCAGGAGAAATCACTTCTAAACCCTCAAGGGTAGCAGCATCAATTATTTTTTTACTTAAATATGAAAGAAGTTCTGAAGCACCATATAAGTCTCTTAACTTCCGAGATTTTTCGATAAATCCCTGCACTGGTGCAAAGGTAATAGCAGTGTATGTATCTTTTGCTTCATCAGACATACTCTTACTTCAACACCTAAATAACTTGATCTATAACATCTAGCACCAGAAAATCGTATAATGAGCCACTTAAACGCCACCCAAAATAACTGATTTTCTTTATCTATGTAACAATGCGTAATTTAAAAGTAACAAAATAATAAGAAATGATTATCTTCTTACTTGTTAGTTTTTAACCCAACGCTGATAGTACCAAGTGTTGCAGAAATGACCTGAGTTGGAAACTGTTTTCATGCGAATGACGAAAAATATAGCAATCCGTTGAAATATAAGATAGAACCTCACCCTCAATCCATCTCCTTAGTAATGAGAGGTAAGCCGGACATATAGTAACGCTTTATACTTAATTTGACCTACTTATTTATTGATGACTATTTCGAGAAGAGCGATGTCTCCGACGATGCTCCGCCTACGCACAACCATAAATCATTCACTCTTTCCCATTTCAGATTATGATAAATCTCTAGGCAAAAGTGCATCTTGAAAAATGCCAAAACGAGCAGATACCAGTACGAAAAGACTAATTAGCCTCGCACCGGACAATTGGGTACGATGGGTGACGGATATTCCCAATATCAAAGCCAATGAAATTTTATCGGGAGAATTTCAATGGATAAGTAGAGAAAGTGATGTATTAATCCGTGCTACAAGTCCAGAACATGGAGAATTTCTCGTATTAAATGAACTGCAATTACGCTACAGTTCTAAAATGCCTCGACGAGTGCGTTGTTATGCAGCACTGGCAGAAGAAAAATATGAATTACCGACTTACCCTGTACTAATTAATATTTTGCAGACAAGTGATGTAGAAATACCCACAAGATTT
This sequence comes from Nodularia harveyana UHCC-0300, assembly GCF_034931085.1. Lineage (NCBI taxonomy): Bacteria > Bacillati > Cyanobacteriota > Cyanophyceae > Nostocales > Nodulariaceae > Nodularia > Nodularia harveyana. The sequence continues at coordinate 73,975 of NZ_JAYGHG010000023.1, read as the reverse complement.
GCATCAAATATTGCAGGATTAACAGCAACCCAAGATTACCGCGTGATTAATTTGTGGGACGTTGATGTGAATATTCCCTTTCAACAATCTTTGCCATCATTACTTCCCTTTGTCCCAATTCTGAAAGGAGGAGGAAATGAGTCTACAATTAGGGAAGCATTGCAAATCTTACGTCGAGATGAAGACTTAAATCAACTGGAGACGGTTCTAGCCTTTTTTGCTACTTTTGTATTAGAAAGTGCGTTAGTTAAAGACATCATGAGGTGGGATATGGCAGTTTTACGAGAGTCACCTTGGTATCAGGAAATACGGCGAGAAGGAGAATCACAGGGAATAATATTGAGTATACGGACGAGTTTGGAAGCGAAGTTTGGTAATGAGGGTTTGGAATTAATGCCTCAAGTTTCTCAAATTAATGATTTGGAACAATTACAAGGAATTTTGCGAAGTGTGGTTTTAGCGAATAATCTTGAGGAATTACGGCAAACTTTTTCATAATTTTTCGTAAATCAATAGCTATTAAAAAAAATAACAAGCCCTCATCAATGTGAGGGCTTTTTTGTTTCCAATTATTCCGAATTAACCCAATCGGTGGGGACACAACCGAACAACAAACAAACAACGAAACCGAAGGTTTCCAATTATTCCGAATTAACCCAATCGGTGGGGATCTATTCAAAAACGCCTCCAAGGCGTTGAAGTGGGAGTTTCCAATTATTCCGAATTAACCCAATCGGTGGGGTGAATGGAGAACAAAAGTGGGTTAGGAGGACTTTAAGGTTTCCAATTATTCCGAATTAACCCAATCGGTGGGGCTAATGAGAACACAAGTCCGAGAAGTCGGACAAATGGTTTCCAATTATTCCGAATTAACCCAATCGGTGGGGAGTTCGTCTAGCAGCCCTTGCCCAGCAAAGGTTTCAGACCGCAAATCGACACACCTCTAAAAAAGATTGTACACCCAGCCGAAAAATTAATCAAACACATAGCTCAAACCCTTACACAGCAAGCAATCGACACACCTCAACGAAAAAATAAGGGTTTGGGCGATTTGCCGAGGTGTGTCGATAGTCATGTTACAAAAACGCATAAAATAGCTTCAAACCTAGATATAGCAAGACCGTCATTCGCATAAGCAATGTAAAATTATTATTTATACCCGACTAAAATGAAACATATACTGCGAATGTTTAACTTGATTCGCATATCTAAATAAATTAGGAAAATAACTATAAAATTATACCTTATATGTCAACGTCCCGACGCAAAACTCAACAGGCAGCTAAAACCGACTCCAAAGCCTACGCTCATTTTCTCATTGGCACACCAGGAAGCGGTAAATCTACCTTTGCAGAATTATTATGCAGTCTGGGAAATTACGAAATTATCTCTACTGATGAAATCCGCCAGGAATTATATGGTGACGCGACAATTCAAGGCCAATGGCAGACAATCGAAGCCACTGTTATTAACCGTATTTGTACTGCATTTAGTTTAGGAAAAAGTGTTATTTACGACGCTACAAATTATAAGCATTCCTTTCGCATGGACTTTTTACTCAAAGTCAAAACCCAACTTACACAATGGGAATTACCGCAACTCCAGTGGATTGGCTGGTACTTAAAAACTCCCTGGGAAATTTGCATTAGCTGGAATCAACAACGCCAACGCCAAGTTCCCCCAGAAATTATTAAAAATATGTATACAATACTGCAAGAGTCACCACCAATTACTGATGAAGGATTCGCCGTAGTCAATAATATTGATGTCAGTTCGCTCGACTTTTCCCCGCATCAAATTACTAAGTTAATTGCAGGTGTTCCCCGTCAAATTGTTAATTTTCAAAATCGTCATGCAAAAATTATACCCCATCGTTATAGTTATCTGCTAGATTTTGAGCGGTTGATGTATTTAATATGTTTAATTATTAACTATCCTGGTATTGGTGAGTTGCATTTAACTAAGCCTCAACTGTTAGAAAATATTTTTGGATATATTCCAGATTTTGCTAACTCCCTGGAAGAAATTACTGGTTTTATGGCGAAGATGCGGGGTGATATTTATGCTAGAAAAGATGCTGTGGCGGCTGATTTAGTATGGTTAGAAGCTGAGGGAATTATCAATAGTAATTTAAAAGTTTGTAGTGAAGATTTCCCGAAATTTGAGCCTGATGAGTTGATGTTTTTAAGTGCAACACACTCCTACTCAGACAAAAAAGTTTTTGGGCGGTTAATGGGGACAATCCGGTTTATTTTCCACTACCCTTTTTTAGCTGACATTGGTATAGGTAGTTTGAATACTTTACTTAGATCTCTTGAAAAAGAAGGGGTAATTAACAACTATCGTCAAGAGAAAGATAAAATTCGTAAAGATATTGAAAAAGTTTTAAAACCCTATAAAATATTACCTGAGTTTCCTATGCGTCATGGTTATTTTGCTGGTACAGGTATTCTTTCTAAACCAGAATTAATCAAGGTTTTTGATATTATTCAATCCCAAGCCAATAGTTTAAATGACCCCCAGGCTTTAGAAATCTACGAAATATTTAAGCAACGTTTGTTACAAACCCGTACTATTGAAAATACTGAAAATATTTATCCGGTGAGGGCGATCGCTAATAGTTCTATAGTAGATCCTAAGCATCTCCATAGTAGCGCTTTAAGTAATAATCTTTCACAGTTGGAGACGGCAATTGTGGAAGGAAGGCTGTTGGAGTTAAAACGGTTAGCAGGTGTGGGTAGATATGAAGGAGATGAAAAAGACTTTTTCTTTGCTTATCCATTGCAAATAATTTTCTCAAATTTGGCTTGGTATTTGGGTTATGAGTGCGTAAGTGGTGAAACTTCTGGTTTACTGCGCTTTGAACGTCTAGATAGATTGTTTTTGGGTAAACCTCAAAGTCAACAACGCAGCCGGGAAGCACAGGAAAAAGTGTTACATAAGTTACAACAATTATTTAAATCTGGTGCGGGAATGCATTTAGGAAATAGCAGTATTGACCAACAACAATTTCTCAGTACAGATAAACAAGAACGAATGCAAGTCTGTGTAATGGTGGAACTGTGGTTCAATGATCAGATTTATCCTTTTATTACCGAGGGGACAAAACGATTTGCAAACATGAAAATGTCTCCACCGCTTCAGAAGACAAGGAGTAATTTGTCTAAGTCTTTATTTTGTTTGACTAAAACAGGCGATCGCAATTTTCCCCATCGGTTTCAAGCAATATTTCCCAAGTGGACATTAGATGATTTTGATTTGCGGAGATGGATTATTGGGTTTGGTGGAAGTGTTAAGGTAGTAGCACCACAGGAGTTAGTAGAAAAGATCAAGGAAATAGGTCAAGGAATTGTAGCCAATTATGAAACTTAAGATATAGTTTCTATGGCTAAAGATACTTCAACGCTGACAAGATAGTTGCATAAGTATAGCAACCGCCAAGGTGGTTAGGACACAAACGGATCATAAAACCATTGTAATTAAAGAGTTTCAAGGCTTCCCCCTGCTCCCGGACACTGAGCGGCTTGTACTGAGCGAAGTCGAAGTAAGCCGAAGTGCTGCTCCCCTGCTCCCTGCTATATATACAAAGTGGGTTATCTGGCTTATTTATTTTCCAGAATCTATTGAGGAAAAACCTTCACAGTATCGCTAGGGACGGATACTTGCACTCGTGCGCCTATGGGTAAGGGGATATCTGCTATGGTGCGAGCGTGAATTTCTTTTCCGGAGGCGGTTTTTAAACAATAGAGATACTCGCGTCCTAAAAATCTGCGACTGTGGATAAATACAGGCGAATCATTAGCTGCTTCTAATGTTAAACCTTCTTGGCGAATCATGATTTCGCCGATGTCGTTGGTGTAGTGAACTGGTAACTCAAAATTACCTACTTCGGTTTCCCAGATATTACCTTGACGACGGGCGGGAAGGAAGTTAGCCTGAGTCACAAATTCGGCGACAAATCTGGATGCTGGATGAGTATAAATTTCTTCTGGTGTGTCTAGTTGTTCTAGGTGTCCTTGCTTCATCACACCGACTAAATCGGAAATTGCTAGTGCTTCTTCTTGGTCATGGGTGACAAAAATGGCTGAAGTCCCTGCGGCTTTAAGGATGTCTCGGATTTCTTCCCGTAACCGCAACCGGACTTGTATATCAAGGTTGCTGAGGGGTTCATCTAACAGCATGAGTTGGGGTTGGGGTGCTAGGGCGCGGGCGAGGGCGACTCGTTGCTGCTGTCCACCGGAGAGTTCGTAAGGATAACGCTTTTCTAAGCCTTGGAGGTTTACTAGTTCAATGACTTCGGTGATCCGTTTTTGGATTTGCTGTTTTGTGGAATTTCTTAACCCAAAGGCGACATTTTCGGCGACGTTTAAATGGGGAAACAATGCGTAGTCTTGAAAAACAATGCCGATGTCACGCTGTTCGGCTGGGACGGAAATAGAACCTTGGCAAACTATTTTACCGCCAATTTCAATTTGGCCTGATTGTGGGTTCTCAAAGCCCGCGATCATTCGCAACAAGGTAGTTTTACCACAACCAGAGGGGCCGAGCAATCCCAAGATATCCCCTTTTTGCAGTGTTAAGGATACGTTATCGACGGCGGGGGCGGCATTTTGGGAAAAGTGCTTGGTGACATTCTGTAATTGGACAATTGCTTGTTGCATAGTAAATCAGACGTGAGTAAATTAAGATTTGGCGGTGATTTCTGCGTTGGGTGTGACTTTCTCTTTTTTAACGTTTTCTTGAGATAAGACCAATAAGGTGGAACCCATAGAAACTAGGAGCATGGCTAGGGAGGAGGCGGCTGCGTCGGCAAAGTCTACGTTTTCTGTGGCTTGCCAAATTTCTGTGGCTAAGGTTTTAAAACCTATGGGGGCTAATAGCATTGTGGCGGGTAGCTCTTTGATGGCTGTGAGAAAGACTAATACTGCTCCACTAATGACACCAGGTCTGACGAGGGGTAAGGTGACTTCTCTTAGGGCTTGCCAAGGATTTCTGCCTAAGCTGCGGGCTGATTCTTCTAGCTGGGGATTGACTTGTAATAGGCTGGTGCGGATTGCTCCTACTGATTGGGGCAGAAATAAGACTAAATAGGCAAATACCAGCATTGGTAATGTTTGATATAGGAATGGTAAGTAGTTTGCCCCAAAAAATACTAAGGATAAGGCGACGACGATTCCTGGTACTCCAAAGCTGATGTAAGAGCAGCGTTCAATGATGGCGGTGATTTTGGTGGGGAATCTGACTGATAAAATGGCTACGGGTAAGGCAAAGATGGTGGCGGCGATCGCAGCTAATCCAGCTGCTGAAACTGAGTTAAGTATACTGGGTAATAAGTTGGTGAAACTGTAACCATTGTTGAGTCCCCGAATTAGCCAAAATAAGGTAATTCCTACTGGTAACACCACACCGAAGCTAGTAATCAGGAAGCAAAAACCAAGGGCTGGCCATTTCCAAATTCCTAATTTGACAATTTTGGGCGGACGCAAAGACGCGGAACCACGACTGTAATATGCAGCGCGCGATCGCACTCGAAACTCTAACCATAAAATTAACAATACCAGTGTTACCAACATTAAAGATAACACCGCAGCTGTGTTGCGATTAAAACTAGCTTTATACTGGATAAAAATTACCCGTGTAAAGGCATCAAACTGCATCAACGACGGTGTGCCAAAGTCCCGCAATGAATACAAAGCTACCAATAAACCCCCCGCAATCATCGATGGTTTCAATTGGGGTAAAACGACTTTAAAGAAGGTTTCTTTACTGCTATAACCCAAACTCCGTCCCGCTTCTTCTATAGAAGGATCTATACCTTGCAACCCAGAACGGACACTTAATAATAAATAAGGGTAAGTAAACAAAGTAATCGCTAAAACTGCCCCTGGAAAACCATAAATGGAAGGTAACTCTTCTACCCCCAAAGGTTGGAGCAATAACTGTAAAAGACTTCCCCTTGGTGCTAACGTGGCAATTAAAGCGAAACTGCCCACATAGCTAGGAACAGCCAAGGGTAATGTTGTGGCGATTAACCAAAATTTTCTTGCAGGTAAGTCTGTCCGCACAGTTAAAAAAGCTAATGGCACAGCAATCAGTGTAGAAAACAAAGTCACTGTAGCCGCCATTGCTGCACTATTCAAGAAAACCGTGATATTACGGGGACGAGAAATTAATGCCCAAAATTCATCCGCGCCAATTCCCACTGCACGGAGAACTAAATATAGTAATGGCAGGGTAATAGCCACTGCTACTACCGCCGCCGCTAAAATCAGAAATAATGGAGGGCGAAGCGATGATTTCAACTCTTACAAAACTCCTGCCTGTTGTAGCAATTCTAACGTCCCTGGCAGATCATTTAAATTTGTCAGGTTAACGTTGGGTGTCTTAATCTGATTTAATGGTACTTGATTTGCTGGTCCTGCTACCCCTGAAATCACAGGATATTCATTAGTTTCTTGAGCAAAGTATGTTTGTGAACTGGGTCTGAGGAGGTAGCTAATCAGTTTTTCTACTTCGGCTTTTTGCTTAGTGGAGTTCATAATTGCCACACCAGCAATGTTAATCATTGATGCTGCATCTTTATTGGTGTAGTGAGGAGCTACAGGGAAGTTAGGATTCTCTTTTTGGAAGCGACCTAAGTAATAGTGATTCACCAAACCGATGTGAGATTCTCCCCGTCCTAAAGCTTCTACTATCGCTGTGTTGTTGCGATAATCTTTGACTCCATTAGCTTTCATGGCTTTGAGCCATTGCAGAGTTCTGGGTTCTCCCTCTGTGACTCGCATAGCGGTAACAAATGACTGAAATGAGCCGTTAGTAGGGGCCCATGCGATTTTACCGCGCCACTGTGGTTTTACTAAGTCCCAAACTGAATTGGGCAGATTATTCTTTTGAACTAAATTTGTGTTGTAGTTAAGGACACGCGCACGTCCAGAAATACCGAGCCATTTGCCTTGGGGAGAGCGAAAGCGGGAATCTACTTGATTGACGAGGTTAGATGAAATGGGTAAGGTGATATTTCGTCTTTCTAATAAACCTAAAGCTCCTGCATCTTGAGCAAAGTATAAATCGGCGCGGCTATTCTTGCCTTCTTCCACTAGGGCGATCGCTAACTCAGCCGTATCACCATAACGCACTTGGATATTCATTCCCAAGTCTTTTTCAGCTTTTTCTAGCAATGGCGAAATCAGTTTTTCCGATCTACCTGAATAAATAGTGATGGTTTTGGTTTGTGCATTCACACTGACACCGATTCCCGAACTCAGGACGAAAGCTAAAGCGCCAGCCGCAACTTTGATTAATGACAATGGTTTTGATTTTACAGTCTGCATTTTGCTTTAACAGGAATAATTAGCGATACCCTTAACTATCTATAATTATTATCATTAAGTGGTATTGGTAAGCAAGAAAAATTTGCAAATTTTTTTCCCTGCATTACCTAACCATCTCTACCTATGGATCACAGCCTAAATAACTCCGACTTCCTGCAATAATTTCAGGGTGTTATCCAAATCATTAAGGTTGCTCAAATCAATGGTTTGATTTTGTTGGCGAATTTCTTTGAGTGATTTCAAATTTCCTTGGGGGGAAACTCCAGAAGCGAGAGGATACTCATAAGTTTGAGTAGCAAAATAGGTTTGAGCATCTTGATTCAGCAAAAATTCTACAAACGTTTCCGCCATATTGGGATTCTTCGCACTATTGAGAATTGCTACCCCAGCGACATTGACTAAAGACCCAATATCTTCAGTGAAATGATGCGCCACAGGAATATCAGGATTATCTTGTTTGATTCGTTCCAAATAGTAGTGATTCACAAACCCTAAAGCTATTTCGCCACGACCTAAACCTTCCACTATCGATGTGTTATTTGGATAAACCTTGGCTTCATTAGCTTTGATACCTTCTAACCATTCCTTCGCTCTCTCTTCTCCCTCGCTCACCCGTAAGCCTGTAACAAAGGATTGAAAGGAGCCATTAGTAGGGGCCCAGCCAATTTTACCTTTCCATTTCGGGTCAGTAAAACCAAAAATAGATGATGGTAATTCCTCTACCTTAACTAAATCTGTGTTGTAATCTACGGTACGCACTCTTCCCGTAATACCTAACCATTGACCCTCTGGAGAACGGTAGGTACTATCCACCTGATTCACTAGGGAACTAGGTAACTCTACAGTTCTTCCTGCTTTTTGCAATGCTCCCAGAGCGCCTGCATCTTGAGCAAAAAATACATCTGCGGGACTATTTGCACCTTCTTCCAAAATGGCTGAGGCTAATTCCGCCGTATCACCATAACGGACTTGGACTTTAGCATTAGTTTGGGTTTCAAACTGCTTAATTAATTCGCCAATCAGTTTCTCGTTGCGTCCTGAGTAAATTACTAATCCTTCTTCCAACTCTGTAGTAGCTGTTGTGGGGGTTTGAATTGTAGTAGTTGGATTAGAATTAGAATCACAAGCCACGGCTAATCCACCGCTAACGGTTGCTATTCCGACTAAATAAACAAATTGGCGACGCTTCATAACTTTCTCCCAACGAAAAACTATAACATCAACATCTTTGTCATATAAATGTTGATGAAAAACCCAGTGACATAATTACGAATGAATAATTATGATCTCCTAATTAATTAGTGAAAAAATCAGTGTTTTTATGGTACGATACCAGTTTTAAACTAACTTTATTGATAATAGTTACTAATTAATTTTTAAGGTATATATGACATTGATTTTCATTAAATCAGAAAGGTTGTCTAAAAGCAATCAAATTTAGATGAGAATTATTATTGTCTAATTATGTGGGGTGGGATTTCTGCAAGTCCCAGAAAATTTATGTATCTGTATGTAACGCTAAATACGGGCATTATGAGGCTCAAACAGCGATCGCAGATCAAGCCTGTCTGACCGGGAAGAACAGGGAGCCTCAAACCCAGATTTTTGGTAAAATGCCTTGAGGGTTAAGGTAACTGGTATCATTTTTCCAACTTTACCCAATACCGTCTCACTAGGAGTAAAGCTCTGTCTCTACAATTTATTTCCCTTCCCCCTTCTGGTTCTCAACCTCCGGCTGGCTTAATTGTCTGCTTACATGGTTGGGGCGCTAATGCTGAAGATACAGCATCTTTAGCACCGTTTTTTAAGTTACCTAATTACCAGTTTTTGTTTCCTAATGCTCCTTTTCCCTTTCCCAATTCTTCTACAGGTAGAGCATGGTATGACCTGAGAACCGAAAATATGTATGTAGGTTTGGAAGAAAGTCGCCAATTATTAATAGATTGGTTGCAATCTTTAGAAAGTTCTACTGGTGTGCCGTTGTCGCGGACTATTTTGAGTGGATTTTCTCAAGGTGGGGCGATGACTTTGGATGTGGGGTTAAAATTGCCTCTGGCGGGATTGGTGGTGATGAGTGGATATTTGCATCCTGATCTGGTTAACACTGCTTCTGGTGATTTTCCCCCGACTTTAATTATGCATGGTACATCTGATGAAGTTGTGCCATTGTCAGCTGCCTTAAAAACCCGGCAATTTACCGAGTCTTTAGGTATGGCGGTGGATTACCAGGAATTTGATCTGGGACATGAAGTTAGCACTGAAATGTTAGATGTGCTACATAATTTTGCGAACAATCTCTTGGTCTAGCCTGGGGGAGAATATTTTTTTAGCAAATTATGGTAAAGAGATTACAAGTTTTTCGGAAATCTGCACCCTCTAATGAGTAAGATAGATTGGGCGGTAGCGTCAAGCGCAACTCAAATCGTGCTGGGTCAGAATTCTGCATAAGGGAGGGGCAAAGATTATGAAAACTTTAAGCATTTCTCAGAACAACATTTCTGCTATGACTACGGCGGATATCAAAGAGTTGGCTAATCGTCTGGAAGCAGATGATTATAGTAATGCTTTTGAGGGTTTAAATGATTGGCATCTATTGCGTGCGATCGCCTTTCAACGTCCTGAGTTAGTTGAACCCTACATCTACCTGTTGGATTTAGAAGCCTACGACGAAGCATAACAATTTTAATATTAGGAGTTAAGAGTTATGATTTTTAACTACTTGCTCCTAATTTTCCCCTATGCTAAATCTCCAACCCGAAACCCCAAACCGGAAAAAACGGGTGATAATTGCTGTGGGTGGTGGGATCGCCGCCTATAAGGTTTGTGAATTGGTTTCCAGTCTGTTTAAAACTGGGGTAGAAATTCGCGTCATTCTCACCCAGTCGGCGCAAAAATTTATCACGCCTTTAACTTTGGCTACCCTTTCTCGCCATTGTGCATACACAGATGATGATTTTTGGCAAGCAAGTCACTCGCGGCCGTTGCATATTGAGTTGGGAGAATGGGCAGATTTGCTGGTAATTACCCCTTTAACGGCTCATACATTAGCAAAGTTAGCCAGTGGTATGGCTGATAATTTACTGACAAATACTGTCCTGGCTTCTACTTGTCCAGTGTTGTTAGCGCCGGCGATGAATACAGATATGTGGTTACAGTTAGCGGTGCAGCGCAATTGGCGACAACTGTTAACAGATTGCAGATATCATGGTATGGGTACAGCATCGGGGTTATTAGCGTGCGATCGCATTGGTGCTGGGAGAATGGCAGAACCCCCGGAAATTTTGACTTATATTCAATCACTACTGCACACTGGCGGTCAACGAAATTTAACCCAGAAGCGTGTATTAATTAGTGCTGGAGGAACCAGAGAATATCTTGATCCAGTCCGGTTTATTGGCAATCCCTCCACAGGGAAAATGGGACTAGCCTTAGCACAAGCAGCACTTCATCGCGGGGCAGAAGTTACCTTAGTGCATGGTTTAGCAACTTGGGATGCACCTTTAGGAGTGAGAGCAATACCTGTAGTGAGTGCCGCAGAAATGCACCAAGCAATGAAGTTATATTTACATAACTCTGATGTAGTAATTATGTCCGCAGCCGTGGCAGATGTCAAGCCTAGAGATTATAGTACAGAGAAATTACCCAAGCGATCGCTTCCCCAAGCTTTACCCCTCGCACCAGTACCAGATATCATTGCTGAATTAGCACAACTCAAACAACCCCATCAGCAGTTAATTGGGTTCGCCGCACAAACAGGGGATATTATCACCCCAGCTATGGCAAAATTGCAGCAGAAGCACTTAGATATAATTGTGGCTAATCCCATCGATCAACCTGATAGTGGTTTTGGTAGCGACAACAATCAGGCGATATTCTTAGATAAACAAGGAAATAAGCGAGAAATTCCACCTGGGTCTAAATTACAAATGGCCCATGATTTATTTGATTTCTGCATTACTTATTTAACAGGGAATAGTGAACAGTGAACATTTATCAGTTATCCGTGCTAGAAAACCGCAAGGTGCATAATTTGGGCAGACTACAGGGGGCGTTATAGATTAGGGGATAATATCTGTAAGACCTGAATAATTCAGGCTTTGTTTTTCACAGTGAAGGGTTGGGAAATGTTTACCTCGTCGGATATTCCTATAGTTGGAATAATTTTGTTAATTGCTTTGGGTATTTTAGGTTGGGGCTTTTATCGCGCTAGACCTTTTGGGAAGCTGGGAATTTTAGCCTGGTTGCAGTCGGTGGTCTTGATGACTCCCTGGCTACTATTTTTCGGTTTGTTTGCGGCTGGAATTTACATCAACATAGCTGGTATATTGATTTTAGTGGTGACTTCGGCTGGGTTGTATGTCTTTATCGGCAGACAGTTACGCGCAGCTGGGCAAGATGAAATTATTAAGCACAAAGCAACGGAAAGGCTAGCGGCGAACTCTTCATCAGCCGGAGAGAACAATCCCTCGGTGGTAGTCGGAGAGGTGAAACTGGAAGTGCTGCCAATTCCAGAGGAAGACTTAAGCGCCATTAAAGGTATTTTCGGTATTGATACGTTTTTTGCTACAGAAACTATCTCCTATCAAGAAGGCGCAATTTTTAAAGGTAATATGCGCGGGGAAGCAGAAGAAGTTTACGAACGTCTGACTGCTAGTTTACAAAAAAAATTAGATGATAAATATCGCCTATTTTTAGTGGATAGCACTGATGGTAAACCTGTGGTGATTGTTTTACCCAGTCGTAATGATCCGCGTCCGATGTCATTACAGCAAAAATCCTTTGCGGTGATTTTGTTGATAGCAACAATTGCGACAAGTTTAGAAACTGCGGGATTATTGCTGAATTTTGATTTATTGAGCAATCCAGAACGATTTGGAGAGGCTTTACCCATAGCTAGTGGAATATTCGCAATTTTAGCAATTCATGAAATCGGTCATTGGTTACTGGCGCGTCGTCACCAAGTCCGTCTCAGCTGGCCTTTCTTTTTACCGGCTGTACAAATCGGTTCTTTTGGTGGAATTACTCGCTTTGAATCTCTGTTACCGAATCGGAAGGTACTATTTGATATTGCTTTGGCAGGGCCAGCCGCAGGTGGTATCCTTTCTTTATTAATGTTGATTGTGGGTTTGCTACTTTCCCACCCTGGTAGTTTATTTCAATTACCTAATGAGTTTTTCCAAGGTTCAATTTTAGTCGGTAGCTTGGCGCGGGTTGTCCTCGGTTCGGCTTTGCAAGCATCTGTTGTCAGTGTTCATCCTTTAGTAGTGATTGGTTGGCTAGGTTTAGTGATTACGGCTTTGAATTTAATGCCAGCTGGACAGTTAGATGGTGGTCGGATTGTCCAGGCAATTTATGGCCGTAAAACCGCAGGTAGATCAACTGCGGCGACTTTAATTTTACTGGGGTTAATTGCTTTGGGTAATTCTCTAGCTATTTACTGGGCGGTGGTGATTTTCTTTTTACAAAGGGAGTCAGAACGTCCCACTTTAAATGAAATCACTGAACCAGATGATGCTAGGGCTGCTTTAGCTCTATTGGCACTATTCTTAATGATTACGACTCTCTTACCTATTACTCCTGGTGTCGCAGGAAGGTTAGGTATTGGTTGATGTGCAGGGAGGGGATTACCTTAGCATAGCTTGAGCGTAGCGGATACCGCCAAGTTAAGAAAGAGAAGAAGGAAATGCTTAACTGGGTTTTTAGTCCTACTCCCCACTCCCTACTCCCCACTCCCCACTCCCCACTTTAAGGTTTCCAGCCAGTTAGTAAATTAGGATAACTCGTTGGGGTGGGGAACATCTTTTTCAAGCGGACTTGACGCTTTAGGGGTTTTTCTTGGGTGAGATTCCAGAGGGTTTCATAAAAGAAGAAGGACACTCCGGCAAATTTGCGATCGCGCACTGTTTCCACTTGTGTTTGAATCTGTTGTATGGGTACTGTTCTATTTTTTAACCCAGATAAAATGCCGATACTCACTGGAATATGGCTACGGGCGGCTTTAACTTCTGGATAGTCTAATTCTTGGATAAATACATCCAAATCGTTGCGATATATCTGCAATACTAAATCTTCTATTAGTCCCATTCTTTCCCATCTCTGCCAATCGGCTAAATAATATTCATAAGAGAAGCGCTGGGGATTAGGGGCGACGGAAACAATACAATTTTTGTGATTGGCTTTGATGGCTGTAAATACCTGCTTCATGAAGTCGGTAATTTTGTCCGCTCTCCATCTCACCCATTCGGGGTTTTTCGGGTCTGATGGTGGTGCTTGCCCACTGTGTTCCTGTTTGTACAAGGCTACTGTGTAAGGATCATAGCCTAATTCCGATGGTAAGCCCAAATGATCGTCAAATTGAATACCGTCAACATCATAGTTGCTGACGATTTCTACGATTAGATCTTGGATAAATGTTTGTACTTCTGGGTTGAAGGGATTTAACCAAACTCGTTCATGTATGCCTTCTTTGACAATTTTACTGCCATCTCTGCGATTGGTGAGCCATTGGGGACGATTTTTGGCTAGGAGGGAATCAGCAGGGGCCATGAAGCCAAATTCAAACCAGGGAATTACTTTTAGGCTTTTTTTATGTCCCTCGCTGACAATTTCTTTGAGCATATCTCGCCCTTGTAATCCGGGTTCGGGATCGAGCGATCGCCCAATCACTTTAGCAGCAACTTGACTAGGATATAATGTATAACCCCAGTTCCAAACTACCGGATAGACGGTGTTGAAGTTTAAGTCTTTCAGGGTTTGCACAGCATTTTTTAGGCGATCGCGTTGAAATAATACATTACTATCAATATTTGTTAACCATACGCCTCTTAATTCTGGCTTGGTTTGAGCATTCAGAGGAAAGGATAACATGAATGTCGCCATTATACTCAATGCAACTATGGCGGCAAATAATCCCTGCTTTTGACTACGGAAAATTTTGAGATATTTATTCATAACTTAGTATAAACAGGGTAAAGCATCATTAATGACTGGTCTATTGAGATATAAGTTGCATTCTTTTCTGCAAGTGAGAATACTGACTATTTCTTTGTGATATGGTAACCGCCAAGGTGGTTAGGACACAAACGGATCATAAAACCATTGTAATTAAAGAGTTTCAAGGCTTCCCCCTGCTCCCGGACACTGAGCGGCTTGTACTGAGCGAAGTCGAAGTAAGCCGAAGTGCTGCTCCCTGCTCCCTGCTATATCTGCTTAGGGCTGAAAATGCGATCGCTCAGTACTGTGACTGTAAAATTTAGGAACAAACAACTAGTATACTAGGGTCTATGTAAACACTGATGAATATGGGAATTTTCCGATGAAAACGCCTCTGAAACAGTCTTCTATGACCTATAAAGCCAGAATAATCACTGCTTTAACTTTAAGTAGCATTTTATCTATCGCTGGTGGCTTGACAATCATCAAAAGTGCCACGGCTGATCCTTTCGACTTTCCACCAGGAAATTTTGGGGGATTCTCAATAAATCAGCAAAATAACTTACCCCTGTTAGTAGCTAATGCAGTACGGCGAGATGTATTCATTAGAGAAGGTTTTTCACCCCAAAGACTGACAATTGTTGAATATAGTCAAGAAACTTGGAACGATGGTTGTTTGGAACTAGCTCAACCCGATGAAGTTTGCACTCAAGCTTTAGTCCCTGGTTGGCGAGTTGTAGTTTCTAATGGCGAAAAAACCTGGGTATATCACACCAATAGTAATGGGCGTTTGATACGTTTAGCCGAAATAAATGATGTCACCGATCCATCGCCAGATTTACCTCTATCAGTCAGAGATGCGGTTTTACAAGCTGCTGCTCAAACTTTACAACTCTCAACTTCTGAGCTAACAATTATTGAATTTGAACAACGTACTTGGAATGATAGTTGTTTGGAGTTAGGTGGTCCGGCTGAAAGTTGTCTCCTAGTTTTAGTCGAAGGTTGGCAAGTTACGGTTGGTGCTGGTGACCAAATTCTGGTGTATCACACTAATGAAGACGGTTCGGCAATCAGGTTAAATACAGAAGCTAGCACAATTACTGCTAACTAACGATACTCTCCCTTATATCTGTGGTAGGACTTACGCAATAACTCTATGAAAATCTTATTTCTTTGTATCTTTTGTGGTTAATTCTTTCATGATTTTGCGTAAGTCCTCTGTGGAATCCAGCCAAAATCCCCAATTTCAAATTCTCAACTCAATTCCCTAGATTTATCTCTAGGTCGAGAAATATTCAGAGATGCAGTATAAAAATTTCTTGGTGAATTTAATTTCACCTCTCTAGGCTAATATTTTAAACTACACTTTCTCAATCGGGATATAGTTGTATATTTTAGCTGTTAATGATATGATATCAATTAAATAAAAAATACTTCTCAAGATAGATGAGTCATCAAAGCGATCGCTCACACAATATGGGGATAGAATCCCATCATCGGACAAAGCCAGAGTTAAAACTGCAACAACAGCGACAAAAAGAGCCGATGTTTTATTACTTTGCCTATGGCTCTTGTATGTGTCCGGTAGATTTAAAGCGATCGCTTGGTGAAAATACCCATACTTATATTATCGGCCCCGGAATATTACAAGGCTATCGCTTAGGTTTCTATTCCTGTTCTCCCACTCGCCACTGTGGGGTTTTAGATGTCTTACCAGATCCCAACGCCAGTGTGAAAGGTGTACTGTATCAGCTACCCTGGCGACTAAGTGCATATTTAGATAAACGGGAAGGTGTTTCCGAAAGTTTATATCGTCGGGAAACAGTCGAGATTCACCGCCCAAATCAGGTATACAAAAATATCCGCACCTATGTAGTAGTTAATAAACTCACAGAAGAACTCGCCCCCAATGACTGGTATTTTAACGTTGTTCTCCGGGGTGCTGTTACCTGTGGACTACCAGAAGAATATTGTTGGTATTTGTTTGATCATATGCATAAATTACAACAGCGCCATCAACAACAGCAAATGTGGGAACTAGCCGAGAAATCCCTCTCAAAATCCACCCCTAGCCTTTTTCTCCCAGCAACCACCAGAATTAGTAGCTAATAAAAAAACCTCAAACCGGTGTTGGCTTGAGGTTTCTCAGATTATGACCTTTTTAACTTCTAGTATTTAGGAGGTTAAAAGGTATGAGATGATTTGTTTAGTAACGGCTACGGAAATTACCGCCACCACCACTACGGTTACCACCAAAGGAACCGCCTCTATCTTCTCTGGGCTTCGCTTTATTAACTTTTAAGTCGCGTCCCATCCATTCAGCACCATCAAGAGCTTCGATAGCTGCTGTTTCTTCTTCTTCTGTACCCATTTCTACAAAGCCAAAACCGCGCAGTTGTCCTGTTTCACGGTTGGTTGGTAGTTGTACACGTTTTACAGAACCATATTCTGCAAATACACTACTAAGAGTGTCTTCTGTAACTTCGTAAGATAGGTTGCCTACGTAAACTGACATAGATTTTCTCCAAAATCGTAAGAGTGTAGAGATTTCGGTTTCGGAGAAAAGTCTGTAAATACCAAAAGGAAAAAGCCTGTCAATAATAAAAACAAAAGCTGATCGCCGAATAAATTCTCACCCCCTCACTATGACACACATTTCTAAAGTGTGGGGGAATCAATAAAAATTGTCATTAAAAGTCATATAAGCCACAGAAATTTAAGTGCGGCATACTGTGCGATCGCGCGTTAACTTCTTTTTAGATGCCTTGTAACCATAATCTCATCTTTTACCCGCAAAAGCAAAAATATCATCAAAATAACCATTAAATTAGATATAGGGACTACAAAAACAAACTGATGAACGCGATCGCCTCCTGTCTTGCATCTACTATCAACGCAGAAAATGCCATCTTTCTTTGGGAAAACCTGGAACACAGCCAGCAAAAACATATTCAACAGGCGATCGCCGCATCTGCAAACCCGCCCAAATGTATCGTCTATCCCCACACCCAAGCACAACTAGCAGCCATCATTACCGAGGCACACCGTCAAAACTGGCGCGTCCTCACCTGTGGTAAAACCAGTAAAATTAACTGGGGTGGTTTAGTCACCAGCGTTGATATCGTAGTTAGTACAGAACGCATCAATCAACTAATTGCACACGCCGTTGGTGATTTAACCGTAACCGTAGAAGCTGGAATGCAGTTTTCCCAACTCCAGGAAATTCTAGCAAAATCCCGTCAATTCATCGCCCTAGACCCCAGCACACCAAAATTAGCCACCATTGGCGGAATCATCGCTACAGCCGATACCAACTCCCTCAGACAGCGTTACGGTAGTGTCCGCGACCAGCTACTAGGTATTACCTTCGTCCGTGCTGATGGACAAATTGCCAAAGCTGGCGGGCGAGTTGTCAAAAACGTCGCCGGATACGATTTGATGAAGTTATTCACTGGTTCTTACAGCACATTAGGCGTTATTAGTCAAGTAACTTTACGTGTTTATCCATTACCAGAAACATCTGGTACAGTGGTGCTAACCGGCACAGCAGAGGCGATTTCCCAAGCTGCAAATATTCTCCGCAGTTCCGCCTTAACACCCACCCAGGCTGATTTGCTATCTTCTCAACTCACTTCTCAGTTAGGCTTAAATCAGGGTTTGGGATTAATGGTGCGTTTCCAAAGTATTAGTGAGAGTGTAACAGAACAGTCAAATCGCTTATTAGCGGTGGGAGAAAAGTTGGGTTTAAATGGAACAATTTATCTACATGAACATGAAGCCTCTCTATGGCAAAGATTACGAGAACTAATAGATAATCCGGTAACAGAGTCTGCCATTACCTGCAAAATAGGAGTGTTACCTACTATGGCTGTGGAGGTTTTGTCTCAGGCGGAAATGGGTTTAATTCACCTTTCTAGTGGTTTGGGTTGGTTACAATTTGAGGATGAAAATCAAGTTTTAAAAATGCGCCAGCGATGTGAGGAGAATCGGGGATTTTTGAGTATTTTAACAGCACCGCATAAGGTGAAAGAAGTAATGGATGTTTGGGGTTATTCTGGTAATTCTTTACAGGTAATGCGTCAAATTAAGGCTCAGTTTGATATTCAGAATATTTTTAGTCCTGGTCGTTTTGTGGGGGGAATTTGATTAACGAACCGCCAAGTCGCCAAGGTCGCCAAGGAAGAGGGAAGAGGATAAAATGCAAGTTTCTGATAATTCTGTGAATGATACTGCTAGGATTAAGAATTTAAAGGGTTTTGATGTTAGTCAGCCTCCTGACCCGAAGTTGATTGATAGTTGTGTACATTGTGGGTTTTGTCTGTCTACTTGTCCCAGTTATCGGGTAATCGGGAAGGAGATGGATTCTCCCAGGGGACGCATCTATTTAATGGATGCTATTAATGAGGGTGAAATTGCTCTGAATACGGCAACTGTTCAACATTTTGATTCTTGTTTGGGTTGTCTGGCTTGTGTCAGCACTTGTCCTTCTGGTGTGCAGTATGACAAGTTGATTTCTGCAACTCGTCACCAAGTTGAACGCAATTATTCCCGCAGTTTACCAGATACGTTGATTAGGAAATTGATATTTTCGTTGTTTCCTAATCCTGATTTATTACGTTTGTTTTTGTTCCCTTTATTTGTTTATCAAAAGTTGGGTTTACCAAAGTTGGTGCGGGCGACAGGTTTACTACAAAAAGTATCTCCCCGTTTGGCTGCAATGGAATCAATTTTACCCACAATTACTGTTAAGTCTTTTCAGGATAATTTACCTGATGTGATTCCCGCCCAAGGTGAGAAGCGTTACCGGGTTGGGGTGATTTTGGGATGTGTGCAAAGGTTGTTTTTCTCGCCTATTAATGAAGCCACTGTTCGAGTTTTAACGGCTAATGGTTGCGAAGTTGTAATTCCCAAATCTCAAGGTTGTTGTGCGGCGCTTCCCGAACACCAAGGACAAACGGAACAGGCGCAAGCTTTAGCTAGACAAATGATTGATAGTTTTGCTAATACCGATGTCGATTTTGTGATTATCAACGCTGCTGGTTGTGGTCACACGTTAAAAGAATACGGTCACATTTTACAAGATGACCCAGAATATAAAGAAAAGGCTCAGGCTTTTGCGGCTAAGGTGAAAGATGCTCAAGAGTTTTTAGTTAATGTGGGAATGACTGCGAAGTTATCGCCTTTAACTGATAAACCTTTAAATTTAGTTTATCAAGATGCTTGCCATTTATTACATGGTCAAAAAATTAGTGTGCAACCGCGTCAAATGTTAAAACAAATTCCCGGCGTGCAGTTAAGAGAACCTCTAGACGCAGCTTTGTGTTGCGGTAGTGCGGGGGTTTATAATATGTTGCAGCCAGAAGTTGCAGAAGAATTGGGACAGCAAAAAGTGCAGAATTTATTAAATACTGGTGCAGAATTAATTGCTTCAGCTAATCCCGGTTGTACGTTGCAAATTACTAAACATCTGCAATTGCAAGGGGAAACAATTTCGGTAATGCACCCAATGGAGTTATTAGATTATTCCATTCGGGGCGTTAAGTTGGACTGAGTAAATTTTCAACCGACAACCTAATAATGTAGGTCGGGTAGAGGCTTTGTGAAAGCACACATTTTTACTGGCGTTGGGTTGCGCGTTGCTTAACCCAACCTACACAAATACTCAAAAAAACGTAATCACCAGATCCCGGACTTATAGAACAAGTCGGGGATCTATATCCTTAAATTCAGAAGCAACTATCTGATGCTGAAATAGTTGTGTATTTCTAATTACAGATGATTTTAGGCGATCGCAGGTCTATTTGCTATAATCTGTGTATCTTTGATATAGGTTTTACAGTGATACGCATTTCAAGCTGTTAACTTATAAAGTTTTTTGGGAACACTATATTTGGCGTTTTTAATACATTATCAGCCAATGATTATGAAATTTACGGGAAAAATTAAGGCTATTAGTATTAAGGAGGGTAAATCTGGTCTGGGATTTATTGATTCTGATATACCAATACCTGATCATGAAGGTGATCTACTTTTCTTTGCTGACAAGTTGATTGGTCTAGGAATTGAATATGTAGAGCGAGGAGATTCAGTAGAATTCACTGTTACTGAATGGAATAAAAAAGATGGTACTAGCCAAAAAATTGCCGAAGAAGTTCGCTTCTTGAATAAAACCATTAGCTTAACAGGTGTGATCAATTGGGTAAATACAGAAAAAGGCAACGGTTATATAAGACCCGACACACCATTAGACAATCTAAATAAAGATTTATTCTTTTTTAAAGAAGATTTAGAGGATGTAGAAATAGAAAATATTGCCAAAGGTGATCAGGTTGAATTTATAGTAAAAATTATAAATTATAGAGATGGGAGGGTAATAAAGTCAGTAAAAAATATTCGGTTAATTTCAGACCAAGTAAATCTTTCTATAAAATTAGCCACAAATAAACAAATTCCTGATATAGCACCAGCCACAAATAAACAAATTTCTGATATAGCACCAGCCACAAATTTACAAACTTATCATCACCGTGCTTTAAAGCTCAAAGAAGTCAAAGAAAATATTGGTTTACTTTTGAGTAGTTATAAAACACTATCAGATCCAGGAGAGTTTGAGGATTATACATTCATGATTCTCCGGCTATTAGGTATCCACAGTTTATATCAATATGATCAAAAAAATCAAGCTGGTAGAGCCGATGGTTTTTTTATAATTGGTAGTCTGGCAGTAATGTATGACTGCACGCTCAGAAATGATTTTGAAGAACACAAAAAAGAACAAATTGAAAATTATGTTAATAAATTGAAAAATTCTCAAATCACAATTGATTTCAGATTAACCGATGGCGGTGTGAGGAAAAAAACTCTGCAAATACATGGTAAAAATTGTCAGGTTTGGATAATTACTAAAAACCTTACTAGAGAATTGTATGATGTTGATGGGATTCGGGTTAAAGAAGTTGCAATTCCAGATTTAATGAAGGTCTTTAATAAAAGACTGTATTCCGATGCATTTGAAGAAGACGAACTATCTGCAAATCTTGCAGTAATTGATAAATCCTGATTTGAATCATGCTTAATAATAGGCTTCTAAGCTACTACGAATATCACTGTCTGCTAATCGTTTGAATTTGGCATTGTTTAAAGAAGACCAGATTTGACTAATAGGAATACACATTGGTGTCCCAGCAACAAGGTCTATAAAAATCGAAGAATCTCGGACAAATACTTCTTGGACAGTAGTTTTATCAACGCTTTGGTGCGTTACGCTACCGTTTTAGCGCCAGCCATGCCCCTTGAACTATACACTCCCTACCCATCAATCAGAACTTTTGGATAATTAGCTGGTTTAAAAGTAGAGTAGTTTACAGCCCATAACCTTTGCCCCAGCAAGGTGTATAAAAAGTCATCGCCACAGCATTTTGGAGAAAAGGAGACGGATTGTAGGCAGAATAACACAAAATATTTAGGATTTAGAGTACCTTAGTTTTGGTTCCACATCCTGTAGTTTCAAATTTTATGCTACATTTAAATGTTTTTTATAATCAAGATAAAAATCTTTGTATCTATCAAAGGTTCTTATTTATCCTTAATTAAGTAGTAATAATTTTTTAAATAATGCCCAGGATTCTTGTCATAGATGATGACGCAGCAATTTCAGAACTGGTTGCGGTCAATTTAGAAATGGCTGGCTACGATGTTAGCCAAGCTGAAGATGGTATCAAGGGTCAGGCGCTGGCTCTCCAGCTACAACCTGACTTGATTATGCTGGATTTGATGTTGCCGAGAGTAGACGGATTTACAGTTTGTCAACGTTTACGGCGGGATGACCGCACATCGGAAATTCCTGTGTTGATGCTGACGGCTTTAAGCCAAACTCAGGATAAGGTGGAAGGTTTCAATGCTGGGGCGGATGATTACCTCACTAAGCCTTTTGAGGTGGAAGAGATGTTGGCGCGGGTCAGGGCATTATTGCGCCGAACTGACCGCATTCCCCAAGCGGCAAAACACAGCGAAATTCTCAATTATGGGAATTTGACTCTGGTTCCAGAAAGATTTGAGGCGATTTGGTTCAATGAAACGGTAAAACTGACTCACCTGGAATTTGAGTTACTCCACTGTTTGCTGCAACGCCACGGTCAGACAGTTTCCCCCAGTGAGATTTTGCGAGAAGTTTGGGGCTATGATCCAGATGATGACATTGAAACCATTCGGGTCCATATCCGCCACCTGAGAACTAAACTGGAACCAGACCCCCGCCACCCCCGCTATATCAAAACTGTATATGGTGCGGGATATTGTTTAGAGTTGCCGAGCTTACCTCAATCTAATGAGGGGGCTTCTGCATCGGTGATTGAGTAAAGTTTATCCGGAATTTGATAGATGTTTGACATACCTCCTCGTCCTAAAGAAGCGAGGATTCCTTGACACTTCGCTGGAACACGCCACAAGTGGTCTTATCGTCCCTCCATGTCCGTTTAAAGTCTCCCAATGCCCTATGGCGACTATGCCCAAATTTTAACATAAAGCCGTCCTAGAAGGCGATGCACTGAGCAGTTCGACAGGCTCACTGTATCACCTGTCGAAGTGACGGGGCTTGTATCCCATTATTTTCGGTCAGGTCATCTCGCCTTCTCTACGAAAAACGGCTTTTAGATGATTTACACATCTGTGCTTTGATTCGCTACATACACGAGGGTTCGGCTTCTACTCTACGAGAAGCCACCCTCCAGTCTCTGGACACTGAGCGTAGTCGAAGTGCAGTCCCAGCTATAGATAACGGAATAGTGCGATGAATGTGCATTCCCAAACTAGGCGCGGTTGGGCGTAACAAAGTAAGGATTTACGGGCTTGTTCTAGCTTGTGAATTATTTCTGCTTGATGCCACTGTTGCCAGTAAGATTGTTGGAGATAATCGACTAACCATAGTTGGGTTTCTGTATCTAATTCTTGGGCAATTGTCTTGGCTAATTCTAAGGCGTGGCGGTAGGATGAAGGGGCTTTGGTGAGATTTTGCAGTAAGGTTTCCGGGATTATTTGTAATTGTTCGTAGGATGCGATCGCACTGCCGGGACTACCAGCTGCTACACTCAACACTGCCGGATGTTGCAAAATTTCTTCATGTCCGGTTTGGGTGAGGACTTGAGTTAAAGATTTTGTATCTAAGCGATAGAAAGGAACCCGTTGACAACGTGACAGTAAGGTAGGCAAAACCGACTCAGGTGATGGTGCAATTAAAATCAATGTCGCCTGTCCTGGTTCTTCCAGGGTCTTTAGCAAAGCATTCGCGGCTGATTCTGCCATTGTTTGGGCTGACTCCAGCACAACGACATTTCTCCCTGATTCCAAGGGGGGACGGCCGAGAAACTCAGTAATTTCCCGTATCTGCTCTAGTCTAATTACAGGCGGTGCTTTGCGCTTGAGGTTTTTTTCTGTGGCTTCTGCGGCTGTCAATCTTTTTCCTTGGTATTGGTAGGTAGGCTGTACCCACAACAAATCAGGATGATTTCCTTGGCGCAAACGACTGGGTAAGGAAGCAATATTACGGGTCTGCGCCGAAAATAATAATTCTACAAAACACCTGGCGGCTAAAGTTTTGCCCACACCATCTATACCCACAAATAGATAAGCTGGGGCGACTCGGTTTTGTTTGACAGCCTGAGTCAGTAATTCTACGGCTTGGGGCTGTCCTAAAAGTGGCGAAAATGGATCAATTGTCATTAGTCAATCAATTTTAGATTTTAGATTTTAGATTTTGGATTAGACTGCAATCTAAAATCGCAAATCCAAAATCCAAAATTCTTTACTCCCCCCTGCTCCCTGCTCCCTGCCCCCCTGCCTAATTAAGCGATACTGCCGCGTTTTCTGGCTTCTTTGTAGGAAGTGCCAACGTTTCTCAAACCGGCTTTAATCATTTGTCTTTCTAAGAGGGCGAAGAAACGAGTTCTATCACCGCCTCTGACTACTGCTTGATTATGGGCTTCGGCGATCGCCACAGGATAACCATAGCCTTTTTGTACTTGTGCCAGCATTAATCCCAAGGCTTGATTAAACATATCTGTATTCTCAGCTACCCAGGCGGGAACTTCTATCCGCGCAATTTCACTACCTACATGGACATGGCAAAAGTAGATGATTTGCTGTTCATAGAGTTCTAAAATCCGGTTATTGCTGCGCCATAGTGGTCCTCGTTGTCCTGGCTTGAGTTGGTTTCCCCAGAGGGTAGTATCTCGTAAAGTGTCAAATAGTTTACAAGGTAATTTTTCTAATTGATCTGGGCAATGACTGCGACAATCGGGGGCGGGATGGGGACA
The DNA here is from genome assembly GCF_034931085.1 of Nodularia harveyana UHCC-0300. Classification (NCBI taxonomy): domain Bacteria; kingdom Bacillati; phylum Cyanobacteriota; class Cyanophyceae; order Nostocales; family Nodulariaceae; genus Nodularia; species Nodularia harveyana. The sequence continues at coordinate 49,401 of NZ_JAYGHG010000023.1, read as the reverse complement.
AGCTAACAACCGTAAGAAGTTGGTACAATCAATGTTGCGGGAGGCGCTGAGATAGCCCATGAGGGGAATTTGAGCTTGGTTCAACTGTTGCCATGCTTCTAAAATTGGGGGTAAAATGCGATCGCGCGCATCCATTGGTAACTGTTCTAAAAACCAGTAAATTAAAGAACCATCCACCATCGCTAAAGCCGGTGCTTCCCCTTTCGACGCGCAAGCTAATTCTGCTAAAACTGTGGTTTCCGAAGCAGTACGGCGATAACCCATCCATTCCTCAGTTTTAATTCCCCATTGCCGAGACACATATAAATCTTCGGGGCGATAAAATACCTCTGGTAAACTATCCAGTAATGGTTGGCGATTTTGTCCGTAGTGTAAAACCACTCTGCCAATATTCAACAGATAGCAATAAGCAATTTCATGATGGTTGGGCGCAATTTGGGAACCGTCGGTAGCAATGACTGTATGTACTTTCGGCGGGACGGGAATATCAATGCAGGTTTCTAGTGGCTCAATTGGTGTAGCATTAGCAAAGAGAATGCGATCGCGCCATTTTTCCTGAGTATTCACTAAATCTGCTTGAGACTCATAAGCCCTTTGCAGATGTTGTTGCGCCAATTCCAAACGCTGGCGACTAGCAGCAGCTTCTAAATTCAGATGCTCACTTAACCCCTGCATTTGTCTCGCTAATTTTGTTAAATCAAGCATAAAAAAATCCCTAACTTTACTAGTAATTTTTGCTATACGGAACTATAAAAAACCTGCAATTTGTAGGATTAATACACTATAGTAGGACTTACGCATAATCTATATTTTCTTGGCGTTCTTGGCGGCTTGGCGGTTGGATAAATCAAGATTTTTGGCAATTGTTGCGTAATTCCTCTATAGATAATGGTGGGTTAGTGATAGCACAAACCCACCCGACCTTCTTTGTCATCAAAGTCTAATATGTTCCAGATTTAATTCAGGGAAATTACAACCAACCAGGGAAATGTTTCGTAAACTGAGGTAAATTTAATAGGTGAATTTGCTGATGTTCTTGGGCGGCTTTTCTTTCTGTTTGCGTATTATACCCCCAGTCTGCTAAGAACAGTTTGACATCTGCTAAATCTGCTTGCTGGTGAACTAACTGCAATGTCTTAATTCTATCTTCTACAAACCACATACTCACCGGTGTTTTCTCAGCCTTCTGAATTAATTCTCGCAGAGTTTCATATTTAGGGCGCTTGACTTCTTTACCAAAAATCGCTTCCCTTGGTAAATTCACTCCTTCTCTTTGTAATAACTGCTGCACAAAGCGTCCTTCCTTGGTAGTGACAATGTATAATTTTGTTTCACTAGCAATGGTGAGTTTAATTTTTTCCACTACACCCGGATAAAATCTATGCAGACTTAACCAACCGTCTAAATCTGTACTAATCCATTCATCCCGGAAGTTATCCAGTGCGGCGCTAATTTTTGGGAACTGGAGGTTATTCTCTAATAGAATTTGTGGTGTAATCTTCCCCCACTCCTGAAGAATGCTATCCTCAGAAATTTTATCTACCAAGGCTTTGATTAATACTGGCATTTCCCAACCGGTTTCAATCACAGGTCTGAGGCGATAAAATCTTAAAGCTAAATCATCTGGTGGCGTATTTTCCACAGGCGACCAAATATAACAGTAGGTACGCCATGCGACTTCAAAATATTCAATTAGTCCATCGCAAATTACTCCATCAAAGTCTAAAGCTAAAATTGTGGGACTACTGGCGGTCATTGTGTTGCGGAATAAACTGCTTTTGTTAGATTAGCTGAGAAATTCCCTCTCAGCAGTAATTTTTGTAAGTATTTTATAATTGATCAGTGAGGAAATTTGTATCATACATGGGAATATTATGACCATGCAAAATATTCAAGAAATTGTTTTAACCTTTCAAGAAGGAACATCCAATAAGGTTTACCGAGTCTATTTAAGAAAAATAGCCTCAGAACTATACACGGTAGATGCAGAATATGGGAAAATGGGAGGCAATTTAAAAAGCATAACCAAAACACCTGAACCTGTTTCTTTACAAGCAGCAGAAACTATTTTTCATCGTTTAGTAAACAGTAAACTTAAAGAAGGATATATTCAAGCTGCTGGAGCTTATCCCAACAGCAAAACCTTAAAAAATCGCCAAGCCATTGTTGATAGAATCAAAGAAGAAAAAGTAGATGCTTTTTTAACCGCCGCCATTGCCGCAGGTTTAAATCCTATCGGGGACTTCACCGGATTGAATTTAAGAAACATTGATTTTCTGACAACAGAAATGATCAACGGTGATGAAGATGAATATGATCTCAGCAATGCCAATTTAGAAAATACTAACTTGAGTCTTACCAATCTGCGTTACATGAATTTAAGCAATGCTAACCTGAAAAACGCTAATTTAAGTGGTGCAGAATTAGCTATTTTGCCAGGAGCTAACCTCACAGATGCGACTTTAACTGATACTTACTTGGGTAATGCTGATTTAACTGGTGCAAATTGCCTAAGAGCCGATTTTAGTCGGGCAAAGTTTGCAGAGGAATATACTACTCTGGAAGATTGTAATTTCCAGTACGCTAAATTTTTTGAAACTCAATTTCATTCAGAAACTGCCATTGATGGTTGTGATTTTAGCTATGCGGACTTTAGCCATGCTCAAGAGATTGTAAATTTATTTGGTATTTGCGAAATTGAAAAAGGCGTTAATTTTAGTTATGCCAACTTTAGTTACACAGATTTAAGCGGTTTTGAATTTAACAGAATGAAGTTAGAGTTAAAATATGCCCAATTCCAACATACAGACTTGAGAGGCGTTAATTTATCTAATTTAGATTTAAGCTACATTAACTTTACCAATGCGAATCTTGAAAACGCCAATTTGGAAAACTGTGATTTAACGGGAGCGAGTTTAACGGGTGCAAACCTCAAAGGGACTAATTTAAAAGGAGTCAATTTTCATAAAATTGGACAGTGCAAAAATATCAAAATAAATCTCAAAACGCACATTGATGAAGACTGGCGAATGTTGGTAAATGAACAAGCTGTTAACACTAACTACAATTTTGAAGAGATTATTCAGCAACTCACCCACTTACAAAATAAACCATCTTGGCAATTAAAATATATCAGCAATCCTGATGGTACAGAATCTGCGATCAATGATTTTTATCGGAACAAAAGTGATTTCATTGAGAAAATTGTCCAGGGACATTCCGTTAAATTGCTAATTCGCTTTATTGGGGAAAATCACATCCTCTCTCTATCACCTCAAACAGTTTGGGTAGAAGAAGTCCCTAAAGAACATCCTAATTTCCCTGATGATTCTACCGTTATTGCTCAATATCAATCTATTTGTGATCAATCCTTTTTTCCGCCATCTCTGAGAACATTTGCTGACTCCTGCTGTCAAACTCTTATCATCCTCAATACAAAAGGAGAATTTCAAGTAACACGCTGGCGAGTAGAAGATAATAGTTTGATAGATTCAGTGTCAATGGGTGTCTCTGTGAGATGGCTGATTGACTGAATCATCTCAGAAACGTTTAATTTTTTAGGCTGAAAACTGCACAGCGCTGTTTTAATCACAAGTCTAATTCTGTTAAGATAGTTGGACTCAGTTTAATCGAACTACTAGCTGGTTGCTGATAAAAATATAATTATGTCAAACACATCAGAACTACTCTGTCGTAGTTGGCGACACGCCTATGAAGAATCTCATCCTGACTTTGCTACTTACTACTCCCAAGATTACCCCTTACCTGCGTCACGTGGACGACCGGGGATGAGCTTTCAATCTAATGGTGAATTTATCAAAGAAACTATTGCTCCCAGTTGCGGTTTTAACTATACTCACGGTAGTTGGCATTGGCAGCCTAATGGTAATCTGCTGATTAACCTCCCTAGTGAGCGATGCAGCTATGAACTGGAAATTCTCTCTTTGACGGAAACACAACTGCGCGTTAAGTGGCAAAAATTTTCCAGAAATGATCAAGCTACCCAATTAAGTGAAGCAAGACATCAGGACTGGGAAGAAGTTAATTGAATTAAACTTAGCTGAATTAATCTATGAGTCAAGGTGATAAATTTACCCCACTTCGTCATGCATTAAGTCTGCGGCACTGGAAAGCAGCAGATGGGGAAACCTATGACTTGTTGTTTAACTATGTTTATCAATTCTACTGTCAGCAACACGGCTCTAGCTGGTGGAATAAGCTTGAATCTGCCTACTTGAACAAGATTCGCTCTGAGTGGGCTGAGAACGGAAAAAAATTATATGCTCATATTCATGACCGGAAGCGGATGATTTTGACTGCTATTTTTGATCATGAGAGTGCAAAGCCGTTATGGGATGAAATACCTGATGCAATTAAATATTGGCATAAGTGGGGCTATTTTCTCAAAGCTATTCCACCAAAGGATCTACAGGTGATTGATCAGTTATGGATTAAAAACAGTGGGGAGAAATTTGGTTTTAGTATTCAACGGCGTATTTTCCTAGAATGTGGAGGCACAATTGAATGTGGAGGAAAAATTATTAATGATGAAGATCCTCGTCTGTATACAAAACCTATTGATCTCATGAAATTTCAGCGTCGGGTCGGTTGGCAGCGAATCCCATTTTCAGGAAAAGATTATCCCTCTTTTGACTATCAAGATGCACTTCCAGGACATCTTCCTCTAATATCAATCCACAATCCATTTTTATCGAGCATTGTGCGTGTCGCTGACTTTCAGGAGAATGATCATTCCTATCAAACTCCACTCTGTCAGTATTATTGCTGGCCTATACTCGCTCATTCTGCCTTCAATGTTTAGCACCCCTGAAGTTTTGGCAACAAATAGACATGAGCAAAATTTCTGAATAAGTTGGTATAGCAGCATTGCAGAGCAGGAGTAAACAGCATGAAACACGAACACTATCACCAACTCAGGCAGGGCGTTGAGTCCTGGAATGCTTGGCGACTGGAGCATCCAGACGAAGACATTGATCTCACAGAAGCTGACATACGGGGGATTGATTTATCAGGAGTCAAACCGAGTGATCAATCCCTGAACCCATATTTGGACCCTATCTCCAGGGATATGAGCCTTTCCAACCTTCGTATAGGTGTTGATTTGAGATTTGCTAACCTGGCGGGTGCTAAACTCTGCAACGCTAATCTCCGTGGAGCAGATTTTAGAGACGCAGTTCTTGACAATGCTGACTTCAGTGGCGCTAACCTTGGTGATATGTATCACGATAGCGATGAGCCGATGATGTCTCAGGGAGCCAAATTCTCCAACGCATTTATCGAGGGGACTAATTTCAGCAGTGCGGACTTGAGCGATGCAGACCTGGGGTTAAGCTGGATTATTCGCGCCAACTTCAGCAATGCTAATCTCAGTTTTGCCAAACTCCATAGGGCTGATCTCACAGATAGTAATCTTGAAGGGGTGAACTTCTGCGGTGTCTCATTGAAAGATGGGAACCTAAGTGGCGTTGATTTGTGTGGAGCAAACTTGAGTCAATCTAATTTTGAAGGCACTGATCTCAGTGGTGCTAATCTCGATAATACTAGTTTTTACTTGAGCAATTTGCAAGGGGCAAAGCTGACGAGAGCGAGTCTCAAGGGAGCTTCGCTGAGTGGTAGCAATCTCTGTGGGGCTGATCTTAACGATGCTAATCTTTATGAGGCTAATCTTGACGGTGCTAATCTCTGTGGAGTACAAGCCTTGGGTAGTCAATTTAACCAGGCTATTTTAACAGGAGCTTGTGTGGATGGGTGGATGATCAATCAGCAAACTCAACTCACTGATGTTGTCTGTAACTTTATCCATCTGAGGTATGACTGGCACAAAAAACAGTTTACGGAACGCCGTCCCCGTGATTATAATCGCCCGTTTGCTGCCGATGAATTTAAAGCGTTAGTGCAATTCCCACCCATTATCCTTGATTGGGGATTTGTAGAGATTCATCTATTTATTCGTAACCGATACCTTCTATTTTTGATTGACACTTGGGGTAAAAATTCCGTGTCTTGGACTAAAAAGTAATGCTAAAAGAAATAATCCTGATACTACTAAAACTATGGCGGGACCGGAAGGTATATTATAATAGTAGCTAAGGTACATACCGCTAATACTGGAAATTACTCCAATAAATGCTCCTAAAATCATGACTTGATTGAGGCGTTTAACTAACAGATAGGCGGTTGCGCCTGGTGTAATTAAAAGTGCTAAGACTAAAACTACACCGACAGTTTTCATGCTGGCAACTATGGTTAAAGCAATGAGCAGCATGAGTCCAAAGTTGAGCCGATTGACTGGTAAACCTGCGGCTTGTGCGCCTAATGGGTCAAAGGTGTAAAATAGCAGTTCTTTGTATAGTAAGAAAATAACTATTAAAACTATAGTGGCAATAATCGCGGTGTCTCTGACTTCGCCAGATGTCACGCCGAGAATGTTACCGAAAAGAAAGTGATTTAGGTCGATTTTTTGACTTTTTTGAATAATAGTAATTAAGGTGATACCCAAGGCGAAAAATGCCGAAAGGACTATCCCCATTGCAGCATCTTCTTTGATTGGCGATCGCGTTTGAATCCAGGCGATCGCCATTGTACTGATCACGCCGGCAATAAATGCGCCAAGATATATATTTGCTCCGAGCATAAAGGCGATCGCTAGTCCCGGTAATACTGAATGGCTAATAGCATCACCTAATAAGGCTAATCTTTGCACCATTAAGTAACTACCCACAACTGCACACAGCAAGCCCACTATAATGGCGACGATGAGCGATCGCTGCATAAAACTGTATTGCAATGGCTCAATTAATGCTTCTAACATAAGTATTTATTCACACCGCAGAGATAGGAAAAATTTAAGCAGCTTTATCAAAGTACATGACTTGACCTTGATAAGCACGATAGAGGTTTTCCTTTGTCAGAACTTGCTGGCGGACACCTGTAGCGATTAATTCCCGATTGAGTAAAATTAAATCATCAAAGTGGGTGATGGATTCGCCTAAGTCGTGATTAACTACCAAGACAATTTTACCAGCCGCCGCCAGTTCCTCGAAGACCTCAAAAATCACCGCTTGGGTTTTTTGATCAATTCCTACCAATGGTTCATCACAGCAGTATATATCTGCTTGCTGCGCTAAAGCACGAGCTAAAAATACCCTTTGTTGTTGTCCCCCGGATAATTCTCCTATGGGGCGATCGCAATAGTCAAACATTTCCACCCGTTTGAGGGCTTTTTTGGTTTCCTGGCGGCTAACTGCCGAAAAACTACGTAACCAACCCGTCTTTTTTACCCTTCCCATCATCGCCACATCCCAAACTGTCGCTGGGTAAGTCCAGTCAATTTGGCTACGCTGGGGGATATATGCAACTTTCTCTAGTTGCTGCATTAAAGGTTTTCCTTGATACAGCACTTTACCGCTACTCAGAGGAACTAAGCCCAGTATCCCTTTCATTAAGGTGCTTTTTCCCGCCCCATTCGGTCCAAAAATCCCCGTTATCCTCCCTGATTTGACAACACAGTTAACATCTCTTAAAGCTTCTGCTGCCCGGTAATGCACGCCGACATGGGCAATACTAATACTTGCAGTGGTGGCTGTATCGTTTGGCATGGGGTAGACAGCGTTTAAGGGGAAATTAGCAGTTCTCATTTTGGGGAATACCAAAGAAAATGAAAAGAATATGAGAATAGTGTAACTTAAATATGAGAAAAATATGATAAGCAGTGTAACAAGTATATGAAAGCAATTACTCAGTCACAAGCTAGATCCTGCTGGCAAGTAGTAGTGGGAGTTTTGTTAGGAATTTCCCTCGGAGGGTGTAACCAAGTAGACACTAATCGCATCTCTGAGGAGATAAGTAATCAGCCGCGAGTCGTTGCAACTAGCACCATCATTGCTGATTTTACTGAAGAAGTTGGGGGGGGAGAAATTCAGTTAACTGGTATTCTGCAACCAGGAGTTGATCCTCATGTTTATGAACCGAAACCAGCAGACAGTAAGGTTTTAGAAACAGCCGATTTAATTTTGTATAACGGCTACAACTTAGAACCAGGACTGATTAATTTAATGAATGCGGCGGGGGGAAAGGTGCGGAGGATACCAGTGGGGGAAGTTGTCACACCTTTACAGTTAGATCAATATGATCGAGAAGTTGTACCAGATCCTCATGTTTGGGGGAGTGCAGAAAATGCGATCGCTATGGTAAATGTGATTCGGGATGAGTTAATTAAATTATCGCCCACAGAGGCCGAACTTTTTACTCAAAGAGCAGCAAAATTAACTGAGGAATTACAGCAATTACATAACTGGATTAATCAACAAATAGCAACCATTCCCCCAGAAAAACGCCAACTTGTGACAACCCATGATGCTTTTCAATATTATGGTAAAGCCTATGGTCTTGCGATCGCCGGTACATTAATTGGAATTAGCACAGAAGAACAACCCAGCGCCCAAACAGTAACCCGCTTAGTAGAAGCCATCAAAACCAACAGCGTCCCCGCAATTTTTGCCGAAACCACAATTAACCCCGCATTAATTACCACCGTTGCCCAAGAAGCCGGTGTAAAATTAGCACCACGTCAACTATACGCTGATTCTATTGGCGCAAAGGGCAGCGAGGGCGATTCTTACAGCAAAATGATGGCAGCGAACACCCGCACTATTGTCGAAGCATTGGGAGGCAAATATACACCATTTCAGCCCACAAATTAATTGTGGCTATTATCATTAAGACTAGACTACAGAGAAAAAATGAGCGTAGGCGGTTTTAAATGATCAGGCCTTACGCAGAAACCCCTCAAATTCTTATACCTCTGTGTCCTCTGCGTCTCTGTGGTTAGCCATTCCGTAATTTGTCCCTAAGTCAACATTGTGAAAATATCTGCTTAAATCTCTAAAAAAATCTCAACATCCACCTGAGCTTGTTTTAAAATATTTCTCAGGGTTCCTTCCTTAATCTCTCGATGATGAGGAATGGTTGTTTTCTCATTAGTTTCTGGATTCAACCAAATTTCATGATCTCCCTTAGCTGAACGATAAAATTCAAAACCTAATGTTTTCAATTTTCGGGTCACTTGTCGATAAGAGAAACCAGCCAATCTACCCATTAGACTTCCATAATCAGAGGATATTCAAATTGAGATGGCAAGTCTTTTAAATTCAAACTAGGATTTTTTAGTTTTTCCATATCTAATAGCACCTTAGCGACATCTTCAGCAATTTCCAATGCTTCTTGTAGTGTTTGACCTTCAGCCACTAAACCTTGGATATCATTACTGGTAGCCACAAAATAGTCTTGACCCTCTTCAGTAAATTTTTCAATCTTCAGTCTAATTAATTTTTTCATAGTTTTGATTAATTAACTCAGACTAATTATATTACTCTTAATGTTACTTGAGTGTATGATAAGAATCAATATTAAAAGTTACATTTAAAAGCTAGTTTTTGGGGAATCAGCCCACAGTATGGCAGATAAAACTGAAAAAATAGAATCATTTCCAGCCTTAGCGCTGCAAGTTAAATGTGATGCAGTTAAATAACTTACCATCACCTCAGCCATTTCTATACGCCCAAAATTACAGCCCATTACACTTTTACCCAGCAAATACCATGCTAGAAACAGAAATAGACCACAAACATTTTCTAGAAACGCAAAAAAAAACCATCATACACTTAGCTAAATTAGGCATAATTTAACTTGTACTAGGGGGATAAAACATTACAATTAACCACTAATGACTAAACCAATAGAAGTCCGTAACCCCCGAACCGGAAAATTTGACTATATAATTCTCCCGCCACCTCCCAGGTTGCTAGTACACCAATGTAACCGCGCCCGCAGAGCGCAAACTCAATGGCAACAAATAGGTTTATCAGCCAGAATACAAGCATTACAGCAATGGCAGCAAGCCATAGTCTCAGAGCGTCAACAGCTTACAGAGGCATTAGTCGGTGATACTGGCAGATTATCAACCTCAGTATTAGAAATCGACACCTTCCTATCTACCATTAAACGTTGGTGTAGATTAGCACCAGAATTAATCGGAACCTCAGCCAAAAACACAGCCATTCCATTCATCAGTCTGCAACAAACATCAGTACCTTACCCCCTAGTCGGAGTAATTAGCCCCTGGAATTTCCCCCTCTTACTGTCTACAATTGATACTATTCCCGCATTACTTGCAGGTTGCGCCGTCATCATCAAACCCAGTGAAATTGCCCCCCGCTTCGTCGCCCCACTCATGACAGCCCTCAATACCGTCCCAGACCTGCGGGATGTTCTCAGTTTTGCCGAAGGAACAGGTGAAACAGGTGCTACCCTCATAGAAAATGTAGACTTAGTCTGCTTTACAGGTAGCGTCGCCACAGGACTAAAAGTCGCAGAAGCCGCAGCTAAACGATTTATTCCCGCATTTTTAGAACTAGGAGGAAAAGACCCCGCCATTGTTTTAGAATCAGCCGACTTAGAATTAGCCACCTCAGCCATTTTGTGGGGTGCAGTCGTCAATAGTGGACAATCATGCCTTTCCATAGAGCGTATTTACGTCGCCGAAGCCATATTTGAAGAGTTTTATCATCAACTCACAGTCAAAGCCCATAGTTTGCAGTTAGCCTATCCCCAAGTTGAAAGTGGCGAAATTGGCCCCATTATTGCCGAAAAACAAGCCGCAATTATTAACGACCACCTTCTAGATGCAGTCGCCAAAGGCGCATTAATTCATTGTGGCGGTAAAGTAGAAGAAATTGACGGCGGTTGGTGGTGTCGTCCCACCGTAATTACCCAAGTCAACCATTCCATGAAAATCATGACCGAAGAAACCTTTGGCCCCATCATGCCAGTCATGGCATTTCCCACCATTCAAGAAGCGATATACTTAGCAAATGACTCTATATATGGATTGAGTGCTGCGGTGTTTGCAGAGACAGAAGCCGAAGCTTTAGCAGTCGCTGAACACATCAATGCAGGTGCTATCAGTATCAATGATGCCGCTTTAAGTGACATAATCCAGGAGGGAGAAAGAAATTCCTTCAAATTCTCTGGTTTGGGTGGTTCACGCATGGGTGCAGCCTCCATTAAACGCTTCCTGCGAAAAAAAGCATTTTTGATTAAAACTGACACCAATAAAGACCCCTGGTGGTTTAATAATCAGTAAACCCATACCAGGAAACTGCGAATGTCCATCATTAAATTAGAAATTCCCATAATGGCACGTCATGATTCACAAGGAAATATTCTAGATAAACATACATCTCTAAGCTGCCAGTTTATCGAAAAACCACTTTTTTATTACCACCAAATAAATCACTTCTCATAAATAATTGGTATTAGGCTTTAATTACGCAAAAATTTCCCTATTCACCGAACAAGCGCTATAATTTAAACTCTCAAACTTATAATTAACAAAATCAAAACATGGCAAAAAGTGACAAAATCAACTTTTCAACACCTAGTGGATTTCCTGAATTTCTCCCCAGTGAAAAGCGCTTAGAAGTATACCTATTAGATACCATTCGCCGAGTCTTTGAAAGTTATGGATTTACCCCCATAGAAACCCCCGCAGTGGAACGCTTAGAAGTTCTCCAAGCCAAGGGAAACCAAGGTGATAATATCATTTATGGTATTGACCCGATTCTTCCCCCAAATCGCCAAGCTGAGAAAGAAAAAGCCGGAGAAACAGGTTCAGAAGCTAGAGCCTTAAAATTTGATCAAACTGTCCCTTTAGCAGCTTATATTGCCCGTCACCTGAATGAATTAACATTCCCTTTTGCACGTTACCAAACGGATGTAGTTTTTCGGGGAGAAAGAGCTAAAGATGGGCGGTTCCGTCAATTCCGTCAGTGTGATATTGATGTAGTGGCTCGGCGGGAACTGAGTTTATTGTATGATGCTCAAATGCCAGCAATTATCACCGAAATCTTTGAAGCAGTTAATATTGGTGATTTTCTAATTCGGATCAATAATCGGAAAATTCTCACAGGCTTTTTCACATCTGTGGGCATCGCTGAAAATAAAATTAAATCTTGTATTAGTATAATTGATAATTTAGAAAAAATTGGCGAAGCTAAAGTTAAGCAAGCTTTAGAAACAGAAGGTATTAACGCTGAACATACCCAAAAAATTATTGATTTTATTCAGATTAATGGCACGGTTGATCAGGTTTTAGATAAACTCCAGCATCTAGCTGAAAATCTCCCAGAAGCGGAACAATTTAAGTTGGGAGTAACTGAGTTAGCCACTGTAATTACAGGTGTGCGTAATTTGGGGGTATCTGACAATCGCTATTGTATTGATTTATCCATTGCCCGTGGTCTTGATTATTATACAGGGACAGTTTACGAAACAACATTGTTAGGACATGAAGCTTTAGGTAGTATTTGTTCTGGTGGTAGATATGAGGAATTAGTGGGAACTTTTCTCGGCGAAAAAATGCCTGGTGTGGGTATTTCCATTGGCTTAACTCGGTTAATTAGTCGCTTACTCAAAGCTGGGATTCTGAATACTTTATCTGCGACACCAGCCCAGGTAATGGTAGTAAATATGCAAGCAGATTTAATGCCGATTTATTTACAAGTTTCTCAAAATCTGCGTCAGGCGGGAATTAATGTAATTACTAACTTTGATAAACGTTCACTGGGTAAACAATTCCAACTGGCTGATAAACAAGGGATTCAATTTTGTGTGATTATTGGTTCTGAGGAAGCAGCAGCGCAAAAGTCATCTCTCAAAGATTTAAAATCCGGTGAACAAATAGAAGTTACATTAGAGAATTTGGCTGGAGAAATTAAACATAGACTGGGCTAACAACTTAAAGTTTGTAGTGAGGACTTTAGTCCTCCACAAATCTGAAAAGTGAAATAATCAGATAAAAACCTGACGATACAATTGTACTAAAAAAGCTTAGATGAAACTTAATTATAAACCTTACTACGAAACAAAATTTGGTGCTGCTTATTTGGGAAACAGCCTAGAATTAATGGCAGGTATTCCTGACGAAAGTATCGACCTAATTTGCACCTCTCCACCATTTGCACTGGTTCGTAAAAAAGAATACGGAAATGTTGATGCCGATGAATATGTTGAATGGTTTAAAGATTATGCGGCACAGTTTTATCGTATTCTTAAACCAACAGGCTCACTGGTTATTGATATTGGTGGTAGCTGGATTAAGGGGATGCCAGTTCGTTCTCTTTATCATTTTGAACTGGTTGTTGCTTTGTGCAAAGCAAAAGAAAAAGGCGGACTTGGGTTTTATCTGGCACAAGAATTGTATTGGTATAATCCAGCAAAACTACCCACCCCTGCCGAATGGGTAACAGTTCGCAGGGAAAGAGTTAAAGATTCGGTAAATACAATTTGGTGGCTGTCAAAAGATCCGCATCCTAAAGCTAATAATAGAAGAGTTTTAAAGCCTTATAGTGATGCAATGAAAAACCTTTTGAAGAATGGCTATAAACCCAAAGTCAGACCTTCAGGTCATGATATTTCCAATAAATTTGGGAATGATAGAGGAGGCGCTATACCGTCGAATATTATTGATGGAAGTTGCAATACAGATAAAGGAGAAATAGGACAACCAACTCTTATACAAGAAAATTTATCCGAAGATTTAGTTCAAGCAGTCAATATTATTTCCGCCTCAAACACTTCTTCAAACGATTATTATCAAAGACGTTGTAAAGAAGAAGGTTTTAAGCCACACCCAGCAAGATTTCCTCAAGCATTACCAGAGTTTGTGATCAATCTTTGTACAGAACCTGGTGATATTGTTTTAGAACCTTTCGCTGGTTCTAACATGACAGGTCGAGTTGCAGAAACCTTGCAAAGACGCTGGTTAGCTTTTGAGATTGATGAACAATATATTGTAACCTCAAAATTAAGATTTGAAGAAAATGCTCCATTGGTTGTTGAACCTCCAGCAGATTTAGCACCAAGAGCAGCAGAAAATCCTGATAATAACCAGACTGTACAGTTAGGACTTTTTTAAAAAAGGTACTATCAAATTAATTAGATATTTTAAGGAAATTGCCGAATGGAGTCTAAAAAATTAAAAAAATTTACTTATGGAGACCAGTTTGAGCCAACTAAGTTTTCTTTAGTCGAAATTTTGAAGTTATGCGAAGAGTGTCAACCAAGTAGGGATACACTGGAAGTTAATATTGGCCAACGTTATTTTTCCAAACATTCTCAACAGGCTTCATCTATACAATCTGCAAAAAATATCCGCATATTGTCAATGAACTGTTTCTTATCCCTCAGAGCTTATCAGCTGATTGAGGACTTGGAACAGCCACGCCAATATCAACTTACTTCTTTTGCTGAAGAAATTTTAGCTAATGCTGACAATACTTTATTTGTAAATCAAAGGTTTGCAGCGCACATATTAAATAATTTGTCAGGCATGGCTTTATTAAAAGCTATTGATGCAGTTAATGCTAGAGGAGAAGAAGCACAACTGGAACCAATAGCCTATGAATTACAGGAAAGGGGATATACCATATCACCTAGCGGCACTTACACAAGTACTATGAGAAGTTGGTTGTCCTTGGCAGGTGTTTTTGAACGGGAATACGAAATAAACTGGGACGTTGTTTCCGAAATTCTAGGCATCAATAAAGATTTTATCGACGAGCTTTATACCCTGACTCCCGGACAAAAACATTTTCTGCTGAGTCTGCTGAATCTTGATGTGAAAGAACTTATACCAGCTAATAAAGTTGCCCAACATACCAGAAGTATTTATAAATTAAGACTCACAACGAAAAATTTAGTCAAGGATGTTATTGAACCTCTTGCAATTCTCGGTTTAATAGAAACCGAAAAAACTACAGGTGGCAGAGGAGCTAAACCGAATAAAGTCAGATTAACCAGCAAAGCCCAGTCTGAACTATTAGCACCCCTTCTAAAATCAATCGCTAATGAAACAAGGCTTTCGGAAATTGAACTAAACCGCACCTTTGATGATGTTGTCAATGAATTAAATCATCCAGATAAACATATTAAAGGTAAAGCCTTAGAGCTTCTGGCAGTCTGGATGATACGCCTAACTAGTCTGCGTTTTACAAAATGGCGCAGTAAAGAAAATGGCAAAGGGGAACTAGATGTTCTGGCAGCTTCAGACAGGTTTGTTTACAGTCGGTGGCAGATTCAATGCAAAAACACAAAGAAGGTTGATATTGATGTCTTAGCCAAAGAAATCGGGCTGACTTTTGTGACAGGGGCGGACGTGGTAATGGTTGTCACAACCGGTGAGTTTACAAGGGATGCTTATCAATATGCTTACAGAATGATGGAAGTATCTCGCTACTACATGATTTTGTTACAAAAAGATGACATTGAAGCAATTAAAAGGGATAAAACGAATATTGTTGAAATTTTCGACAGAAAGGCTAGGCGAGTTTTTGCGAAGAAAGAACTTGATGTGTCTGATGAAGAGTTAAATGAAATTGAACAGGAAGAAGATTTGATGGCTGAAGCTATCGAAGATGAAATAGATGATAATAATTGAGTTATTCATAACAAAATATGTCAGAACAATCGGAGAAAACTTTAAGAGTTGCTCAACAAGCATTTGAACATTTTACTCACGGTTTAGCTACAGGGGAGTGGGATGGGTTTCTAGATATGCTTACGGAAGATTTTACTTTTTGGTTCCCAATGGGTAAATTTCACGGTTTAAATGAGGGTAAAGACCGCGCTAGAGAGTTTTTTGAATATGTCTCAAAATCTTTTAATTCAGGTATACAGTTAACTTCTCTAGACCGGGTTACTAGTAATGAAACCACTGTGGTTTTTGAGTTTCGGGATGAGGGTTTGTTATTCAATAAGCCTTACAAAAATCGGGTAGCGGTTTCTTTTGATGTGCGTGGAGATAAAATTTGCAGCTATCGGGAATATTTTGGTAGTGATGGTAAATCTTATTAAGAATTATCCAAATACTACTGTTCTATTAGTATATACTAGGACGCGATTTTGTAAATGAAATCTCACGGCTCTGGCTAAAACTACTCTTTCTAAATCTTTACCTTTTCTAATTAAGTCTTCAACTTCATCGCGGTGACTGACTCTCACTACATCTTGTTCTATAATTGGTCCAGCATCTAAGTCAGCAGTGGCGTAATGGGCGGTAGCACCAATGATTTTAACGCCGCGTTCAAAGGCTCGGTGATAGGGATTTGCACCTACGAAGGCTGGTAAAAATGAATGATGAATATTGATGATTTGGGGGAATTTTTCAATAAAATCGGCGCTGACAACTTGCATATATTTGGCTAAAACTACTAAATCAATTTTGTATTTTTCTAGTAGTTCTAGTTGTTGGGCTTCTTGTTCGGATTTGTTATCTTTGGTTATCGGAATATGATGGAAATCAATGCCAAATTGCTCTGCTACTTTCTGTAAATTAGGATGATTACTAATGATTAGGGGAATGTCTGCGGTAAATTCTTTGGCTCGTTGTCGCCAAATTAAATCAAATAAACAATGGTCTTGCCGACTGACCCAAATAGCAATTCGTGGTATAGTTTCAGAGAAGTGTAGTTGCCATTTTGCATTTAAAGGTTGTGCGATCGCATTAAATGCAGGTGCTATAAATTCTTTTGGTAAATTGAAACCCTCTAACTGCCATTCCAAGCGGGTAAGAAATAACCCAGCAGCCAAGTCTGTATGCTGATCTGCATGAATAATATTTCCCCCATTAGCATAGATGAAATTGGCGAATTTGGCAACTAATCCTCTTTGGTCGGCACAGGAAATGAGTAATGTGGCGGTGGGTTTGGTCATGTCACCTGAGTTAATTATTAATTATTAATTTTTTCATTTTCTGGAGTTGTTTCAACTTCGCTGGTGTCTTGGGGTTTTTGCCATTCTGACAGTTCCCGATTGACAGCATTTGCAAAATCTGTAGATACTAACAGGACATTTATATTACCATTTTCTGGAGTTGCTGCATCAGTTTGAGCATACAAAAAACTACTGTTAAAGTCTACTTTCCCCAAGGTTAGTTGATGGGTTTGCTGATTTTTGAGGTTAATATTAATTGTGGCTAGTGGTTGAGTTAAACCAAATTGATCTAACTCTTTGGGTGTAATTGATAAAGTGCGATCGCTTGAACCTTTAACTAACAAATTCGTTAAATAAGATACTATAGCATCATTGGCTGGTTCTTTGGTGGGAGATGTTAGCAACCACCCGGAATTTTCCGCCTCGGTGTTACGTTCTAAATTCAGAGTGATATCTTGTGTTTTGACTGTTAAAGATTGGATATCATCTTCTGTAAATGAGAATATTTGCTGTCGTTGGGCTTTGATTTCTTCTCTTTGAGTTTTACCTTGTATTTCATAGAAATAAACAAAACCACTCAAACCCAGGGCTAGCAATATTAAAATTAAAGTTGTTTTTGGTAATTTCATATTTATACTAATTTTGTTGAATACAGGACTTACGCAACAATTGCCAAATATATTGATTTATCGTTCGCGTAGCGTGCGCGAAGCGCATACCGCCAAGCCGCCAAGAACGCCAAGAAAACGTAGATTATGCGTAAGTTCTAGAACAAATAAACCATGAAAACTGTTGCTAGATGAAAGTAAAAAGTAGAGATTTACTTTTTACTTTTGATGTTTTAATTATCTGCGTTTCCACCATATAATAGCCGCCCCTAATAATCCTATTAAGGGTAATATTAACAAAGGGAAAAATGTTAAAAGATTCACTTGGAAAATATTCAACTTAATGCGGCGGTTGTTTGGTTCTTTGGGGCGAATGGAAAGGGGTTGTTGGTCTTGTTGACTCAACCAAGTGACTGAGTTGAGAAATACATCTGCATTCAGTTGTCTGTCAAATAAGCCATCAGTAGCAAATTCGGAATCTCCTATTACTACTAACCTTGACTCAATGCTAGCTGCTTCCGGTTTTTCTTCAGTTGTGGACGTGGGGTTGGTTTCTTCTGGGGTTGTGGGTGAAGCTTCTGGTGTCGGGTTAGTTTCTTCTGGGGTTGTGGGTGAAGTTTCTGGTGTCGGTGAAGTTTCGGGAGTTGGGGTAGTTGTCGGTGAAGGTGTCGGTGAGGTTTCGGGAGTCGGGTTAGTTGTCGGTGTCGGTGTGGGTGAAGCTTCGGGAGTCGGGTTAGTTTCCTCTTCCGTTGTGGGTGTCGGAGTCGGAGTCGGGCTAGTTGGGGCTGGTATTTTTTTTGTCAAAGCCACACCCAAAGTTAGAGGTCCGGGGATGTCTGATTCTGGGTCAAATTCTAATGTCTCATTTTTTAGGTCATTTTCTGCCCAACTCTGAGGATAAGGTTGAGTTAGGAGTAGAGGAGTAGCTTCAATACCGGCGACGGGGTTAATTTCTAAATTTCTGGCTAATCGATAAAAGGAAATACCATTGCGAAATTCTTGTGTAATGGGATGTTGTCCGTAATTGGTGACAATGGGAACCGCCGGTCCAAGTCCTACACCTGTACCAGAAACATCTACGGCTAAACGATTATCTAAAATCACACCCCACTTTTGTAGAAAACTGTCGAGATTTGTATCAACATTGGGGTCTAACATTAATAATATATTGCCACCACCGTTGAGATAATTTTCTAAGGCTTTGACTTCGTTATCAAATAATTCTCTTTGGGGACCAGCTACTACAACAACATCTGCATCTTCTGGAATTTGGGAATTTTCTACTAAGTTCAGTGGTAATGCTACATAATTTCTATCATCTAATGCTTGAATTGCTTGTGCAATTCCCTCCTGACCAGAGACCATTGCTTGTTCGCCATGACCTTGGAGAAAGTAAACTGAGGTCGTGGTTGTACTGGTAATTTTTTGTAGGCGATTTGTTAATCTAACTTCTGATAAGCGTTGATTGACATTTAAGGTTTCTACTAATTGGCGGTTATCTCCAGATTCTAGGTAAACTTCGCCATAGTTTTTTACCCCAAATTTGTTTGCGAGGGTGGGTTGTGCTTGGGGGTCAATATACTCAAACTGAAAATTGTCACTTTGTCGCTGATAGTTTTCTAATAGTTCCCTATCTTGGGGATTTTTATTCACATCAAATATCCACACTTTCACTGGTTGCGGTAAGCTACGCACTAATTGTTGTGATTGAGGGGATAGGGTATATAGTTGGGCTTCTGTTAAGTCTTGACGCAGGTTGTAGCGAGTACCTAAAAAGTTAAGTAAGCCTAAAATTACGAAGACTGCGATAGTTGCAATTAAGGCGTTGGTGTTAGCTTGAGTAGAACGACGATTCCACCATTGATTTTGTCGGCTTTCTAATACTATCCATAAACCACTGATGAGAGTTCCGGTAATTAGAAAGATGAGGGGAATGATTCCCCATTTTCCTGTAATTAACCCAGATGTTAAGCCAGCAGCAAATAAAAATGGACCTAGCCAAAATAAATATTTTCCTAGTTTATTTTTTTTAATCTTCATTGGTGATTAGTCGGTGGTGATTGGTGATTGGTCAATTAATTACTAACTATCGACGTTGAAAACGTAGTGCATCAATTGACTGGGCTGTGAGAAAGATTCCTAAAAAAATGTAACTGGCAAATAAGATTAAGGCGCTGGTATCAAAAATACCTTGAATGAGTGTGTTGTAATGTTTTAATAATGAGAAATGACCTAATATTTCTCCTACTGAACCACCGATACTTGTGGCAATTACATCCACAAATAATAATAATAAAACGAGGGCAAAGGTGAGAATGGCGGATAAGATTGTGCTGTCTGTGAGGGAGGAAATAAACATTCCTAATGATAGGATGGCGGCTGCTAGTAAGATTAAGCCTAAATGCCCTACTAAGGGAATGGTGAGGGACATGGGAGGATTTGAGGCGCTGATGGCGATCGCCTGAAAGACAAATAAGGGTAAAATCAGAGTGGTAAAAAATGTCAGTACCCCTAATAATTTACCTACAGCTACCGCCCAATTGGTTACAGGTGAGGTGGCTAATAGTTCTAAAGTGCCGCGCTTCCGTTCCTCGGCGTACAGTCCCATTGAGAACATTGGTAAAATAAATAACAATAACCAACCGATTCTATCCAAGAATGCCCTGACAAATTCGTAGGGGACATCTATGGGCGGTGTTGCTATCCCCATTTGTTGTCCTTGTGAATCTATTTGGGCGACTGTTAACAAAATTCCATCTGGTCCTAGCAAAATTGTCACAAAAAATAACCCGCCCAGGAACCAAAATATACTGGCGATCGCATAAGCTAAGGGTGAGATAAAATAACTCTGTAACTCTCGGCGATAAATGGCAATAATATTGCTAAAGACTATACCCATTTATGCTGCTTCTCCTTCGTTAGTTTCTGAATCTGTCGGGGAATCTAAATTCTTTTCTTCTGTCGTCAATTGCAAAAATACATCTTCTAGGGTAGCGCTGACACGGCGCATTTCATGTAATCCAAATCCGGCGTTTAACAAGGTCGCCGCAATCTCTTTTCCCGGTGTAATTCCTAGTTGTGATATTACCCGCAAGTGGGCGTGGTTGTCGCTGGTTGGATGATTGCTAAAAACAGATTCTACCAGACTTACACCAGGGACATTTTGTAAAACTTGTTTAGCTAAACCACTATCTCCCTCAATTTCTAATTCATATCCTGACCCCCCCGCCAACTGTGTCCTCAAATTTTCTGGTGTATTAGTTGCGACTAATTTACCCCGGTTAATAATTGCTACCCGGCTACAAGTCATACTCACCTCTGGCAAAATGTGGGTAGACAGAATAATTGTGTGTGTCCCGGCCAGACTTTTAATTAAATTGCGGACTTCAATAATTTGTCGGGGGTCTAGTCCCACCGTGGGTTCATCTAAAATAATCGCCGGGGGGTCATGGACAATGGCTTGAGCAATGCCGACTCTTTGACGATATCCTTTAGATAATTTGCGGATAATTACTTTGCGTTTATCTTCTAAATTGCAGCGTGTAATGGCTGCTGTTACCTTTTCGGTGCGATCGCCAGCCGATATCCCCTTAATTCGTGCTACAAAATGTAAAAACCCTTCCACTGTCATTTCGGGATATAACGGCGGTGTCTCCGGTAAATAGCCAATGCGTTGGCGCACCGCGAGAGAATCATCATTGACATCAAAACCAGCAATTCTCGCTTTACCCTCTGTAGCAGGGAGATAACCCGCTAAAATTCGCATAGTTGTAGTTTTACCAGCGCCATTGGGTCCCAAAAACCCCAAAATTTCCCCAGGTTCGACGCTAAATGTCAGATCATTAATAGCTGGGGTAGAACCATAAGTTTTACTGAGATGTTCTACTTCAATCATCGGTCAAGTGGCGGTAAAATAGAGAATACCCAACAATCTTAGATCACCAGGAAGCACCTCACCGTAGTAATCAGAAATTTTTGGGCAGCAAAAACAGTTATCAGTTATCAGTTATCAGTTATCAGTCATCAGTCAAGAGACATGATTGGGTGGAAATCCCTGTGACGCATCCTAACTTACATCAATTTTCTGCTGAAAATTTTTCCTGCTTATATTTAGCTAAAGATTACAGCGAAATTAATCTTGATTGGTTTGTTCGTCAAAACCTAACAGTATTTCTTGCCAATCTTGATCTAATTCTTGTGCTTCAATTTGCTGATTAATTGGCCTTTCACCTTGAATAACAGATATAATAGTTTCCATAGTATTTTCATCTTCAAGATCAGGAATATAAGCTTTAATATGCCGATCTGCTTCCAGTTGTCGTAAAAAATTACTCGATATCGCCTCAACACCTTCTGCACAACCAATTATAATCATAGAGATTTCATTGAAATCAAAATTTATTGTCCGCAGATTATGCAGAGTATTAATATCAATTACCAGATATAAAGGATAATTAATTGGATTACCAACAACTCCTTGATTATCAGAAAATAGATAATCGGGAATGAAAGTACAAGTTTGAGAAGTGCTGAAAACAGATGGTGAAATGTGGATAGTTTTTCTAGTCCGTTGTTTCAGCTTAAGTGTGAATAATTCTGGTTGAATAACTTGATTTTCTGGGAAAAAATGGCAGATAAATTCCTGGTGCGATCGCAACAAAGCCACTAAACTTTTCCGTTGTTTCAAATTTAAGCCAATGGCAAAAAACCGCGCTGGAGGAACCTTTCTTAAAGCAGGTGATAACGATGAATCAAGATTTTTCCCCAGCACACTAGCAACTGTTTCTAATAAAACTTCCTCTAAATAAGGCTTAGTAAAATAACCAACAATGCGAAACTTTTTGTCCAAGAAATTAGGACGCATTTGATCTTGACCACGACTGGTAATAATAGCAAAAGGAATATTTTTTAATTTTTCATCTTGTTTAACCTTTTCTAATAACTCAAATCCGTTCATTCTCGGCATTTCTACATCACAAAAAATAAAATCACAAGTTAAACCAGCCTGTAAATTTTCCCAAGCATCCTGACCATCCCGCGCCTTAAATACCCCATAACCTGCTTTACTAAAAGCTATTCCTAATAATTTCCTAACTGTACAGGAATCATCAATGATCATAATTTTTGGGAATGTATTTCCCCAGGTTTCTTGTAAAGCCTTTCCTGTTTCAGTTTCAGTATCAAAGAAGGTAATATTATTAGTTTCTAGCCGAGCTTGCAAACATTGTGATTCACTCCAATTATTTCCAACAAACTGAGTCATATTTAGCCTAGCATTGGCAGTGACCAATCCTGTGAAATCACAATTTTTTAAAATAGCTTTTTCCCAGTTACTATAACTGGCATTAGTATTTTGAAAATTACAATTATTGAATTTAGTATAATAAAAATTTGCTCCCCAGAAATATGCCGATTTAGGGTTGATATCTTGCCGATAATAATGCAACATATCTGCTGCCAATGCTCCCCAATAAGATGCTTCTGAAGTATTGACATTTTTCCAGATACTATAATCAAATCTTGCTCTAAATGCCAAAGCTTGAGAAAAATCAACTTCAATTAACTGAGAATTAGTAAAAATTGCCCCTTCTAAATTTGCTTTTCTAAAACAAGTATTTTTAGCTTGGGTATTATCTAAATTAGCTTCGTAAAGATTGGCAGAATGAAAATTAGCTTGATGCAATTTAGTATTGCTGAGATTACTATGACTTAAATCTGCATTGAGAAAATATGCCGCAGATAAATCTAACCCTTGTAAATCAATTCCGCTTAAATTACCCCGGCTAAAAATCCGCTCACCTTTAGATATGGCTTTTATAACTTCGGCTCGACTCCATACCTTTCCGGCTGGAGAAATTATCCCACATCTTTCTAATGAATATGACAGGTCAAAAATTGCTTCCCAACCTAGACCACCTCCCCCAATAATACCGCCACCTTTAAACTTTCGTTGGGTGTAATCTTGCCAATGAAACCAAGGTAAATGACCAGGTGGACAGTCTAAATTATAATTAACTCGATTCACATCATAAGGTGCAAGAAATTCAGGACGACCGACCTTTTGTGCAAAGGCTTCGTCCCATTCTAGTTCATCTTCTATGTTATCTAGATCATGTAGTTGATAATAGATTTGCCACTGCACACTAAACCCAAATCGACCTTGAGAATAATGTACCCACAGGCGATCAATTTCTCGTAAAATATCGTCTGGAATTTTATGTAAATCCTTGTAATGAATTAGTCCCGGATTTGTTAAGTCTTTGGGAATTTTTTCACAGAAAAGACAAAATGTAATTTGATTCGCTACTTGCCAATTTCCTGCGGCTAGAAGATTGTTTAATTCGGTGAGTAATGTGGCGGTAGTGTGTATTGGAATTACTTTTTGATCTAAAGCTTGGTCAATCAAATTCACAATAGCTGTGGCAATTTTTTCAACTGATGCAGATGTATCACCAATGTTTTTCCAAGGTTCTAGAGATGTTTCCATTTGCCATTGATTTCTTACCCATTCTGAATTTGCTGTTAAGTCTGCATAAAGCTTCTGAGCGCCGCCTCCAGTGCATCCCACAGGGATAACTATTGCCCCTGCTTTTAATGCCCACTGAGCCTCTTGTTCTGCCCCTGAACCGCCTTCCAGCAGTAAATAAACAGGGGCTAAGTGAGCCAAAATCCATCGCCTCTCTGCCAGAGTATCCCCTGCTGTGAGATTTTCCCCATATTCCCAAGGATCAAACCCTTGGGGCTGAATGTGGATAACGCGGGCGGAATTGTCGGGTTTTTGATGTCGCCAAAAGCTGCGGGATAAGGCTTCTGGTATGCCTGATACGCCTCCTGTTAACAGCAAGATATCATCTAATTTCGCTAGTTTTTCACCTGTGCTTTCACAAATGGCTGGGGTAGATATATTCCAGAAGGAGGTACTACCAATGACTACCACTTGTCTTGGGTTGGTGAACTTACTTTTTAAACGGAGGATTAAATCATCAAGATTAGGAGACATGGTTTAGCTTAATTTTCTCTCCTTGTATATCTTTCACGCCAGTTTTGTCGGTGAATTTCAAACAGTTAGCGATCGCTTCTATTGATCTCAATCCCTAAAAGACTTTCACAGTTAGCATTTGCCTAGAGATGAGTCTAAAAGCGATCGCATCCTCAGAGGAAGTACAACAGTGTCGTAATTAACCTTGCTTATCCGCTTGTACTGTTAGCCATGCGGGAGGGTAGAAAGCCAGGATAGCATTCCGGGCGGCGTTTATTACGTTGTTCAATGATTGTTTCTAACACTTTTAAACGAGTCTGGAAGCTTCTCAAAACATTAATAGCTCGAAAGTCTTGAAAACTATTCACACCGAAATCTGCGAATGCTTTAGGATCTTGCTTAGTGCCAATCACTGACATGACGTTAACCTGAGCAAAGGTTGGTTCTACACCAGGGAGGAAACTAATCAGGCTATTCTCATCTTGGATCATTCCTTTAATTGTGGGAATGGGTTGATAAATAGCTCCAGGCATATTAGGAACAAAAGACATATATTGGTATTGAACCCAGGCGATCGCTGAGTGTTGTGGTCCAGCAGTAAAAATGATTTGTGTCAGTATATCAATCAACTGGTCACGGTTCGTCAGTTGGGGCGGCAGAGACACCACACCAAAGCCTTGTTCACTAACCGGTTTCCGTAAAGTTTGCACCCAATTTTGCAGTTCAAAATCCTCACGAACATCTCGGTTCGATCTGTAATAAATGCCAATATATTGACTTACATAATCTTCTATAGCTTGCCAGATTAGTAACCCATCATCACGATAGGGAAAATTTCGTAATCGAGAACGGTCATCAACACCGCGCTGGCGTAAATTGTTAGGAAGAGCAAACTTACTAAAGTTGTTAAAAACCTCAGAAACACCTTGATTAGCAAGATTCAGAGAGCTTTCCAGAGTGCCTCCTAAAATGATATCTACCAATCCTCCAGGATTGATTAGTGCCTGATCAGCAACAGCATTAATTGCCATTGTGAACTCAAAATGGGGCTTGAGTAGCACATTAACAGGATGACGAGTAGATAGTTCACGTACAGTAGCTAGTGCTATTGGTTCTAAAGCAAGATGAGTTTGACCCAAATGACGTACCAATTCATGGGTATAAAAATCAGCCATCTGAGCGATCATTTTAGCCAAAGTCCAATCTACACCATCTAAAGGCGTACAAAGCAGACTTACTCCTGGTACTTGTCCTAATTGGATGGCGATAGGGATTAATTCCCACTTTCCACCAATGCGATCGGCAAAATAGAGTGCGATGGGTGCTGCGAGAAATTTATTCTCTTGTGGGGTAACAGTGTCACTATCGAGTACTGCATAATCGGTGACGAAGAGACTACCATTTTCAGTGGCACTTTTGATAGTTTCAGTTTGAGTAAGGAGCCTTCTTCCCCTAACGGATCTCAGCACAGCTTGAAACATCTCATCCGTAATTTGGAGTTTTTGAGTCAGGGGGTAATTGAGTGACAAAACATTGGTGAGTTCCATTGGATTGGGGCCAGAAAGCCTCTGTTGCGAGAATGTGGCATCTTCCCGGAAGGTCTTGGCAACATCTGGTAAAGGCAGGACAGGAAAGACAGCTTCGTAGTCTTCTAGTCTGAGAAAAGACTGAGGATTTTGGAAAAACGCCTGTTGATTCGCTCCAATTTTCTCTGAGAGGATACCCCGGTTATTGTTATACCCTGGTGAAAAAGCCTCCTGCTGCGGTAAAGTTGCTACGCGGACAGAAGCAGGTAGTCTTAATGCTACTTCATATTCTTGGCGTGCCTGTTGTAGCTGCTGTTGACGCTCTTGCTGGGTGGTCGGTGAATCATCTTGAGGTAAAGTTGGGATTTGTGGATTGCTAGGAGCAGTGGGTTTTGAAGGGTTTTTCCCTACCATCAAGTTTTCCAAGCCAGGCGCGCAGACGAAACCTAATAGGGCTAACATGGTACGGCGCGATAAAACATATTGCTCGACTAATTTTTGGTGTTTTTGCTGTTTATTCCGTGAAAACATCCCGTATTTTTCCTCTAAAATCAGACTTTAAGTCATAGAAATCATACGGTCTCTAGGAATATTTGTGTAAAGTATGACACTTATCTTTAAATTACTAAAAAAGTTCTGAAACCTAATGGTCTGTGGAATGAATTTCGATGGCTATGAGAAATATGCTGTGAATAAGCAATGAAATATAGCTAGAAAACAATCTGTTGTCTTCCTGAATGTCGATAATTTTCCTATTGATTTTTGTGGCGTTAACCTATATATTGCTTCCCATCTTTTGCCACTAAATTTCCCCTGCTTACCAATGCAGTGCGATATCTTCACTATGTCCGACCAACGTAAAATTCAAAGTATCTACACCGATGGCGCTTGTACTGGTAATCCTGGTCCTGGGGGTTGGGGTGTGGTTGCTTATTTCAGTGATGGCAAAATCCACGAAATGGGTGATGCTGCTAGCTATACGACTAATAATAAGATGGAAATGCAAGCTGCGATCGCCGCTTTAAATTTCTTCCATGCATCTGGACAAGCTGAACCCATAACCCTCTACACCGATAGCGAATACTTGATCAACTGCGTGACTAAATGGTTACCAGGATGGAAAAAAAGAGGCTGGAAAAAAGCAGATGGTAAACCTGTGCAGAACCAAGACCTGTTAGAACTTCTCGATCAACTCAATACTCGCCAAGTAAATTGGCAACACGTGCGGGGACATTCTGGTAACATAGGTAACGAGCGTTGTGATGTGATTGCTCGCTCCTATGCTAGTGGTCAAATCCCTTCTCTGCAAGAATTATCCGCTACTGAGTCCTACAAATCTTTACATTCTTTAAGTGAAGCAGATGTGGAAAAGGTAGCAGATTATCAATCTAACTCTACAATACTTAACAAAAGTACAGAAGATGACAGTACTTTTACATCAGATATAAATGCTATGGAAACATCCACCGCACAAACTGCGGCCGCAAATGAAGAAAAAGTGTCTACAACTAGGGTCAAACAACTCACAAACCTACTGGAAACTCTGCGGATAGCTGATGAACTTTCGGAAAAAGGCTACTTAATTACTAGCTCTGAATTAGCAGACTTGATGGATGTCCACGCCAGCGCTGTTACTAGTAGAGGAGACGAATGGCGCTGGCGAAATTGGATTGTGTCACGGGTAAGACGAGAAGGAAATCAAATTCTCTGGGAATTGGAAAGAGGCGATCGCGTAGAAACCGAAGATGAGTCGTAATTCGTAATTCGTAATTCGTAGTTCGTAATTCGTAGTTCGTAATTCGTAATTCGTAATTCGTAGTTCGTAATTCGTAATTCGTAATTAAGAAATGAGTTATGGGTTCACAACTCATGACTCAACACTTTTAGCAGCAATCAGTTATACTTCCTTCCGCGCCACTCTTTGGGGGTGTGAAACGCTGATAAAAAGATTCGCAGCACAGCTAAAGGATCAGCTAAAGGGGAAAGCCAAAATAACCAGCCACCTTGAGCATTTTTACGGTCATAAGACGGTGCGATCGCCAATAGCATAGCAAATCGAATCACCAACAGAAACACATTTAACCCCAATAACCAAGGATGCACAGAAATTACCAAGCTACTCAGCACAACCAACAAAGGTAAACCTTGAACAGCTGAAAGTAACCATAAATCCCCCCAAACCTGACCTGGTAGAGACGCATCTTTCAAATCCAGACTGCGCCCCCATTCCTTCCAAGTTTCTACTGCGCCCTCATACATCCGCACCTTCAGCACCTTTGCGCCATCCAAGAAACCCACCTTAAAGCCTTGAGCCGCAATATATCGCGCTAATGTGACATCATCACAAAAAGAACTACCAGCACTGGTATAACCACCCACGGCGGCTAACACAGAACGACGACACAAAAAGCATTGACCATTGGCCATAACCCGTTCTGGCTGTTCCGTAGTAATTCCAGCCGGGTCAAACCTGTAAAGCAAAGTCATTAATAACGCCGGTTGCAGCCAGCATTCACCGGGATACTGTAGGATAAACTGCGGTGAAAGGGAAACCAAATCATATTTTTGGGCTGCTGCGGTTTTCACTAAACTAGCCACTAAACCGGGGTCTGGTTGGGTATCAGCATCCATCCCCAAAAACCATTCACTAGCTTCGGAACTATGCAAAAAGCCGTTATGCAACGCCCAAGGACGACCCACCCAATTAGCAGGTAAAGGGTCATCTGTGATTAAACGAAAACGGGGGTCTTGCTGTTGTGCAGTTTTGACTAAATCCGGCGTACCATCTTGAGAATTACTATCTACGACAATAATTTCCCGTACTTCGTAACTTTGGCGACTCAAGCCAGATAACAGAGGACTAATACGCAGCGCCTCATTCAAAGTGGGGACAACAACGCTGACAGTACCCAAAATTTCAGGTGTCGGCTGTTGGGGTTGAATGGGGGGATGCCTTCTTGGCCCCTTCACCAGACGAGAAAGGAGAATGGCTGTTGCTGGTATTTGGATAAGTAGCAATAGAAAAGTTATGACGCTTTCTACTGTTAAAGCGTTTTCCACAGTAAAAGTATTTTGCAATAGAAATGGTGATTAGACAAAAAATTGGTTAGGGGACATGGGGTATCTCTTCCTGTCCCCTAATTTTATTTCAAGGCCACTTTGATATTTGGCACTGAAATTTTATTGGTTGTTGATTCGGGAACAATTTGATTAGATACAGCCGATGCTTTTAACCACAGTGCTAAAGCAGGAGCTACACCTAGTACAAAGCCTAATCCTACAGGAATGGAGAATCCCGCAGCTAAACTCATCACTGTCGCAAAGCCAAAGTTAGCTAAATATACTGTTAAGGGTACATTGAGTTGCGATCGCTCAAATTTAATTGGGTTGTTTTTCCATAGCAACGCCGCCACAGTCATAAACACCGAACCAGTACCCAACCAGCCAGCAAAATTTTGATAAGGCATTCCAAAGAAAGGCCCCGGTTGTTGCCAATACCAGAAAGGCAGAGAAGTTTGACTCATCGCTGGGTCAAGCACAAAATCCCAAGAAGTCAACAGCAAAGAACCCAAACCAATAGCACCGATATGTCGCCACCAGCTAGGTTTGGTATCAACTTCTAAACCCGCCCGCGCCAAGAGGTAAGAAGAACATCCCACATAAAACCATGACAAAGGAATTGTAAACGGCACTAAACCAGCAATTTTATAACCCAAACCGCTTAAATAGCTGTAGTGACCGAAAGGAAATCCTGTACTAGTTCCTAGCAATTCACTAGTCAAAGAAATCAGGATGGCGGGTAGCATAAATGCCAGGATTCTACCCAAACCCAAAGTCCGCAGACCATACAAAAATACCGCCGCCGTTCCCAATATCATATAGACGACACCACCGCCTGCCATACTCCATTGCATAGCGGTTTGTCCAAATTCAGATAAATGGAAGATTACTTCGGCATTAGGTACAACTAGTAGTATGCCTACCAATCCAAACACCATTGAGACGATATGACCAATCAGGCATACCCGCTCCATAATTACAAGTTGTTTCATAATAAGTCCTTAAAAAGATCCGACATTTGGCTACTCGGCTGTTAATAGTTTACAAATATTTACGCAAATTTTAACTATTTTGTGACACTATTCTGGTGCAATTGGTTAATTTTTCTGCCAAAAACCATAACCATCTATTGATTTTATCTACAAGAAATATGATGATAAACCTATAGTCTAAGCTATTGCCGCCGAAATCCATTTAACTCAAATAACTTTTTCCCACCTTCTCACCTGTCAGCTTACAGCTGCTGACCACAATGCTTCTTAAATAAAATAATTTGAGCCACTGATGGCTACACCGAATGATGTCTATTTTCAAAAGACTTCCTTGGATTGCCTTAGTGCTGGTACTGCTCAGTTATAGTACACTGGGTTGGGCATTATCCGAAACACAAGCCCCTGTATATGTGTGGATAACTTTTATACTTTTTGTGCTGCTTTTAGTGGCTAGTTTGACTGTTCCCTGGTCAACAATATCAAAATATTCTCTTCTCTTGGTTAACTCAAAAATCAAATCTCTTGCTGTTGCGACTTTTAGCGGATTTTTACTTTTTTTAATGCTGGCTTGGTTCCAACTATTTCTGGATACCTTACTGATTGTCTCTGCTGGTATTTTAGCGAGAATCGATTTTCAGACTGCTGGTTTTAAACAAATACAAGCTTTTTTAATGACGTTGATATTTTCCTTCGCAGGTTTAGCCTTGGGTAAAGTCCTCTATATCAACTTTTCCCCTTTATTTTCATAAACAGGGTGGGAAAGACCCACCCCAATAAATCTAAACAGCAGCCGCTTCAACTGGTGCAGCAACTGGATAAACGCTCACTTTTTTGCGGGATTTACCTTTTCTTTCAAAGGTAACAACACCTTCAACCAAGGCAAACAAAGTGTCATCGCTACCAATACCGACGTTGTTACCAGGGTGGAATTTAGTGCCACGTTGACGCACGAGAATATTTCCCGCTAGCACGGTTTGACCACCATAGCGCTTCACACCCAAACGTTGAGCATTAGAGTCACGACCGTTACGAGTACTACCTGTACCTTTCTTATGAGCCATAATTACCTCTTGTGTTTTTTCTTATTTATTATTCAGCAACAACTTCTACAGGGGTATTTTCGAGAACGGGACTTTCCGCCAATACATCTTCGGGAGCAGTAAATACTGCACCATTTAGAGTGATGGAATCAATCATTAGTCTCGTAATTTCCTGGCGATGCCCCCGTTTTTTGCGGGTTTTCTTTTTAGGCTTCATTTTATAAACCAGGACTTTGCGACCCCGAAGATTGCGTACAACCGTTCCTTCTACAGTCGCCCCTGCTACCAAAGGCTGTCCAATGGTAACTTCGCCATCGTTCTGCACTAGTAATACTGAATCTATTGTAACTTTCTCGTCGGCTTCGATATGAAGCAGTTCAATATCGTAAAAGCGACCTGGCTCAACTTTGAGTTGCTTACCGCCAGTTTCAATAATTGCGTAGGTCATGAAATTTTCCTTGAGGTTGCCGTACAGGTAGCTGGCTCTGCGATTTATCTGGTTTTGATCTATCGCTGTTGCTAGCTTTTGTTATATGTCTACCTGATCCGAGCAGGAGTTAGTTAGACAGACAATCTGTTATAATAGTCTATTGATTACATTTAAGTCAAGTAAGTCGTGAGATTATAGGATTTACGCATAATCTACGTTTTCTTGGCGTTCTTGGCGGTTTGATAAATCAAGATTTTTGGCAATTGTTGCGTAAGTCCTGAGATTATAAAAAATAAATATGAAAAGAATAGAAGTTGAACAAAGAACAATTTTGATTGGTTTATCTGGTAGTCACGGTTATGGGTTAAATCGTCCTGAGTCAGACTTTGATTTTCGGGGGGTATTTATTGCACCCAAGAGATATTACTTGGGATTTGACCGCATAGAACAGAAGGATACTGGTTGGGATGAACCGGGGATATTTCCTTTTATTGATGGTAATGATGACACAGTTATTTATGAACTGAAAAAGATAATTCAGTTATTAGCAGGGGCGAATCCCAATATTTTAGAATTGCTGTGGTTGCAGAATTACCCTGTTTTAACTTCAGTTGGTCAACAGTTAATTAAGCATAAAAGCATCTTTTTAACCAAAAAAGTCAAGCATACTTATTCTGGTTATGCTTTTGCTCAAATCAAGAAGATGGAAACTCATCGGAAATGGTTGTTAAATCCACCAGCTAAGAAACCACTCCCATCTGATTTTGGCATAGAAGAGGAATCACCACTGATTAAAGATGATCTCAACGCTTTTTTAGAGTATCTTTATCATTTAATTAGAGGAAGAATTGAGTTTTTAGAAGAAGCGGAGCAATTATATAAGTTGTTAACGGCAGATATTGATTTTAAAGGGGTGTTGAAACAATACACTTTACCTGATGAAACTTTGGAATATACCCAAAAGTTAACTAATAGCCGGAAAGATTTTATTCGTTTACTGCAAAAAAGCCAAAATTATCAAATAGCTTTAAGAGAATGGAAGGCTTATGTAGCTTGGCAGAAAAACAGAAATCCAGCTAGGGCGGAAATGGAAAGAAAGTCAGGTTTTGATCTGAAGCATGGAATGCACTGCATTCGCTTATTACGTAGTGGATTAGAAATATTAGAGCGGGGAGAAATATTTGTAGATAGAAGAATAGCTGGTGA
The DNA here is from genome assembly GCF_034931085.1 of Nodularia harveyana UHCC-0300. Lineage (NCBI taxonomy): Bacteria > Bacillati > Cyanobacteriota > Cyanophyceae > Nostocales > Nodulariaceae > Nodularia > Nodularia harveyana. The sequence continues at coordinate 16,769 of NZ_JAYGHG010000023.1, read as the reverse complement.
TGTTGAGGATTTAAAAGCTATTTTAAGAGGTGATTATTCATATCAAGAGGTGATGAAAATGGCTGAGGATTTGGTTAGCCAAATGGATATTGTTTATGAAAAATCAAGTTTACCGGCTCGACCTGATTTAGAGGAAATTAATAATTTGTGTATGGAACTAGTGGAGATGCAAGGGTGGGAATGAGGGAGAAACCCAGTCTCTAGTCCCCATTCCCGATTCCTTAAATAGTTTGCAGTAAGTCAGCAAAGCCGTAGATACAAATAACTAACAAGAATAATGCTGTGAATTGGATAAGTTTTTTTTCGGGTGAGGGGGCGATCGCTTCTCGGACTAAGATAGAAATACACGCTCCCAGCACCAGACTTAAACCTAAGACTAAATAAGGCGTATCTGGTAAAATTATCGCTATGACTATCATGGCGATCGCTAGCATCAGCATGAGAAACTCTACAAACCTGGGTGGGTTGTATTGGCTAGCATAAATAAAACTATTTAACCAAAAATTCCACAATCTCATATTTCCTGCTGAGTGCTTTCTAAATGAAAAGTGCTGAGTTATGAACTAATCAGTCACAACCCAACACTACAATGGATTAATTTCTGGCTCCGGATTTTTGACCTACGCCATTTGTTTGTGCAGCATCTTCTGGTAATTCCACACCAAACACCCGCGCAAAAACTTTTTCTACCTTATAGCCAGAATCAATTGACTCTAAGGGGTCTTTCCGCAGTCGGTGACGCAGACATAGAGTAATTACACGTTTGATATCGTCAACGGTGACTTCCGTGCGACCTTCAAAAGCGGTTAATGCTTTCGCCGCGCGATTAGTCACAATATCACCACGCAAACCATCCACATCTAGTTCTGAACAGATTTCCGAAATTTTTACCCGGTGGTCGTATTCCAGAGTCACTGATGGTAACAAATTTTGTGCATTGACAATTTTTTGCTGCAATGCTTCCTGATCAGTTTGGTGTTTTTCCAGATACACGGGAGGATTTTGGTCAAATTCTGCCCTTTCTTCCACAATTTGCACCCGTAAAGGTGGTTCTTTGACAGTGTGGATTTCTGCGTGCATCCCAAAACGGTCTAAGAGTTGGGGACGTAATTCACCTTCTTCGGGGTTACCAGAACCCACAAGGACAAACCTGGCTGGGTGACGAATGGAAATACCTTCCCGTTCTACGGTGTTCCACCCACTAGCGGCGGAGTCGAGTAGCACATCTACTAGGTGGTCGTCAAGTAAATTGACTTCATCCACATAGAGAATGCCTCGGTTAGCCTTGGCTAGCAAACCCGGCTCAAAGGCTTTGACACCTTCGGATAGAGCTTTTTCAATGTCGATGGTTCCACAAACTCGGTCTTCTGTGGCTCCTAATGGTAAGTCTACCATTTGGACTTTTTTGTGAGCTATGGGAATTTCTGCCCCTTGTTCTACCATTTGGCGAACTTCGTCGCTCATTACGTCGGGGTCGTTGGGGTCACTATTAAAGGGGTCATTAGCAACCACGGGGATTTCTGGCAACAAATCAGCCAGCGCCCGGATAGTTGTGGATTTGCCGGTACCGCGATCGCCCATAATCATTACACCACCGATTTTGGGATCAATCACGTTCAACAGCAGCGCCAGTTTCATTTCTTCCTGGCCCACGATTGCCGTAAATGGGAATACCGCGCGACGCTTACTGGCTGTCGATTGAGCAGTTGGAGTCACTAAATTACCTTAACAATATTTTTTTGATTACAACTCCCTATTGTGCCACAGTTAGGGAGTGGAAAAACCGGTTACAGGGGTTGAGTAATTGCAAATCAGCCGATCAGCTCGTGAAATTTTGTCTGGATATTTTGGCTGATATTACCTGTATAACTGGAATTAAACCGATGTGAGTTACAGTAAACCACGTTAGTTTAAGTACATAGTTAAATTAATTTCAATAGCCTTGGTCGATGAATCAAAACCTCCCTGTGACTTCCATCCCAGAATTACCTACTCATGATAATCCCCATATTCACCCACAAAAGTTACTTATTAATACAGTAATTATCCTCAGCTTACAAATATTGCTAGCAATCCCTTTAGGTTTCGCCTTAGTCAAATTACAAGTAGGTGGAATTGCCTGGATATTTGGCGGTATTGCCTCTGGTGCCGTAGTTTTACAAATATCTCGAATTTTATTTAAGTATCATCCCCAACCTAATCGCAGTGCCAGAAAGGTCGGTATGGCACTTGTCGGGTTAACCGTAGGTGCATCCATTAGTGGTAACAATTTAACTAGTCTGGCTTCTGGGATTCCTATATTTATTTTTCTGACCTTATTTTTGCTAGTGTGTGGTAGTTGCATTGGCTACCTTTACTCCCGGTTGAGTCACACCAATTTATTAACATCAATGTTAGCAACGGTTCCTGGTGGCGTGGGAGTTATGTCTTCTATTGCTGCCGATTACGATCGCAATGTCACCCTTGTAGCTTTAGTACAGGCAATTCGCGTTACCACTGTAGTATTACTGATTCCCTTCATTGCGCGGACATCTGTTGATTATGTTCCCCTTCCCCAAACCTTAACTGTGACAGAGAAATTATTCAGTTTTGAGCCATCTCAACTAATATTACTCTGCTTGGCATTATTAATTACTTCAGTAGTAGTATATCTGGCTGGGGTATTTAAACTGCCAGCTGCCCAGTTTTTTGGGGGTTTAGTAGTTGGTTTAGCGTTTAACTCTCTGTTGACCTACTTACCTCTTGTGGGTGATATGAATTTTAATCCGCCGATTTTAGTGAAATTATTCGGTCAACTGCTGCTGGGAATTACCATTGGTGAGTATTGGGGAGATAAACCCCAAATTGGCAAAAGGGCTGTGGGTTATGCTTTTATGTCTGTAGCTATGACCTTGGTGGCTGGTGCGATCGCTGCTATGCTGGCTATGCGATTAACTTCTTGGGACTGGTTAACCTGTCTGTTAGTCACAGCACCAGGAGGAGCGCCAGAAATGATCCTTCTATCCCTGACATTAAATCATGATGTAGAAATCGTCACCACGGGTCATTTAGTCAGACTAATTGCTATTAATAGTTCCCTACCATTATGGCTATTTTTATTTCGTCGTCTTGATAACCAGTTATCAGAACCAGTATGAATAATCCCGTCCAGTTTTACGAATTACCCCAGTTACTTCAGAATCAAATTAACACTCGCGTTCCTCTGTATAAGCAAGCTCCCAAAGCTGTCATAGATGGCGAAGATATGACCTCTTGGCTATACTTCCAAAAAAACTTTCAGGCTTACTTGGCTGGGGAAATTTTTCCTCTTCCTGAACCAGAGGAGCCTTAAATTTTACGCATATTGTGACTGATGGGATCAAAACCGGAAGAAAACTGGGTGCTGTCATCATAGCAAGCGCCACTGAAATCAGCACCGTAACACTTAGCCAGATTCAGTTTCGCACCCCGAAGATTTGCTTCATTCAGTTTTACTCCCGACAAGTTGGCTTTTGTTAAGTTGGCTTGGGCTAGGTTAGCGTGACTTAAATCCGCTCCCCAAAGTTTGGCTTTGGCTAGGTTGGCTCGACTCAAATCCGCTCCCCACAAGTTGATTCCAGGCAAATAAGCGGCAATTAACTTGGCTTTGCTGAGGTTCGCGGCGGGAAAATACCTCTGTCCGGTGTTATATAGTCTGATTACTTCCTGAGCTTCCATGAGTTTCTTTGTTGAAATCTCTATTTCTAGGATACTGGGCTTTTAAAGGCAAAGGAGCGCTAGGTGAACGGAAAGGGGCGCGGAGGGTTATTTTTTTGGGCGTGAAATTACTTCAAAGTCGAAAGTAGCAATCAGGCGGTCGTCAATGTAAACCTGTATTTGATGCTGACCACCAGGATCTCCAGGAATCATTGTCCAAAAGTTCTCAATTTTGCCATCATTAGTGAATACTGTCCGCGTTGTGATAGCTTCGATTCCATCACTGGATAAGCTCAAACTTTGACCATCATTTGTAGCCCAGGTTTCTGGAGGTTTTGGTAGTCGCAGCACTTCGCGCCATGTCACTTTACCCTTATAGTCGTTCAGTTGAATCCGCCACCCGTATTTACCACCCTCAGATAGTACTACTCTGGTGGTAGGAATAAATTCAGTGTTATTTTTGCTATCAACTGTCACCACACCAAACTCAGATGTACTAGGGGTAATGGGTTTAATGTTGTTTGAGTGTGGAATTAATACAGAAGACACTAAGCCATTATTTGCTAAAGCAGTCCCGGTTTGAGTAAAAATGAATCCAGATATCAGCCCAGAAGATGTGAGTACAATTGTCGCAGCCCAATTTCTGATTCGCACAGCAAAATTTTGTGGTCGTTTACTGCTACATATTCCAGAAATTCCACCTGCTTTCCGGTTTGAGGAAAGATTACATTTCTACTAGATTCCAAAAATAGCCATCGGGTGCGACAAAGGAAAAGCTCTTTTCTCTAAACTCGTTTTCCACGATGTTGGTATATTTAAAGACTGGGCTGGCTTTAATGCGATCGCAATATTTTTCTATTCCCCGCACACGATATGTATACAGTGACATTCCTAAGCAACCTGGTTGTGAAGACTCAAAGCGGGATTCTAGATTTATCGCCTCTGGAAACCGAATGATGTAAAGTCTACCACTACGGGCTGCCATTAAGTCAGATTTCGAGGAACGCGGGTCATCAAAAGCCGTGACAATAAACTTTTCTCCCGGTTTGAGGTCAAAGATTTCTCGACCTGCGAGCGAAGATTCATAGGTAGTTTCCACATCGTCACGGACACGCAATAAACCTAAAACTTCGTCATAAAATTTTAGGCTTTCCTTACTATCATCTTGAATAACCATCCCTGCGTGGGTAAACTGGCTGGTTTGAAAATCTGCATGATCGTTAATTTGACCGTAATCAGGTACTGTATAGCCAAACCTTTGGAATAGAACTTGTCTAGTTAAGGGTTGCAATAATAGCATTTCTCGCACCCCCACGGTGGGATCTACAAACGGTCGGCTTTTGCGCTCTTTGTTATAGATTACTTCCCAGTGAGGATTGGTATATCTAATCGCCCAACCGCCTGTTTTGGCATTTTCTCCATGATTTAAAATAGTTAAAATATCAGCAGTTAAAGTAGTTCCCCAGCGATTTCCTTTAACTTTCATTGATGTCAACCCTAAGCCGGGATTTCTAGACTGTTGCCAAACCATTAACCTAATTAAACCATGATCGGCATTTTGGTGGTAAAGGCGAATGGAACGGACACCAGAATTGACTCCATATAATTGATTAGCTGCATCTGCTGGTAACTGTCCCACTTGACCGATACGATAGCCAAATTTCTCCCAATATTGAATAGCAAAAATCGGGTCGGGAACGCCAATACACACTTCATATATACCTGCAATTGCAGTTTCTTTACCCTCAGTCATAGAAATTTTTAATTCTAGCTTGTGGTTTTAGTAATAACCAGATGACGCTTAGGAGTCCTATCTTGAGTATTTTTTCCTAAATAACCTCAAAAATGCCTAGCTAAACTTGTGTTTCTGATGGTGGCACTGATTCTACAGGACTAGGGAAAGAAATCGGATCAAGGGATTGATTAGGGGAATTTAACTGTTGTTGTGCCGATGGTACTGCTATCTTGTCATCAATAAAATAAGAGCCAATAATTTTGTCGTAGTTAGAAGCCACAGCTAAAAATGCCCCACCCAAAATATAGATTGGTAACGGCAGATTAAAGGCTTTTAACCAATCAAACAATTCTGCTAAAGCAAACAACAATAAAAAACAAGCAAGCCAAACTTTCATGATCTCATCCCCTGCGCGGAAGCCACTGTACTAATAGTATGAACAGCTTGCATGATACTGGATGTTCAGTGTAATCACAAAGTATTCAATTTTTTGAGGGTAGGGTGAGAGACAATACTCACCCTTATATCCCAGTTAAATCTCTAACAATTATTTTTCAGCAGGTTTATGAGCGACAAAATATTTACTCATAAAGTGAACCTTTGTGGAAATATTCTCAAAACCAGCTTTCTCTAAACGTTCTACCAAATCATCATCAATGTAATTCCGATAGTAAGGTTCATGAAAAATTTCCGGAAAAGATTCCATTGATACAGAAAATTCCGGTGCATCACTCATTTGAATAGAATCACAAATGACAAACACTCCGCCTGGTTTTGTCACCCGGAAACATTGTTCAATCACTGTTTGACGCACATTAGCTGGTAACTCATGGAACAGAAAAACAGAAGTTACAGCATGGAAATAGTCATTTAAGTAAGGTAACTCTTCCGCATTAGCTTGTAAAAGTTGCGGTAATTCTCCCGGAATTTCGGAGAGTTGTTGATTCGCTTTACGTAAATAAGCTGGTGATAAATCCGTACCATACAGCGATGCTTGAGGGAAAGCGCCCCGAATCATCCTCAGTGTTCGCCCAGTACCACAAGCTACATCTAAAATCCGGATCTTTCGTTGTGGTAGAGAATCAAAAGCTTGCAACCCTAGCTTCAGAGGAGAAAGAATCCGCCTTCTCATGGGGTCAGCCGTACCATTAAAGAGGATTTCTACCTGTAGATCATATAAATTCGCGGAATTATCGCTCAAATAGCCATTAATTTGATTATGGAAGTTTTGCAAAAAATAACTGGGATAACCATCTGTTTCGACTTCTGGGGAAAAATCTTGATATCTTTTTTGTTCAGACCGCTTCCAGATTTCAGGTAGTTCGAGACAAAGCATGGGATAGTGGCGGAAAAAATCTGACCAAGGATTGTCAAACAGTAAGCTTTCGGGATAGACACCTTTTTCTGCATCTTGCCAATCACTTTCTAGCAGCTGATTTATTCTTTGTTGTAATTTTAACAAAACCTCTGGAGGAATCCGTTTCCCTCTTTTTCCCAGAGAGGGATGCATGAGATTCATCAGCTGAGAACCTAAAATTTTATGTACTAAACCAAAGTAACTTTTCCCTTGCTGAAAGGTTTGATAGGTCAGCTTAGTTAAAGTGTCAGACATAGGAATATGAGAGTAGTTATGAATTTGATCAATTATATGTAAAAAATTGTAACGAAAAAATCCTCTATTTCAGGAATATAAAGTAAAAATCAGCATTCTCACAGACAAATAGGCGCTGGGGATGAAAGATTTTTGGTAACTGCTCTCACCTACGTTTTCACAGTCCTCTGCACACACTAAAATATTAATTTTTGTAAATTAAATACCATTTTGTAGCTTTGGTTACAGAAATTTTGTTAACTTAATAGATGAAAGGATAAATGACTCACCATTAATCATTAAAGTCATTACGAGGGCTATAGTTATGTCTATTCAAGATAGAATTCGTGGGTTAACAATGCATCAATATCAGCAGGTCAAAAACCGTCAACAATCAATGCTGATGCGGGCTGCACAGGAATTAGGTCTTCCCGAAGAACTATCCCAATACTGGAGTCCGACTCAAGGAAAAATTGATCCTACCATTCGCTTGATTTATGAAACTAGTCATGCTTCCATGAGCTAGCACCGCTACGCGGAAGTCAAAAGTCAAAAACAGATTTTCAGGATTATCAAGAGAATGCGATCGCCAAGGTTGATAGACTAAAAGTTTAGATTCCTGGCTATAAAATGGCAATAAACTCAATTTCTGACCATGATCAGCAAAAAAAAGCCACCCTCATTGGGTGGCTAAAAAATCACTAATTAGCTGAATTAGCAATCGTAATAGAGATAAAACTCATAAGGATGAGGACGCATCTGCATCTGCTTAACTTCATTAGCCAGCTTGTAGTCAATCCAGTTTTGGATGAAGTCTTCGCTGAACACCCCTGAATCTGTCAAGAAAGCATGATCATTTTCCAATGCTTTCAAAGCCAATTCTAGAGAACCTGGAGTTGAAGGAACCTTCGCCAGTTCTTCTGGAGAGAGTTCATAGATATTTTTATCTAAGGGTTCACCAGGATGGATTTTGTTCTTGATACCATCAATACCAGCACATAGCATAGCTGCAAATGCTAAGTAAGGGTTAGCAGTAGCATCAGGACAACGGAACTCTAAGCGCTTCGCTTTGGGGTTACCGCCAGATAAAGGAATCCGCACAGAAGCAGAACGATTACCTTGGGAATAAGCCAAATTCACTGGTGCTTCATAACCAGGTACTAGGCGTTTGTAAGAGTTAGTTGTGGGGTTGGTAATCGCCAATAGTGCCGGTGCGTGCTTGAGGATACCACCAATGTAGTAAAGTCCCATTTCACTCATACCAGCATATTTGTCACCTGCAAATAGAGGGTTACCTCCTCTCCAGATGGATTGGTGACAGTGCATACCGGAACCGTTATCACCAAAAATTGGTTTTGGCATAAAAGTCACAGTTTTGCCGTATTTCTTGGCGACGTTCTTGATGACATACTTGTAAGTCATCAGCCAATCAGCAGCTTCAATCAACTTACCAAAGCGGAAACCTAGTTCGCACTGACCACCAGTTGCTACTTCGTGGTGCTGCTTTTCAATAGGTACGCCGCAATCCTTCATGGTCAGCAGCATTTCTGTCCGGATATCTTGAAAGCTATCTGCTGGCGATACGGGGAAGTAGCCTTCTTTGAAGCGTGTTTTGTAACCCAAGTTGGGGCTTTCTTTCCGACCAGAATTCCAACCACCTTCTACAGAGTCTACATGGTAATAACCTTCATGGGCATTTTGGTCATAGCGAACATCATCAAAGATAAAGAATTCAGCTTCAGGACCAAAAAATGCTGTATCACCAAGACCAGTAGAAACTAGGTAATCAATTGCACGTTGGGCAATTACACGAGGACAACGGCTGTACCATTCACCTGTGCGGGGTTCTTTAATACTACAAATTATACTTAAGGTTGGCTCTTTCATGAAAGGGTCGATCCAAGCAGTGTTGGGATCGAGAACCATCATCATGTCTGATTCGTTGATGTTTTTCCAACCCCGAATGCTGGAACCGTCAAAAGGTACGCCATCAGAGAAGGAACTTTCATCAATTTGGTCTTGATACATCGTCAGATGCTGCCAAGTTCCTGGTGTATCGATGAATTTCAGATCAATCATCTGAATGTTTTGGTCTTGAATCAATTTCAAGACTTCTTTTGGGGTTGTCATTGTTACTCCTTCTCTACCAATTTCCTAAATTAATACCAGAATCTTCCAAAGCATCCTAACCCAGATGATCTGAACTAAGTTGTAGATGACACACCTGAAATATCATAAATCCTGGACATTAGAAGATTTTGTACTTTTTGTTACAGCTTATCTGGATTACAGGTTATATTAACCTTTTACCGAACATCTGTACAAAACTTAAAGTTCATCTCATCAGGGGTCAACTTTGGCATAGAATCCTTTAATAGCGGATAAATCGTTTTTGTGCCGCATCATATTTTAAAAATAAATGGCACAAAAATTTACTGGTGCATAAGTGCAACCAAATTAATATCAAACCATAGATAGCATTGATTAGGAGAAGAAGAATGCGTGATGCAGTTACAAGCTTGATTAAGAATTATGATGTTGCTGGTCGGTATTTTGACCGGAATGCCATTGATAGCCTGAAATCTTATTTTGACAGTGGCACAGCCAGAGTACAAGCAGCAGCGGCTATTAATTCCAATGCGGCCTCCTTGGTAAAACAAGCTGGTTCTAAGTTATTTGAAGAACAGCCTGAGTTGATTCGTCCCGGCGGCAATGCCTACACCACTCGTCGTTATGCGGCTTGTCTGCGGGATATGGATTATTATCTCCGCTATGCTACCTATGCCCTGGTTGCGGGTAACATGAATGTGTTGGATGAACGTGTACTGCAAGGATTGCGGGAAACTTACAATTCTTTAGGTGTACCCATCGGCCCGACAGTTTTCGGCATCCAAATTCTTAAGGATATGGTAAAGGCGCAAGTAGCAGCCGCCGGTATTGCTGATACTACTTTTGTGGATGAACCTTTTGATTATATGACTCGTGAGTTGAGCGAGCAGGATATTTAGTAGCTTGATCGTCAGTATAAAATATAGCAATATAAAGCGATCGCGTTTCCAGTTAAATTGAGAGGCGATCGCTTTTTTTATCAGTCAAATATCTCACACCAAAAACTTGGCATTGGGAATCAGAGAATCATGTACTAAGTTTTACCAAAGTTCACTTATATGGTAATTTTTAATCAACTGAACCCAACTCAAAACTCTAAAAAATTAGTAGTTTATTTGGTATGCAAAAATACTATGAAAACTTTGTACGTAAGTGAATAAATATCTGATTATAGGAATCATCGTCACTATTTTAGGGGAAGTTTTAATCGGCAAAAGCTGGGCGCAGACTCCTAATTGTATTGCCAACGGCTCATCAGAAGTGACCAAACGCGCCAATAGTTTCGGGCAGGGTAATGTGATTGTCATTGGCAGAGTTGTCTCTCATCCATACGTAGTTGTCATTCCTCAAAGGTCAAACACAGCCTTAGAGACTGTTAAGAAATATATTAGTGATGCTTTCCTCGCACAGCATAGATTGGGGCCTTACATCCATGCTGGAGGATTTGCACAGAGGTCAGAAGCAGAGTGTGTGTCTCATTTCTTGAGAAATCAAGGACTAGATGCACGAGTTGTTTATTTCCGATGAAAGGTATAGCACCCGCCAAGGAAGTTAGGACAGAAACTGATCATGAAACCCTTGTTCCTTGTTCCCGGACACTGAGCGACTTGTACTGAGCGGAGTCGAAGTAAGCCGAAGTGCTGTTCCCTGACATAAATTAGAAACAAATTACTCGATAGCTGAGAATCTATTTTTAAATTGAAAACATGATAAAGCCTTGGTGGATTGGTAACTTTATTTTGCTGCAAGTGGGGCTAGTTGCTATTGTTCAGGCTTCCGCTACAGATGATCAATTACAGGTAAAAGTAAAACGCTGGTTAGAAGTGCGCCAGCCAGTTGGAGAAGTGCTGTATTCCCGTGGAAAGACATCTCAACCAGCAACCAGCGGCCTCAGACTGCAAGCGGTGGGAGATACAATTACCACTAAGAAAAACTCTAGTGCGGTTTTGTCTATAGATATAGGCACTGGCTTGATTAAAATCTCGGAGAACACAATTATTAATATCCAGAAACTAGAGAGAGGAGAGAAAGGAGAACAGATCACACAACTCCAGGTCAAGGCTGGGCAAGTTCGTCTTCAGCTTCGTCCATTCACTAATCCCGCCTCTCGTTTAGAGATTGAATCACCTGCTGGGGTGGCTGGGGTGCGGGGTACTGATTTTGGTGTGAATGTCCAGCAGAATGGCACAATGGGGGTAGCAACCTTAACAGGTAGTGTAGCCACAAATGCTGAAGGGCAGACGGTTTTAGTTAATGCTGGTTTCCAAAATATTACGATACCTGGTGAGCCACCTTCACAACCAGTTCCTCTACAGGAAAATACTGATCTGAATATCCGCGAACTCTCGGCTAATGGTAATCAGGTGAGAATTGTCGGTACTGTTGATCCGGTAAACCTGCTAATCATTGCCCAGCAGGAGCAGAAGACCGATGTTAATGGCAAATTTGATGTTACGGTTCCTTTCTTACCTAACCGCAGAGTAGAGGCTGTTGTGGTGACTCCTTTGGGGACAAAACAATTATATGAGTTGGCGATTCCTTAGTTGAATATTCTGCAATGATGATTTCATCCTGGAGAAAATCTCTGAGAGATACTCCCAATTACCTCCGCAGTTCCATTCTCAAAAACCCTTTACTGGTTCCCGGTATATTGACTACGGTGTTGTCCCTGGGATTATGGCAAATAGGTGCTTGGCAAGCTCTAGAGCTATTAGCATATAATTTATTGTTCAACCTGCGCCATTCCTTAGTTCCTACTGATTGGGATTCCCGTTTGGCTGTCATTGGTATTGACGATGCGACATTGGGTGAGTATGGAGAATTTCCCCTTTCACGCGATCGCTATACTCAATTATTAACCACTCTGGAAGCCTCTTCCCCTGCTGCTATTGGCTTTGATATTCTGTTTGTGGAACCTAGCGATCAGGATGTAACACTGGCCGAAGCAATGGAAATTAATGGTAGCGTTGTTTTAGCGATCGCACCCAGTTTACAGCAAACGACCCTGCGCCCAGTGCCAGTTTTAGATCGTGTTACTGCTAAAGGGCATATTGTCAGTAATGCCGATTTGGATGGGGTAACACGTCAATTTTCTCTCTACATTGATCAAGTCCCCAGCTTGAGTATGACATTGTTACAGGCATATAATCACAGCTTGCAGCAGACTTTTACCCCAGATACTACTAACTCTCAGCAATCAATCATTGCTTTACCATCTCTGCAATCAGGAGTGAGTCAGATTTGGATTAACTGGGTCGCACCCACACAAGGTAAACAAGGAATCCCCACCTATTCCCTGACTGATATTATTCAGAGAAAAGTAGATACAGCCAAACTAAAAAACAAAATTTTATTAGTGGGATTAACAGCCACAGGTACACATGATCCCTTGAAAACTCCCTTTGAGCAAATATCACCCACCTTTGGTATCTACCTCCATGCGGCCGTAATTGATAATCTACTTAATCAGCGATTACTAAAACCTTTACCCCGGAAATTTGAACTCTGGTTATTATTTAGTATCGGCATAAGTTCGATTCTAATTCTCACACCTTTAAAGCTTCTCCAAAGAGTTTTTCTTTTAGGATTATTGCCGATTATTTGGTTCAGTATTTCCCTCTTAGCTTTAACAAATTATAATTTTTGGTTGCCTACAGCCGCTCCCATTGGCACTATTATTTTGGGTGGTTTAACTGTTCAATGGCAAGAACAAAAAGAAAAACAACAATTGATGAATTTATTTGCTCGTCATGTTTCCCAACAAACAGCGACATTAATCTGGCAAAATCGTAGCGAGATTTTTCAAAATGGTCAGTTAGATGCTAAAGAAATGGTGGCGACGGTTTTGTTTAGCGATATTCGCCAGTTCACAACTATTTCTGAGGGAATGAAACCACGAGAGTTACTTGACTGGTTAAACTCTTATTTGGGTGCTATGGCTGAGTGTATTCAAAACCATCACGGAGTCGTTGATAAATATATTGGTGATGCTATTATGGCTGTTTTTGGTATTCCCGTTCCTCACACTCTCCCAGAGAAAATAAAACAAGATGCTATTCACGCCGTGGCTGCGGCAATTGCTATGCAGGAACGATTAGTTTTGTTAAACAAAAAATTAGGAGAACAAGGAAAACCTACTATTAATATTGGCATTGGTATTCATACTGGGCTAGTGGTTGCTGGGAGTATTGGAGGATATCAAAGATTGAATTATTCTGTATTGGGAGATGCGGTGAATGTTGCTGCTCGTTTGGAACAAATGAACAAAACTATCCAAGAGGGTAATCCTTATAATATTTTAGTCAGCGAAACAACATTTCAGCTAATTAAGGATGATTATCCTACTCAAAAAATAGAGCAAATGCAGTTACGTGGACGGCAAAAATTAACTATGATTTATTCTATTACCGAAATTAAAAATTCTTGATTTCCTCTGTCGAGATTTTGCCTAAAGTATCTCTACACTGCTAAAAATTATTACTTGCTACCAAAGGCTAATATCTTTTTTAGATTAACCGTAGTTTTAGTATATTTTTCTCGTTAAAAGTTTTTTAGATTGTGATAATTATGGCAAACTTGAAAAGAGTGTGAACCTTAAAGAAATTATGCAATGTTCTCAGGAGAGTCTAGTTAATTGGTGAAGCAGCGACTCGATACATTATTAGTAGATTTAAATTTATGTCCTTCTCGCGCCTTAGCACAGCGATTAATTCAGGCGGGGGAGGTGACTGTAAATCAGCAGGTGGTGGATAAAGCGGGGACGGAAGTTGATATTGCGGCGGAAATTAAGGTAAAAGAGCGATCGCGCTTTGTGTCTCGCGGTGGTGAAAAACTCGCTAAAGCTTTAGAATATTTTACAATTCCTGTAGCCGGACGTATTTGTTTAGACGGGGGAATTTCTACAGGTGGTTTTACCGATTGCTTGCTACAAGCGGGAGCAAAACAAGTTTACGGAATTGATGTCGGTTATGGACAGGTGGACTGGGGTTTAAGAAATGACCCACGGGTGATTTTAAGAGAACGAACTAATTTACGTCATCTCACACCAGAAGAGTTGTACGGAGAAAGTCAGGAGATACCTGATTTAGCGGTGGTGGATGTATCGTTTATTTCCTTAACTAAGATTTTGCCGGCTTTGTGGCGTTTAACCACTTCTCCCAGGGATGCAGTCTTGCTAGTAAAACCACAGTTTGAGGTGGGAAAATCTCGTGTAGGTAAAAAGGGCGTTGTCCGCGACCCTAATGACCAAGCTGATGCTATTTTCCAAGTTTTGCAAATGGCTTGTGAATTAGGGTGGAAATATAAAGGGTTAACTTGGTCGCCCATTACTGGCCCGGCGGGAAATATTGAGTATCTTTTATGGTTAGGAATGGAAGGTGATACACCACCACCTGATTTAGATGGAATTAAGCAGCAAACCAAATCAGCAATAGCCAATTTAGCGTAAATCAGTTATCAGTTATCAGTTATCAGTTATCACGCCGATACTGTTAACTGTTAAAGATCGTAAATCAGACACTCGATGGCTTCTGGATTTGTCTCGCAGTAGGTTTCTAAGGCGGTTTTGCGATGTTTTGTTTGCTGCTGATGCGCTTTTTCTGCTTGTAATTCTTCGACGATATCCCAAGCTACAGCACAGTTAGCGGAATTGTCTCCGTCGATTTCGCAGGTTTGACGCGCTTCTACAATGGATTCTAGGATAGCTTCCTGGATGGTTTTATTACCGGCGTTAACAGCAGATTGAACGGCTTCTAGGTTCATGATATTTTCACCTTTGTTGAGTAAAAAAGCAAAAAAATAAAATTTCTGGCGCTGATTTGTCCTTAATTTCTATTTCCATCATTTCCTCAATTTTGCATCTAAAATTCGTAATTTAGACCTGTTGTCAGGATAATTTGATGGAAATTGATTATTGATAGTTTGCGCCTAATTCTTGTTGCAAGCGATACAGAATTGTATTGTGTTCAACTTGAGATAAAATTTCGGCAATTACTGTACTAGCGCCTAATTCTCCCCAAGTACAACCTTTTTCTAAATATACTTGGGCGGCTTTACCTACGCGATATGCACCATAACCTGCAATTCCAGATTGAGCGATCGCACTACCAGCGTAAGCAGTAATATTGAGAGGGTTTTCACCACTGGCGATCGCCGCCGTACTTTTACCTAAACCTAATACTATAGTACTACCTATTTCTCCTAATAACAAACCACCAGAACTAAAGAAAATCGTCTTTAAAATTTTGCTGGCTTCATAGCTAGTCATAGGTAAGCCATATAACCGGGCTAGAGAACGAATCAAAGCTAAATCAGCGATCGTCCCGCAGATAACATCTAAAACAGGTACAGGATTTAATCCTACTGCCAAAGCTTTGTATTTAGTGAATTTCCAAATAATATCTTCAGCTTCTTTATCCCGTAAATCCATAGTTTTTTCGGCGATCGCTTTTTCTGCATCCCGTGCTTGAATTAGTGCATTTAAAGCCAATAGCGATCGCCCTTCCCGATTCAGAATCTGCAAAATTGTTTGTTGTAATTCCTCAATCTGAGGCGGTGGTGTCTCCCATTCATAGCTAACACGACCATCCGGCCATTCCACCCGGACTTCCATCGGTGCTGGTTCCGCCGCCACCATGACAATTTCATCAGGTAATAAAGGCGGTGCTTGGGGATGTCCTGCGCCTAACTGCTGCAAATTCCGATAAATCGCCGAACGGTCGGTTTCTGGATATAAATCTATTTTATTAAAGACTAAAATCAGTGGTTTTTGTGATTGTCGTAACTCCAGCAAAGCGCGATACTCAGTCCTGGTAATGTCACCTGAAACCACAAACAAAATTAAATCCGCCTGACGTGTCACCTCTCGCGCCATTTCCGCCCGTGCTTCCCCCGCAATTTCATCTAAACCAGGGGTATCAATTAACTCTACTAATACCTTACCCCCTGGCTGCCAACGCACAGAACGCGGCCATTGGGTGACACCGTTTAGAGGTCCAGTTTGGAGGATTTTATCTCCTAGCAAAGCATTTAACACGGCTGATTTTCCCCGACTCACCAAACCAAAGGCTGCAATTCTAATTATGTTGGAGTCTAGTTTGTTGAGTGTTGAATTTAACAGGTCTAATTCCGGTTTCAGCAAGCCTAGCAATTGAGGGTTTGAAGAAAACTGTCCCGACTTGCGGAGATATCCATACCAAGATAGCGCTTGTCTCAGACTAGCACGGGCGCGATTTAAGTGAGTTTCTTGGAGATTACGCACGAGGTTAGATGGATTCAAAGTTGAACAGGGAAAAGGGAACAGGGTCGAAACTCTCTAATTATAAAGGTTTCATAATCTGTTTCTGTCCTAACTTCCTTGGCGGTTGCTATATCTATTTTGATCTAATTTGTCGGCTTTGAAAGTCAACTTAGGCGATCTTTAATCTATTCTTGATTTGTAAAGCTTAGTTATATTTTAATTGCAAATTGTAACAAGCCCATGATAAGGTAAGCCTAAATTGACATACTCCCAGCCCCAGAAGGGACAGGGATTTTAGGATACTGGCGGAAAATGCGGACTCAAGCCCGTCTAACTTTTCCTCTCCTACTGGAAAATGCCCTCACCAGTTGGATTATTCCAAACTACCAGAGTTGGTTTTCTGACTTTAGGCTTCGTAGAAC
>NZ_JAYGHG010000022.1:0-80027 GCF_034931085.1 Nodularia harveyana UHCC-0300 | reverse complement strand
GAATTTTACTACTCTTATCATGTTTATTTTGCGTTACTGAAAAACTATTTAGAAAAAACTAGCAGTAAATTTACTAGTTTTTTAATTAATTGTTGCCTGTATATTGCCCGATAGCAGAGCTTTGTAATAAAGCAGTGCATTGACTTTCTATGATTACACAGAGACCGCTTAAGGCTTGCTGGTAGCTTTCTGTATCTTCTTGTTCTAAGGAGAGTTTGGCAGCTGTTTGTAAATCTTCAATCGCCTTGACATTATTAGTGTCAGAATCTGTGCCAGCATATTGTGTAAGTTCATAGCGAATCATCCCTCTTTTGAGGTAGACTTTTGCTAATTTGCTATTAATTTTGAGTGCTTGGTTAAAGTCAGCAATCACCTGGTGATATTCTGGAATAAAGTTGCTACTGAATTGTGCCATTTTATAGCGAACTTCACCGCGCTGAAAGTAAGCTTCGGCTCTGGATGCATTCAGTTTAATGGCTTGAGTAAAATCGACAATGGCTTTTTGATAATCTTGCAAGGATTGACCGCTATACCTAGCCATTTGAGAACGGACTATACCTCTTCTAATATAGGCTTCTATTTCCTGATTGTTAATCCACAGAGCTTGGTTAAAATCAGCGATCGCCATATTATATTCCCGATCAGGATCATGGCTATATTCAGCCATCATATAACGGGCATTACCTCGGTGGATAAAAGCTTTAACTTCTTCCGGGTTAATTTCCAACGCTTGGTTATAGTCTTCCAGCGCCTTTTCATAATCTTTTAAGTTATAGCGAGCATTACCCCGGTTCACATAAGCCCTGGCATTTGTTGCGTCATTTTCTATGGCTTTAGTGAAGTTTTCTACAGCTTGCTGGTAATCTCGGATTTGGTAAGCAGCATGACCCTGTTTATAGTAATCGGCAAAAGTGAGAACTTCTGCTGGTGGTTCCTGCGGAAGACCCATCAACGTTTGTTGAGTGTAGGCATTTTGAGAAACATAAGGACGAGTGAATTTAATTGCTACATCCAAATAGCCCAACAGACCAAAACCCAGTAAACACAAAATAGCCGGATAGAACTTGGTTTTCTGGTGATGTTGATAAGGAGAATAACCAGAAGTAGCTACTGGCTGCCAATAATTGATGCGCTGATGCGGAGTGACTGGTTGTGGAGGACGTGAACGTTGAGGATAACGCCTTTTCGGTACAACTCGCGGGCGCAGATGTTCTCGATTTTCCACAGCTCTCGGTGATGGAAAAGGATCACGTCCACCTAAGCGCAAAGTACGTTCACACCAAGGACAACTATCTAAATGGTTGTTGTAGCGATGCTGGGGATTAGTAGTACAAGTAATTAGGCTATCTTCCGCTTCCGCCAACACTGATAACCAAGTTTGGGCGTTGGGGCGTAGCTGTGGGTCATTGTGACCATCTTCAAAACAACGTACAAATAATTGTTTTAACTTGGGATGCAGCACTTCCCAAGCAGGTGCAATGGGCGTAGGGCGATAAGGTACGCGACGCTGTTGACTATAGGTGAAATGTCCCGCAGCAATCCGGGCTTCATAGGGTGGTGGCTCAGAAACACCTTGAAATATGCCCGAAAAGGGGTGAGTACCTTCCATCAACAGTTGAAAAATCAATACTGCCAAGCCAAACAAATCATGATTAATATGGCGATCGTGTTCAGCAAAAGTTTTATTCTGTAATTCTGGAGGAGTAAACTCTGGTTTACCCACTGCACAGCGATAAACAAGATGCCGATCAGGATCATATACTTGGAAGGAATCCGTATCCACCAACGTCACCAGTGCTGTATCGCTGACCAGAATATTGGACTCATTCACGTCACCAACGCAATAGCCACTATTATGTAAAGCCCCAAAAGCTGCTGCTAAATTCCGAGCTGTGCGTAACAGATATTGATAATTAAATAAGGGACAGTGTTCACGGCGGGTTCTGGGATTGTAAAAGTCGATAATCGGACGCATCCCGTGAATCCGGGGCATCAAAAACCCGATAATGTCCTTACCTTTATCTGTCGCCCACAATAAATCCTGCGGCCAAGCAATAGAAATATGTCCCAAGCTAGCCGTAGGGTTTTCTGGAGGATTAGCAAGCATCGCCCGGAGTTTTTGAGCGTGAGCAACTGTTGGCTTGTGATAAACCTTGGCTACTAAATCACCAGAGGACGGCAATGCATAGATACAAGCTTCACCGCCACGCCCCAAACTAACGCTGAGGTTGAGAATTTCTTGTTCGGGAAGACAACGTAAGACTTGCATGATGAAATCACGGTGAATGGGGTGATGTAAAAGAGTAATATCGCAAAATTAACACAACATTTATGAGAATAAGAAGCATCAAAATTTAGCAACATTTCAAATATTTTCTTAACTCAGCATTCAGCACTTTTGAACCCAGCTAAAATCAGCGTCAGATCATCATCAGTACGTTGCGTAATCCGCTCAGAACCTAAAAACCTCACCAACTGCTCATGAGCTAATTTCTGATCTTCGGCATTTTCTACAAAGTCGAATAAAGGAAAAAAGAATGGTTTGTGAGGTTCATTAATGACCATGTTTAAAGCCAGCATTTGTAGTCCATCAGTGAGGACACCAATATTAACTATGGATTCACGCCATAATCTCATTTGTGCTGTATTTAAGGCATCAGGGGAAGTTAAAAAAGTAGTTTCGTTAATGTGTTCACCATTATCAGGTATGGTCAGCGCCACTAAGTTACCCTGACTATTTTTGGCTACTGCTAAACCGTCACCAATTTGTATAACTGCCACCATTTCAGGTGTGGCAACCATAATAATTAAGGTAGTTGCTAAATCTTGAGGTTGTTTACTACAAGCTAGCGCTTCATCCTCCACAGCTTTTTTCGCGGCTAGTAAGGATGTATGCAACAGTGATTGCACAGTGCTGTCATCTGTAAGGGAATCTCTAGTAATTTCTTGGATAGCTAGATTTTCGATCGCTGTTTCTACAGCTACCATTGCCCCCACTTTTCCCTGGCTAGCAGAACCAGCACCATCAGCAGCAGCAACTACCAACACATTTCCTGGTAATAGCTGCCAGTGGTGAGCATCTTGACACAGCTGCTGGTTCCTGATGTGACTTGTACCACATACAGATGCGGCGACTACTCGCCAATGAGATATCTGTTTTGATGTTGTGTTCATAGATTTTTCCAAGCCGCTAGCTGTCCGTGTCTAAGCCGTGCATCAGCTGTTAAATAGTCCCCCAGCCAATGGGTGGTAATGCTACCTGTTCATCTACCTGGGAATGGGACACTGCTGACATACTGGCTGACAACCAAACAAACATTTCAATAAAGTTTAATCCTTTAAGTTTGAGTGGAGTCCGCACGGCTAATTGATTTAGGCGAGTCATGTTAGCATTTTCTACACCTACTGTAAAGAATGCCACTCTTTTATTGGCTTCTTCTACTTGCAAGCGTTGGGCGGCTTGCTCTATGAGTTGATCTAGTTCCCCTTGTGGTTCTCCATCTGTAATCATAAATACCCAAGGACGATAGTAAGCAATGCCATTGGCACGATATAGGGCTTTACGCTCTTGCACCATATCTAATGCTTTATGAATTCCCGATCCCATTGTGGTTAGTCCTTGTGCTGTCAATATGGGTGGGTTAAATTGATCGGCTGTCACAAAGTCTTGGACTATATTGACATTACTATCAAATGTGATAATCGCTACTTCGACCCGTCTGGATGCCAAGGAATTTTTGACTAATTCATCCTTTAAACTGAGCAAGCCCTGATTTAATGCTTCTATTGGTTCTCCTTGCATGGAGCCAGATGTGTCTAGCAGTAGGACGCAAGGACAACGGGGTTCAGGATTTTCGGCAAATTCAACTATTTCATCCAGTTTTAAGGTATCGTGCATAACTTTTTCTGTTATGTTATACTGCAATGCTTTATTTTCCTTTTTTCAAAGTATATATTTCCGTTTCCGGAGCTTACAAGACTAAACATAAATGTTTAGCCGTAATCAGTGCAATCTTTATGAAAAAGATAGGTTTTAGCAAATGATCTATATATACCATTTATTAATGAGGATATACTTAATTTCCTCAGCTATGAGGGCTTTATGTCTCAGGTGCTGACCTGGGTTGTTATCAAATAATAAAGCCCAGTCTCTTATAAAATTTGTGGCCATATCTATTTCAGAAATCATTGATAGGGCAAGTTTTTGGGGAGATTAATTAGATTTTTTTAACTATTACAATTACTCCTAATTTTAGTAGCTAATTTGGCAGCTAAATTAAATTTAGCCAGATTTTTTAATTTAAGCAGAGCAATGTTTAGCATTCTTTTGAAAGAGCCATTTTACAACTTATTATATGCACCTAGATACTAATTAATTACTTTTATTTTCAGAAAAATATTAAATATTCAAAAAATTCACAGAATCAAAATTCCGTTTTAGGTATATTCTGTATTTTGTGTACTATTTTATAAATCCTCCAAAATATGTATAACTTTGGCACCTTGACAAGATTACGTCCTCAGAGTCTGTTAAGACACTTATCTAGTTCTTATGATACTACTTGTTTTCAAGCTTTTAGTAACTTAGTCACTTGGTCAATTTACCTCCAGGAGGGGAAAATAATCTATGCGACTCATTCTGTAGCACCTTTTGACAGACTAGAACGCCATTTACATCGGTTAAGTGATCAAATTCCAGGGGTGACTAGCGAAACTTGTGTGCAATTACGCTTAATGTTTGATGCTGAATCTCATGGTAATGTTAATAAGCAACCTGCGGATTATCAAGCTCTTAAGTGGCTAATAAGTGAAGGGTATTTAAATTCTGCACAAGCAACTTTGCTGGTTCAAGAGTTAGTTAAAGAAGTAGTGGAATCATTGTTGTTAATTAAGGCTGGTAACTTTGCATTAAGTGATTCCCAGATAGAGGTATCAGCAATATGCAAATTGGATGTAGAAAAAGTAATAAATTTCTGCCAGATTCAATTACGTAATTGGTTATCTTTCACACCTTATATTTCTTCACCTTATCAGCGCCCATATCTTTTGACTACTAGCATGGTTCATAATCCAGATATCCAGCCACATTTATCTAACTGGATGAAGGGTTTTAGCTTACGTCATTTGGCGGTGATGATGAATCAAAATGAGATGGAATTAGCTAAAACGTTATACGCTGACATTATCAAAGGTGGAGTTATATTGCATGAACCAGATCCACCGTATGATCAATTACCAAGAAATCTGGAAGATTTATCATTGTATTCTACTTATACGATAGAATCACTACGAACAAATTTAGTGGATATTCCAGTAGAGACGATTCAAAATAATAGTCAAGTTGCTGATGATATTCCTGTAGAGCAATTTCCAGATAGTTCTACTTTTGTAAGTGAACATATTCCGGAACTAACAATATTAAATAACACGAACCGGAGTAGAGAAAGAGTAACGACTGCTACTATAACTACCCAAAAAGTTTATAAAATTGTTGCTGTAGATGATAGTCCGACAATTCTCAAGGAAATTGATCGTTTTTTAGAAAGTGAAAGTTGTGTTGTGGTGATAATTAATGATCCAATAAAGGCTGTAATGTCGATTATTAGACACAAGCCAGATGTAATTTTATTGGATCTGAATATGCCAGGAATTGACGGTTATGAGTTGTGCCGAGTTATACGAAATAATGCTAATTTTAAGGATACACCGATAATCTTTGTCACAGGATTCCAGGGAATTGTTGATCAAGTGAAGGCGAGATTAGTGGGAGCTTCTGGATATTTAAAAAAGCCTTTTACGGAGTTAGAATTACACAAAATTATTTTTCAGCACTTGACTTAAATATGGCTGTTTGTGTGAAGTATGGTTATTATTCTTCCTGTGGTACGCTGTTATCTAGTTTTGTTTCTGCTTCAGCAGTTTCAGCTTCTGTTACCCATTCAGTATCTGGGGGAGAAGATTGAGAAATTATGACTAATTCAGTTTCTTTGCGGTGATTACTACCCCATTGATCTAGAACATCTTTAATCAATACTTCTTGCAGCCAAATTTTAACAACTACTGTTAATGGTAGGGCTAAAAATAATCCTAAGAAGCCAAAGAATGTGACGAAAAATAGTTGAGAAATTAAGGTTATTGCTGGTAGTAGTGAAACCCGTTGTGACATGACTGTGGGAGTAATGACATTAGCATCAATTTGTTGAATGACAAAATAGAGTATGAAGACAATTACAGGTTTCCAGGGATTATCTAATAGGGCGATCGCCATTGCTGGTGTCACACTCAATGTCGGGCCTAAGTTAGGAATTAAGTTGAGAAATCCGGCTAAAACTCCTAAAGCTAGGGCGGCTTTGACTTTCAAAATGGATAAGCCTATGACACTTAATATTCCCACAAAACTCATGGCAATAAAAGCGGCTGTAATCCATCCTTCTAAGGAAACTTCACATTGTTCTAAAATCCCATCGATTCTGGAGCGATAAAATGAGGGAAATAGGCGAATAAATAATCTACGATAGGCTTCAGGATCGGCTAAGAACATTCCTGTTAATACTAAGACTAATAATATCTTGAGTATCACTTCTAAAGAACTGGATACAAAGGCGAAGGAGTTTCCTAATATTTCGTTGAGAAAAGGTTGTGCTTGTGCAATTAGGTCGTTTAAATTGGGAATATAAGAAACTAATTCAGTAGGAACTAGGTTTTCTAGTCTTTGTATCCAACCATTAAACCGCGCAAACCCTTGGGGAACTCGATATGTGAGTTCTTGAAACTGCTCTGCGAAGGGGGGAACAATTAGCCAGAAAAAAGTCACAACTCCGGCGAAAAAAATCGCTACGGAGAGGACAACAGCAAAGCCACGTCTAACTCCGAGGCCTTGAATGCGTTTGGCTAGGCGGTTTAAGGTGGAAGCTAAGACGACTGCGGCAAATATCAGTAATAGCACTTGCCGAATTTGCCATAAGATATATAAGGAAAGGACTATGGCGATTAAGCCGATCCATTGACCAAGATTCACAGGCTATCCCCCAGCTATGTCGTTGAGATTAGGTTAGCTGATTTTAACAATTTCTCTTAATTTTGTTGGTGTGCTGACTGAAATCTCCAAAATAAAGCGATCGCCATGATCATAGTTGGTGATAAAACTATAATTAAGGCGTTAGTATCTGTGGCTGGTATGGATAAATTCGGCCCTAGATATTTTATTCCTACTGATAACAAGGCGGACAGTATCAGCAATTTTAAGACAAATCCGAGATTATTGAGCATAAAAGTACATTAATATACATTTTTTGGTTTTACCCAATCTTAGCCTACTGACTTTTTGGTGATTTCACATAACTTAAATATCTGGAGCCAATTTAAACGCTGCGGTAGGTAATTTTTCGGCACAGATGTCATTCAAAGCCTCCCTAATCAGCTTCTTTGCCAAATTTTGATTGTTTGATCCCAACTGCCAGAAACTAACATTTCGCCGGAATCTGTGAAGGCTAGGGCTGTAACTGTATGACTATGACCTGTGAAAGTGGCTAGCAATTCACCTGTTTCTAAATGCCATAATTTGATGGTGTGATCTGCACTACCACTGGCGATAATTTGTTGGTCGGGACTGAGGGCGATCGCATATACTCGATCTCTATGTCCTGTGAGAGTACGGATTAATTTCCCTGTTTCCAAGTGCCAAATTTTAATGGTGTGATCCCAACTACCACTGACTAGCAGTTTAGCATCTGCACAGATAGCTAGGGCAGAAACGATGTGAGAATGACCAGTCAGGGTATATAACGGTGGTGAATCTTTGAGAGTTTTCCATTCATTGGGTTGTAAAGTCTGCCACACTTTGATTTTGCGGTAGCTACCTATAGCCAAAGTTTGCCCATTGGGACTAATCACCAGGGAATGAGCAGCTGTATCATCTAAGGATAAGGCGATCGCCACCTGACGCTGCACCAAATCCCAAAACAAAACTTTCCTATCATCTCCAGCAGTTACCAACATTCCTCCATCGGGAGTAAAAGCCACACACCGCACCATACTATGATGCTTGTCGAGGATATCGATCAAATCTAATCCGCCGATATGCCAAAGCTTAACTGTCGAATCTGCACCACCACTGACTAAAGTTTGTCCATCTGTACTAAATGCTAAAGAATTAACCTGATTAATTTCCCCAGATTTTACCCAAGGGGATTCTAATAATGTTGCGATTAATTCACCCTTACTTAAATCCCATAGTTTGATTTCTCCACGGCTACCACTGGCTAATATAGGTGAATTTTGACCATTATTAGACCTAGAACTAAAAATTAAACAATTAATTCCCTGGTTATGACTTTTTAATGTTTGCCAACATTCCCAATCACCAATCACTTCCTTTTCTGGATGTTCTGGTGGTAAAGTTTCAACCGTCGTTTTTATCTGATTTTTCTTAACTAATAATGGTGTTTCTGTTTCGGTGATTAATGATTTAAAATACCAACTTAAGCCCCCAGAATACCACAAATCACTCGGCGTAATATACACTTTTTGGTCTGAAAATTCTATTTGGTTGCTTGGTAAAAAACCAGCAATTATCGCCGGCTTTTGCTGACAGTCATCAGTAGAAAATTGCCGCAATAAACACAAAAATATTAATACATGATTTTTTAAATCATCTTGAGTAACTGACCACCTAACTTTATTTTTTTTAATACTATTAACACTTTCTTCATCTACTGCGTGAACTTGCACCTTCCACTGAAGATTATCTGTAAGGACGTAAGTAAATTTACTCTCTCCGCGTAAATTCCCTTCATCATCTAACACCATATTTTCCACAGGGTCTTGGGGTAATTTTTTCGCTAACTTACCCAGGCGTTTAGCCATTACCGAGGTAACAATTTCTTCTCGCAACAGATATTTTGCTGCTTCTTTCTGGAAGTATTCGGAAAAAGGTATATCCCAGTACACATCGTCGGGATATTCCGGTGGTATGGGTGGGGGATTTTTAGCAACAATTTCGGCTTTTTGGCGGGAAAATTCCTTGATTTCTGACAATTTATCACCTGAAAACTCAACCATCTCGCTGTGACACCCTTTGACTGGATTTACCAGCAAAAATAAATCATGAGTTTTAGGTTTTGTTAAACGTTGAAGGAAGTCAGCTTGTTGGGCTTTGAGTAAGCTAATCCAATCCATCTGCATTCGTTGTGATACAACAATCTTTCATGATCTATAGGAACACAATTTTCCTAGACATAACTGGGTATTCTATAGTGAACCTACTGGTAACATTTTAGTGCATAGAGTCAGATTTACAGAATAATTGCACGCAGATGAGGAGAGATGAATTAATAGATTTGATGATTTTGTGCAGTTTTAGATCAGGTTGGTGTAATTCTAATACTCAAGAGAGTGTTGACGAAATGATAGAAAAACTTCTGAAAAATTATATGTAAATTGATATTAGTTGAGGCGGTTTAATGCTAATTTTTGCCTTAAATACTCTGATAAATCAAAATGTGAGTTAGTTTTTCCTGTGATTTTATGATAGATTCCTGGAAGATAATTGAGAATTAATATGACAAGTGCATCTTATATCTTTCTTGCAGGCGCAAGTCGTGGTGTTGGTAAAGAAATTGCCCAATGCTTATCAGTAGGAAATCTCCCGGTAAAAGCCCTGCTGAGAAACGAAGCTGCTGTGACTGAATTAACAGCGATGGGGATTAAAACTGTGATGGGAGATGCTTTAAATGTCAGTGATCTGGAAGCAGCAATTCTCACAGATGAGCCTATTCATACTATTATTAGTACCATTGGCGGTCTACCTTCTGAAGGTGAAAGGGCTGATTACCTTGGTAATAAAAATCTCATTGATGTGGGTGTGAAAGCTGGAATCAAAAGGTTTATTTTAGTTTCTTCCATTGGAACTGGTAATAGTGCTGGTGCTTTACCTCCCCAAGCTTTAGCAACTCTGGGGCCTGTGTTGGTAGAAAAAGACAAGGCTGAACAACACTTAATTTCTAGTGGATTAATCTATACGATTATTCGCCCTGGTGGGTTAAAGTCGGAACCAGCAACGGGAAATGGGATTTTAACGGAAGATCCGGGTGTTGTGGGGACTATTCATCGGCCAGATGTGGCTGAGTTAGTGTGTCGGTGTTTAAATTCTCCCGCTTCTCATCATAAAACTTTGTCGGCTGTAGATAAAAATATGTTGGCTGGACAAGCAGAGTTTGTCGAGTTCATTTTAGATTAATGGGGTCAGGGGGAATTTTTCTGATTCTCCCGACTTTGTAATAACATCTCTAAGAGGATGTTTTAAAAGTTTTTAATGTATAAATTGACCCCTCTCCAAACCTCTCCCCGACCTCTCCCTAACCCTCTCCTACAAGGAGAGGGGAAAGGAATTACTTTTATTACTGGAGAGGCTTTGAAAACCCCATTTTCTGGTAGGGAAGGGGGGTAGGGGGGTTAGGTTTTTGGAGATTATGGGTTTCATATAATACTTTTCAAACACCCTCTAAACCTTGGACTAATCTTTTTATACCTGCTTGGGCGGTATCTTTCTGCAATGCTCCATAGGCAACCCGCAAATAACAGCCTGTTTCCATGCCGAAGGTTGTCCCTGGAATGACTGCTACTTGGTGCTGCTGTATCAATTGTTTTACTAATTCAAAGTCATTTATGGGCGTGTGGACTTTCAGGAAAAAATAAAAAGCACCATTGCCGTAAGTAATACTACATAAATTTTCTAAGGGTTTGAGGGCATTGATGACGATTTCTCGGACTGCGGCGATCTCCCCAATATTTTCCTGTAAATACTCTGGCTTGGCTTGTAATGCTCCTAACGCTGCATACTGTGAAACTACTGGGGGACAAATGAGAATGGTGTCTTGAATTTTTTTGACGGCGATTAATAAGTGTTGGGGAATCACCATATAGCCAATGCGCCAGCTAGCAAAACCGTAAGCTTTAGAAAGGCTATACAAAGAGATGGTGTGTTTTCGGCTACCACTAAACGCCCCAGGGGAAATGTGTTTTACGCCGTTGTAGGTAAAATATTCGTAGGTTTCATCACTAATGTGGTAAATGCTATGAGTAGCGCAGATTTGGTTTACCTGTTGTAATGCGGCTTCTGAATAGACGACTCCGGTGGGGTTATTGGGGGAAATTGTGACTATAGCCCTGGTTTTGGGGGTGATTGCTTGGGCGATCGCCTGGGGACGGAGTTGATAATTTTCATCTGTGGCGACTAAGACTGCTCGACAACCAGCGATGGCGATCGCCATTTCATGATTAAAATAGTAAGGCGTATTCAGGATAATTTCGTCACCAGGGGAAGTAATCGCTAAAATGGCATTCATAAAGGCCATATTGCTGCCGGCAGTCACTAAAATGCAGTTATCCTCAGCAATTGCAATGTTATTGAAGGTTTGCAACTTCGCCGCCAGTGCTGCCAATAATGGGGGAATACCCTCAACTGCTTTGTATAAATTATTAGTTGATTCCGCAAGGAACTGGGGTAACAGTGCGATCGCCTCCGGGGGTGGGTCGTATGAAACTACACCCTGTCCTAAAGAAATCGTACCGGGGTGATTTTGAATTAATTCCCCAACCACAGGAATAATTGGCGACTGTACCGCCTGCATACGAGAGGTTAGGGATTCCATATCAAATCAGATTTACGTGAGAAAAATAATACTATGAAAATTTTATCACTGCTTGGAGATTGTCCCAGTTTTGAGTTTAACTTGTCGCCATACTCACTGGAGATAATTGTGGCGATCGCTCCCCTGTAATTACCATTGTCACACCACGCCCAGGCGCAAGAGTAACACCTCTACGGCGAGGTACTTCGGGTTGATCATCTACCAACGCCAGTTGATAGCTTGATATAATTTTTGCTAATACTATTTTCAGTTCAAACACTGCCAAAGCCTCACCCATACAGCGACGCACACCGCCACCAAAGGGGATAAATTCATAAGGAGAAAATTGGCGTTCGAGAAAGCGCTCTGGTTTAAACTTTTTAGGTTCTGAGTATAAATCCTCACGCTGGTGAGTCAGATAGATACAGCCACATACTGCTGTACCTGGTTTTAAAGAATATCCCAAAAGTTCCATTGGTTCTTTGACTATTCTGGGAAAGGTCAACATAGCCACGGGATAAATCCGCAAGATTTCATTACACACAGCTGTGAGATAAGGTAAACGGAAAATGCTCATGGGATCTGGTGAATCACCCAGACTATCCAATTCTTCCAGCAGTTTTTCCCGAACTTCTGGGTGTTTGTGAATCAAATATAATCCCCAAGCCATTGATGTAGCTGTGGTTTCATATCCAGCAAACAATAGAGTCATTAACTCATCACGTAATTCTTGATCTGTCATCGGGTGACCGGCTTCATCTGTTGCTGACATCAATAAAGAAAGGATATCAACACGATTTTCAAAGTTCTGCTGACGGCGTTCGGCAATTTCAGCGTAAATTAAATTGTCTAATTCCTGTCTATCTCTTAAAAATTTACCCCAGGGACTCCACGCACCTAAATTCTTTTGTAGAGAGGGGAAAAATAGCAGACTAGAAGTCAAAGGTGAGCGAAAGACATCCGCTATGCGCTGTAATTGTGCTTTTAGTTGTTGGTGGCGTTCTCCTGCGTATACTCCGAAGACGGTCTGTAACATCACTTGTAATGTAATATCTTGGGTGACATCACGAGCCGTAAAAGATTGATTGTGGGGTAATTGACTCCAGACTTTTGCGGTAATGTCAGTAATGGCCTGACTATAACTTCGCATCCGGTCGCCATGAAAAGATGGCATTACCAATTGTCGCCGTTTTCTGTGGCGATCGCCATCCAGCATCATCACCGAATAATCACCGATTAAAGGTTGTAAAATTTTGTTTTTTTCACCACTAGCAAAAAACTTTTTACGGTCATTGGTTAGAATTTCTTGGATTCCCTGGGAATCGTTGACAAATACCAAGTTATTACCAAAACCCACTACATTAGCTGTGAAAATGTCAGGATATTGTTGGACAGCTTTTTCCATATAGCCTACAGGATCTGCTACCCACTGTAACTGCTGGAGAAAATAGGGGGTTTTAAGAGAATGGGGTGCTGGCATGGATTTGTGGCGCTCGAAATTGTTACTATTTGCTCTAGTGTAACTTTTCAGATTAATAAGTTTTATTATGCCTTTGAGTTAAAAGCTTTGAGCCAACCTAATTTAATTGTAGTTTCCAGGGCGATCGCACCCACTGCAAACCACAAAACACTTTCCCCCGCCAGCACGAAACCGGGTAACATTCCATGAGTATGATCAATCTGGGTTAAGCCGCGCACTAAACCGAAAGCCAGCACACCACCAGATTTCAGTTGCAGATTTTGATCTGTGCGGATGATATAGCGATAAGTGACACCAAATAATAACCCAGAAATCCCCGCAATTCCCCCACTCAGCCACCAATGCCAATTAATCTCTGTGTGCAGACTTAATAGTGTGGGAAAATATTTGAGCAATACCAGACTCTTGACCAAACTGGTAATTAAGAAAGCGCTGCACAAAGAAACACCCCCAATTATCCCAGCCTTGAGAGATTCTAAGCGTTCCGCCATCAATTGTTTATCTGAAGTTTCGCTCACTTTCTCAAATCCACAGATCAGAAAAACCGTTGCAGAATCAACTGCCTTTCCCATTATGATGGGTATTAGAGACGTTTTGTAATTATTTAGCAAGTAAGACTATGGCAACTTTGACACTAGGCTGGGTATCACTCTTGGTTGTGTTCACTTGGTCAATTGCAATGGTAGTTTGGGGACGTAACGGACTATAGGGGAAGCGTGGAAAATCCATTCCTGAATATTTTGGCTTTAGTCGCCTTATTACTGCTAGTAGCGGTGACTGGTGGCGTTGGTTACTTAACAGTAGCAGACTGGCGCGATCGCCGTCTCCGAGAAAACGAAAAACGGGAACTCAAACGCAGTTCTCCTAAAAGGCGATAATTGGCTGTGTAGGGGTATGATCAGATCATCTTCCTACACAGTTATAGCAAGCAGGGAACAGGGACTGGGTTAAGACCCTTTTGGTGTCTCGCTTTTATTATCCGTTTATGTCCTAACCTCCTTGGCTGTTGCTATACAACCTCAAAAGTTGAATTTTTCCACCGCACAGACGCAGCTACCGTGTACATACATCCTGAGCTAAACAGAGTTTCCAGCCTTAAAAACAAAATTTAATCAGACATCTTGTTCCCCTCCTCGCTTGCGGGGAGGGGCTAGGGGTGGGGTCTTATGACACAAACGAGAATTTACCGACTTATGTGTACACCGGGCGCAGAGTTATTCTAGGCGAATAGAAACACTACCACCATGAGCCGGTAAGCCTTCAGCAGCAGCTAAGGTGACGGCGGCTTTACCTATGGTTTGCAGGGCTTGTTGATTACATTCTAAATAGGTAATGCGCTTGAGAAAGTCGTAGACACTCAAGCCAGAAGCAAAACGGGCGGAACGGGCGGTGGGTAGGACATGATTCGGTCCTCCTAAATAGTCGCCAATGGCTTCTGGGGTATAACGTCCTAGAAATATACTCCCAGCACATTTAATTTTACTAGCCAGTTCTTGGGGATCATCTACACACAGTTCTACGTGTTCGGGAGCTAACTGATTGAGTAGGGGTATACTGTCAGTTAAATTTTCTACTAAAATCACCGCACCATGTTTTTCCCAACTAGCTTTAGCTACTTCCTTAGTCGGTAGATTTACGAGAATTTGCTCAATTGCGGCGATCGCTTTTTCTGCAAAAGCAGCCGTATCAGTAATTAAAATTGATTGGGCGCTAGGATCATGTTCGGCTTGGGAGAGTAAATCCCAGGCTATCCATTCTGGGTTATTTTGGCTATCTGCGACCACTAAAATTTCCGAAGGACCGGCGACGCTATCAATACCCACAGTTCCAAATACCTGACGTTTCGCTTCAGCGACATAGGCGTTACCAGGGCCGACAATTTTATCTACAGGGGTGAGAGTTTCAGTACCATAAGCTAAAGCTGCGATCGCTTGCGCCCCACCTATGCTATAAATTTCTGTAACCCCAGCAATTTCAGCAGCAGCCAGTACAGCCGGATTAATTTCACCACGAGGCATAGGTACAGCCATGACAATTCTTTCCACCCCCGCAATTTTTGCAGGTACGGCGTTCATCAGTACAGAACTAGGATAGCTGGCGCGTCCTCCAGGAACATAAATTCCCACTTGGGAGAGAGAAACCCAATTTAATCCCAATTTCACCCCGGCGGAATCCGTATAGCCAATATCTTGGGGTAATTGCTTTTGATGAAAAAACCCAATTCTGTCCGCAGCTAATGCCAAAGCGTCCTTAACATCTGGTGGACATTTTGCGGCTTGTGCGGCGATAAAATCAGCGCTCAAATGCAGAGATGGGGGACTGTAATGATCAAACTTAGTAGTATATTCCCGAACTGCGGCATCACCGCGCACTTTCACATCAGCCAGGATATCTTTAACTGTACCACTAACATCAACCGTTGCTTCCCGGCGATCGCTCACCAGTGCTTTGAATCTAACGTAAAAATCTTTGTCGGTTGTTTGAAGTAGCTGCATAGAATATATCTCTGAAATAATGCCGGTTTTGCCATCATAATAATTTTAGCGTTGGTGAATTTGAATATGAAATGCCAAAATTACATTTCTTTAACTCATATTCTCTGCGACTCTGCGCCTCTGCGTGACATGAATCCACTTCTCGTCTAATTTGTCAATGGTGAGTTTTATCTAAATCTGTCAAACGGTTTTAGCTAAAGTAGAACCAGAGTCATCAAACTTTAATTAATCACAAACAATTTTCCGAAACCTGCTCGGCTGAAAATAATGAACTCTCAATCCAACTCTTCTGACGGGAAGGTTAGCCAAAACGAATTATTTCCCATTGTCGGTATGGGTGCTTCAGCCGGAGGACTAGAAGCATTTAGAGAATTACTCAGCCATTTACCTATTGATACAGGTATGGCCTTTGTCATAATTCAGCATCTCAGCCCCAATCAAAAAAGTTTGTTGACAGAGATTCTTTCTCGCACCACCCAAATGCCTGTGGTAGAAGTAGAGGATGGCATAGTGGTGGAACCAAATCATGTTTATGTAATACCACCCAATAGGATGATGAACATTAGTCAAGGAATCCTGCAACTGAGTCCACGAGAAAAGACGCATGGATTTTCCATGACAGTTGATACTTTCTTTATTTCCTTAGCAGAAGAACGGGGAAACAAAGCCATTGGGGTGGTACTGTCGGGGGGTGACTCTGACGGCACAAGGGGACTAGAATCAATCAAAGCAGCTGGGGGGATCACTTTTGCTCAGTGTGAAGCATCGGCAAAAGTTAATAGTATGCCGAATACAGCCGTGGCTTCCGGCTATGTAGATTTTATTTTAACACCGCAACAAATTGCCGCAGAATTAGCTAATATCAGTCAGCATCCCTACGTTAATCATCCCACCTCAGTTAAACCCATAGATATAATACCTGAAGGCACAGATTCCCTATCAATCATCTATACTCTACTGCTAAATGCGACCAAAGTTGACTTTAGCCATTACAAAAACACCACCCTGAAGCGGCGCATCCAGCGACGGATGATGTTATCTAAACTAGACAGGCTAGAAGATTACGTCAGTTATCTCCAAGATAACCCCGCACAAATTAAAGCTTTATATCAAGATCTACTAATTACTGTCACCAGTTTTTTCCGCGACCCCGAAGCCTTTGAAGCCTTAAAGACAGAAATTTTTCCCATAATTACCAAAAATAGAACCCCAAACTCACCCATCCGCATTTGGGTAGCTGGTTGTTCCACAGGTGAAGAAGCCTACTCTATCGCTATCTGCTTGCTAGAGTTTTTAACTAATCAAGTAACTAATATTCCCATCCAGATTTTTGCCACAGATATCAACGAATCAGCAATTGAACAAGCTCGCAACGGTATTTATAAAATAAATCAAGTAGTAAATATTTCACCAGAACGGCTCCAGCGATTCTTTGTCCCCGTCGAGGGCGGTTATCAAATTAGTAAGCCAGTGCGGGAACTGTGCGTTTTTGCCAGACAAAACCTGATTGGCGATCCCCCATTTTCCCGGTTGGATTTAATTACCTGTCGCAATGTGCTAATTTATTTGGGCAGCGCCGTGCAGAAAAAGCTGCTGCCGATTTTCCACTACGGTCTGAATGCCAATGGTTTTTTGATGTTAGGCACATCGGAAACAGTCGGTGAGTTCCCGGACTTGTTTGCTTTAGTGGATAGAAAGAATAAAATATACTCCCGGAAAATTACTGCAACTCGCTTGGGCATGGATCTGATTACCAACAACTATCCTTTAGAAACTGTCAACACCCAGCCACCAGTCAGCGCAGATACCTGGAGTGATGTGGAACTGTATAAAGCAGCTGACCTGATTGTGTTAAATGACTACGCTCCGGTGGGTGTAATTATTAACGAAGATTGGGAAATTTTGCAATTCCGGGGATATACCAGTCCTTATCTGCAACCACCACTAGGCAGACCCAATTTTAACTTACTGAAAATGGCGAAAGATGAATTACGGTTAGAGTTACGTACCACTATTCATCAAGCGAAAAATAAACAAGTGCCGGTGAGTAAGTCAGGCATACAAATGAGAGATAACCAGCAAGTCAGGCAGGTAAAAATTGATGTTGTTCCATTTAAACCTCCTGCGGCTAGAGAATGCTACTTTTTAGTGCTGTTTGCATCATCCTCCCCAACCCCTATTTTAGAGGCAGTTAGCCCTCCTGGGCAGTCTAAGCGACGCAAGCCCAACGAGCAAGAGCAGGAGATTAAGCGACTTAAACAAGAGTTAGCAGCTAATAAAGAGTATCTGCAATCAATTATTGAAGAGCAGCAAGCTACTAATGAAGATCTACGAGCCGCTAACGAAGAAATTCTCTCCAGCAACGAAGAATTACAAAGCACCAATGAGGAATTAGAAACAGCCAAGGAAGAAATTCAGGCTACCAACGAAGAACTGAATACGATTAACGACGAACTACAACGGCGTAATATCCAGTCAAACGAAGTCACTAATGATTTACAAAATCTCCTCAGTAGTATTAATATTCCCATCCTGATGTTGGGAGGAAATCTGCAAATTCGCCGCTATACCCCGGTAGCTGAAAAAATTTTTAACTTAATTTCCAGTGATATGGGGCGACCAATCAGTGATATTAATCACAACTTGAATATTCCTGACTTAGAGAAACAAATTTTAGATGTAATTGGTACTCTCAATTTTAAAACACAAGAACTTCAAGACAAAAACGGGCGTTGGTATGACCTGCGGATTCGACCGTATCGGACAATAGACAACAAAATTGATGGTGCTGTGGTGATTTTAGTTGATATTGACGACCTGAAACGCAGTTCGGATCTGATTAGAACATCCAGAGATTATGTGCAGGCCATTGTCGATACGATGCGCGAATCTCTAGTGGTGCTAGATGTCAACTTACGAGTCATGAGCGCCAATCAATTTTTCTATGATACTTTCCAGGTTCTACCAGCAGAAACAGAACAACGCCTGGTTTACGAAATCGGGAATGGACAGTGGAATATTCCCCAATTGCGATCGCTTTTAGAAGAAATTCTCCCTTATGAAAACCAGTTTCAAGGTCTGGAAGTTGAACACAACTTTGAGCAAATTGGACAGAAAATCATGCGGCTCAATGCCCGAAAAATGACCCTAACAGACAATAGGGAAATGATTCTGCTGGTAATTGAAGATATTACTCAGCAAAAGCAATTAGAAGCAGAACGCACCCACCTTTTAGGTCAAGAACAGTCAGCTCGCAATGCCGCAGAAGCCGCCAACCGTGCCAAAGATGAGTTTTTATCGATTCTCTCCCACGAACTGCGTAACCCACTTAATTCTATGCTGGGCTGGTCGAATTTATTACAGAGGAAGCAATTTGATCAAGAGACAATTAGTCAGGGTTTAGCAGCTATTGAACGCAGCGCCCAGGCTCAAGCACATTTGATTACAGATTTGCTAGACATCTCTCGCATTAGTGCAGGTAGACTGCGAATGGATACCCAGCAAATTGACCTCGTTTCAGTAATTGAATCTGCCATTGAGGTAGTGCGTTTTTCAGCAGAAGCGAAAAATATTCAAATTGTCCGCCAGCTAACTCCTGCACCCACAAGTATGGTAGGTGATGGGAATCGCTTACAGCAGGTATTTTGGAATTTACTTTCTAACGCCATTAAATTCACCCCAGTTGGCGGTAAAGTTACTATCACCCTAAATTACACTGATTTTCAAGCTCAAATTCTAGTCAGTGATACTGGTCATGGTATTACTGCTGACTTTCTGCCCTATGTTTTTGAGCGATTCCGTCAAGCTGATGGTAGCAGAACCCGTTCTAACCCTGGGTTGGGACTGGGGCTTTCCATTGTCCGCTATTTGGTAGAACTCCACGGCGGTACAATTGCAGCCGAAAGCCAGGGTGAAGGTCAAGGGGCAACTTTTACAGTCCGGCTACCTCTGCAATCTCCCAAGCAACAGATATCTTCGCCTACATTCACGGAACCAGCAGCTTGCATAAATCAGCCAGAACTACCAATGGATGAAATTCCATCTCTGGAAGGAGTACGGGTATTAGTGGTAGATGATCAAGCAGAGATCATCCAATTATTTAAAAAGGTTCTCGAACAGTCTGGAGCGGAAATGACAGGAGTGGAATCAGCAAAAGAAGCTCTCGCCACCCTGATAGCCAACCCTGGTGGGTATGATGCACTTTTATCTGATATTGGTTTACCAGAAGAAGACGGTTATAGTTTAATTCGTCAGGTCAGAGAGTTGAGTCCTGAAGCCGGGGGAAAAATTCCCGCCGCCGCCCTCACAGCCTATGCTGAATATGCAGACCATACAGAAGCTTTAGCCGCAGGTTTTCAAATGCACTTCGCTAAACCGATCTCACCCGCCCAGTTATTATCTATAGTCGCTACCTTGGCTGGTAGATTGAAGTAGGAATTACGGAAAATTATGAAAAAATGAACCGCAAAGTTCGCAAAGAAAGGAAGAAATAAAATCCTTGGACTTACGCAACAAATCTTGTGAAACCTCTTTCCTTTGTGTTCTTTGTGTCCTTTGTGGTTAGTTCCTCCTAAAAACACATTTCATCCGAGTGTAATCTGTAAAACTTGAACCTCTGCTTGTGCAGAAATCATAGTTGTACCCACGGGTAGAACAGCTAAAGCATTGGTTTCAGCTAAGTTAATTAAGTTGCCGGAACTGTGACTACCAGCAGCTTTGTGAAATTCATACACTCCATCAATTAAACGCAAGCTACCCCAAATGTAAGTTTCTCGCTGACCATGAGACTTTAACTCGTCATGCGATCGCACTCTGAAAAATACTGGTTCCCAACCCCTAGCCAACCCCGAAAGTTTCCTCATCGCTGGTTGCACAAATCGCCAAAAAGTCACCAAGGCCGAAACTGGATTCCCCGGTAAACCAAAGTAAATGGGGGAGTTACTTCGACTACGCTCAGTAACCGGGGGAGTGGGGAAAGTAGCAACTGTCAGGGGTTTACCTGGACTCATAGCCACAGAGCGAATATGAATTTCTGCGCCCAAGGATACTAAAATCTGATCGATATAATCATAATCACCCACAGACACACCACCAGAAGATAAAATCATATCAGCATGAACCATAGCGTAGGCGATCGCCTCTCGCAACGCATCTGGATCATCTTTCACAATACCCAATAATAACGGTTCTCCCCCCGCCGCCCTGACTAACGCCGCCAAAGCATATTGATTAGAATCCACAATTTGACCAGGTTGTAAAATCTGATCAGGTGTCACCAACTCATCGCCACTAGAAAAAATTGCCACACGCGGACGACGGTAAACACTTAATTTTGCACATTGCGCCGCCGCCAAAACCGCAATTTCTGGAGCATTTAACTTAATTCCTACTGATAATAATTGTTGCCCACCTTGATAAAAAGCCCCCTTGTGTCTGACAAATTCCTCCGCTTGGGGCGCAGTTAAAATTAATACATTGCTCCCTTCCCGCCGTGTCCTCTCCTGCATCACCACAGTATCCGCCCCACTAGGCATCACCGCCCCAGTAAAAATTCGCGCTGCTTGTCCTGGCTGAACTGTCAACTGGGGTTGATATCCCGCCGGAATTTCTTCAATAACCTCTAAAACAGTCGCCTCTAACTCACTAGACTCCTGTACATCTGCATAACGCACCGCATAGCCATCCATCGCCGAATTATCCCAATAAGGAAAGTCTAATTCACTACTAACTGAAGTAGCAATAATCCGGTTATCTGCCGCCCACAAATCTATAATTTCTCTATCCTGTTCCCGATCTAAAGGTTGCACTAAATTTAAAATAATTGCCTCTGCATCGCCCACTGATAGCATGATTCATAACTCCGATGATTCACATTTAATTTTTTATTTTCCTATCTTCTCACCAAAACTCCGCCTAAATACTGAGTTTGAGTAATTAATATTTTTACTGAGAACGACACTCATAAGTAGGCTTTTTTCTTACATCATCGCATTGACATCAAGATTGCTGGATGCTATGAATGAAACGTGTATTTTTGGGTAAGTGCATTAACTCATAGCAGTTACCATCGAAAAATCAGGGAAACTTATTTAGGGGCATAGCTTAAATGTATTTAAGTGATCTGGGTATCAATGCCGAACACCGAGGAAATACTGGTGAAGATGTCTTCGATCCTGACTTGTTTCGGAAAAGTGCAGAGATTGTTATATCCAAGTTAGAAAAATACTTGGCCGAATCCTCAATCAGAGGGCTAGAACAGTCCAATCCTTATGTTCTGTTAGAAGCCGCCAAGGATCTGATGACTGAGGAATACCAAAGCATTCCCGCCTTTAATCCCGAAAAATTAGAAGCGATTATTGACTTATATATTAAAACCGGGATACAAGTTTACTCGCCGGGATATATGGGTCGGCAATTTTCTGGTGTGATTCCCTTGGCTGGTCTTATTGATTTGCTCAGTTCCATAGTGAATCAACCATCCTCCTTTTATGAAGCCGGACCACTACCTAACGTGGTTGAGCGAATTATGGCCAGTGAATTGAATCAATTCATCGGTTGGGACCCAGAAAGTTTTGCTATGGTCACCACTTCTGGCGCGACATTAGGCAATTTAACAGCCCTATTGGCCGCTAGAAATCATACATTTCCCCATATTTGGTCTGAAGGTATCTCTGCGTTAGAGGGGCAGTATCGTCCGGCAATTGCTGTGAGTGAAGATGCACATTACAGTATTAATCGCGCTGTAGGAATCATCGGGATTGGGGAAAACCAAATCGTTCGTCTGCCAATTAACCAGGAACGACAAATTTGTATAGAGAAAGTCAGACCCACCCTAGAAGCAGCCGAGAAACGAGGACTAAAGGTTTTCTGCCTAGTGGCTTCCGCCGGAACTACTTCCGTAGGAGCTTTTGACCAACTTGACCAATTAGCAGAGATTACCCAAGAAAAAAATATCTGGCTTCATGTAGATGGCGCTCACGGTGGTAGCTTACTAGTTGCCGATAAATTGCGCCACAAATTAAAAGGAATTGATCAAGCAGATTCCTTTGTCTGGGATGCTCACAAAATGATGTTTCTACCTGGGGTGTGTACCCTTCTTTTCTATAAGAATAAAGAGAAAAGTTATGGAGCATTCCATCAACAAGCTAGTTATGTCTTTGAAAAAGTTCCCAATATCTACACTCAATTCGATAGTGCAGAACAAAATTTTGAGTGTACGAAAAGACCCCTAATCATGAACTTATGGGTATTATGGGCCCTTTACGGAAAAGCTCTATTTGCTAATAAGATCGAGTATTTGTGTGATTTGACCCAGCAAGCCTATCAGATCCTGACAGCAAAACCTGATTTCCAGGTACTTCACAAACCAGAAGCTAATATTCTTTGCTTCCGTTATCTCCCCTCAAATTTAGTTGAGAAAGATTTCCCCGATTTTCAAGTTGCAATTAGAAACCGGATCACAGAAAAGGGAAAATTCTTCATTTCCAAGGTCGATATTAATAGTACAGGGTCTCTGCGCGTCGTTTTCATGAATCATGAAATCAATAGCGATCACATCCAGATGTTAATATCTGAAATTACAAAAACTGGACAAGAATTACTCAATCAATTATAAACATTCTGGAGATAAATCAGTTTTTCTGCGTGCCGTTTCTGGATGTTAATATCTCAAATGAAAAGGCACAATAATTGCTCAATCAATTACCAATAATCAGGGTCTAAATAAAAATATGTTGACTGAAACTCAGATGGCATCTACCTCTAATCAAGAGTTGGTAAATCAGTTGATTTCACCTGATGAATTAGAGCCAAAATCAATTGATGAAGTAGTTAAACTACCTTCGTTCTTGAGTAAAATCAAGAAATGTGAAAGCCTTCTGGAAACCAACTATAGTGAAATTGACCGCTCCACTCAAAATGCTTTAGTGTTGCGGCGCTTGCAACAAATGACCAATACTTTAATGCTCAATCCTATTTGGAAAGAGATGATTGAGAAGTCTGGTCTGAAAAAAGCTCCCCGCAATTTTGAGGAATGGCAGCAGTTACCTATGTCTGATAAAACAGTCATGAGTGACTTATTTATGGGATCGAGACCAGGTTTAGTCGTACCCTTAAGCTATGGTGGTTTTGAAATTGTCGCCAGTGGCGGAACCACTACTGGATTACCAGTGGAAATGGTTTATTCACTACGAGAGTTACAAGATACCTACAAGCTCGCCGGAGAATTTATTGGGAAATATATGTTAGGTAATTACCTAACCGGAGATGATCCCAAGTGGGTTGCTACTACCTTAGCGGACTTTCAAATGTGGAGTAGCGGCACAATGGTTGGTGGTGTTTTACAAAGCATCCCCGGCATCAACTATCTGGGTGCAGGCCCGGTAATGAGGGAAGTTTATCACCATATTATGTCCTATAAAGGACCCAAAGCAATTATGGCAATTTCGGCGGGAATAGCCATTTTGAGCGACCTCGGTATTGGCTTAAATGAGGAAGCCAGAAAAAGTTTCCGCGTAGCAATGTACGGTAGTGGAGTATTACCACATCGTAAGCAACTAGAGCTAAAAGAGCTTTATCCCAATCTCGAAATTTTGAGTTACTTTGCTACAGTTCAAAATGAAGCTATTGGCTTGCAATTACAGGGTGATTCACCCTATTTGGCTTCGGTTCCAGGTTTACATCTGATTGAGATTGTGGATAGTGAAGGGCGGTGGGTTGCTGAAGGAGA
This sequence comes from Nodularia harveyana UHCC-0300, assembly GCF_034931085.1. Classification (NCBI taxonomy): domain Bacteria; kingdom Bacillati; phylum Cyanobacteriota; class Cyanophyceae; order Nostocales; family Nodulariaceae; genus Nodularia; species Nodularia harveyana. The sequence goes on along the minus strand of NZ_JAYGHG010000022.1, from coordinate 55,694 downwards.
AGAAGGTGAGTTGGTTGTGACTCGACTTCATGGACATGAAGCACCCTTTTTGAGATTTAAATCAGGAGATAGAGTTATCCGTCGTCCTAATTTAGATGGACCAGGATTGAAGACCCAACAATTTGAGTTTCTAGGTCGTAGTGGAGATATTATTCACATTAATGATACACAATATTCTGCTCCCCAAGTCTACGCTTCCCTCTGTCATGAATTGAAATCATCTGGTATTTTCGACTTGGAAGCACTGGCGCATGAAATTCAGTTTGTCAACTCTCGCACAACAAAAAGTTTGCAATTAATTGCGGCGGTAGATGATGCCAAGAGTTTATTTATCAGAATGGATAATATGTTGGGAACTGAAGGAATTAAACGTTTATTTCTGCAATCTTTAACCCACTCATTATCTATATTTAACCAAGGAGAAGCTAATGTGTATTATACAGAGAAGAGTGGCTACAAGTTTGAAATAAAGCTGGTTAAAAAGTGGTCTGAGGAGATTTATAGAACTCCCTTAAGTAAGGTTCCTTTAATCAGAGATGTATTTTAAAATTAGCCAATTTTTGAGTGGTATGCATTAAGGTAGGGAATTTCACTCCCGAACCCTAGATTACTTATTCTAGTAAGCTTGTCAAGAGCTAATTCTTGATTTATTCAGGTTAGCTCAGTGCAACAAGAATCCTCTGAATTTAGTTGAGAGGAGTGATAACGACTGTCTTTTTTTAAGTCAAATAACAGTGAGGAAAATTATGGAGTCAAAGATCAGCATATTTAGTGTTGTTGATGTCATTGAATCGCTTTCTGGCGGCACGCTGTTAAATGGTAATCTTTGCATGATGGACGATAGTCCTGCTGGTAGCTTGAATCAAGGAACACCTAACTTGGTGACTGTGTGCAAACCAGGAGAAATTATACACTGGACAATTTTGGCTCTTGATTTGCAGACACCGGTAGCTATCAGAAAGATTACCTTTCTTAACCAAGATGGTACTAGTGTTGAACCGCTTCCAAGTGACCCTACAAAACTGGAAAGCGACAAGCTGCATCTCAATGTTTGGTCTGGAATTGTGCCACATTACCTTGTACCTGGAGTGGAGTATCGATATAGATTCGAGCTTCAGATGTATGAAGGAAAGAACTGTCTAATGTATGTAGACACCCCTGCTTTGAAGATAATTTAACGGAAAGCCCATCAATAAGCCTCCAAAAACGGTAGTTTATGACCCGTTGGGACTAGGTTATTCGAGAGTGAAAACAAACTTAAACTCAGGAAAAAAGGAAACGTTATGAGCCAACAGCTTGGAATAATTTTGCTGATTGATGTTGCGGCAGCTGTAGCAGCCAATACGTTAGAAGGTAACACTTACCTCTTCGACAATATGAGATTACAGGGGTCAGAAGGTTTAGGAACTGGTAAATTGATTTCTGCAATCAATGGTGCTAGTTACTGTGATGGTTCCCAGGCTAATGAGCAGGTGTTGAACTGGCTACCCTATGGTGTTGGTTCTTTGCCACCTACCCTACCCAAGAGCTTTCTATCAGACAAATCCAAAAATAGCGATCTCAAGGTACTTGATAATATCAAAGACCTTACAGATAGATTAACTAGCGCTCAGGGATCTACAAAAATCGCTGATGTCATTAAGGAACTAGAAACTATCTCGCAAGATGTTGGTATCAAGACCAAGCTTCAGACTAAAAATGGTAATGCCAAATATGATATTGGCTCTTCTGGACAAAAAATCATGGATGTCACAGGAGAGCTAGTTAGCGAAGAGGACGGGAAGATTCCTGAGATCAATTCTCTGAATCCAATCATTACCAATATTACTGGTGAAGCAGTTGATAAAAAGATTATCTATCCAGCTGCCTATGGATCTCCTGATATGGTTACAGACGGCTGGTACTGGGCTGCATCTGTAGATACATCTAGACCGGGAACCTATGCTTATACAATGCATATCCAGTTGTACAAGCTCTCACCTGATGATGGAGCATGGATCTGGATACCAGTAGACTTTACCTATGACGCGTATATTAAGGTCTCCAATGATCCTAAGAGGAATGGGTTTACAAATGCGGGTATGGGATACCTCCCAATTCCGATGGGTTAGTTAACTGCTTGATTTGCAAACACAATCTCAAAAAAGGAAAGAGAGATAGATTATGGCAACAAAAACAATCACCATCGCCAGTGTAATAGATGTTGTAGGCGCATTAGCCACTGATTCTTTGAGTGGAGAAGTCTATTTTACCGATACTGAGAAAGCGAATGGTTCCACAGGTCATGGTACAGATAGTTTGAAAACTATGGTAGCAGCAGGAGATCGGTTGGTTTGGACAGTGACATTCTTAGAATGCGAAGCCTATGCTGCTATTGATGAAATTATCATTGACAAAAAATATTGCGAGCCAGAAAAGAAGGTTTATGAAGGCACTGATGTCTCCTACTGGTCTGGTATCGTTAAAGAAGATGTTGAGCTAGTTCCCTACACAATCAAATTTTTAGTGGGGACTCGTGCAGAATCAATCCCAACAGCTTCCCCTCTCTATCTTGTTGGTAAGAATGCTAAGTAATTGACAATAGATTTGATGTTTTAGGACTGCATTCTTTGGCTTCATAGTCTGCGGAAAATCACAATTTGTTCAACTAAATAACCAGAAAACTATGTCAAATAATTCAACTCTCAAGAAGCAAAATCCAGGACAGCTAAATTCAGTACAGCTGAATATAGTCTCGGTTATAGACCTTCATAAAGCGGTGAGAAATAAGTCGCTGAAAGATACCCTTTACATGATGGATAATAGTGTGGGGGGTACAGGTCAAGGAACAGATCATTTGCAGACTGTCTGTAAGCCAGGACAGGTTATCAACTGGATTATCTATCCCATGGATATGGAAAAGAGACCCGATGGAACTTGGCCTCCTATGCCAAAAATTAATAACATTGTGTTTCTGGATAGCCAACAAGAAGGCGACGGTGAAGAATTTTCTGAAACTAAGATATGCACTGAGTTGAAGGTTTACGGTGGTCCAGATATGATGCGATCGCCTTATTGTCCAGTTTATTATTATTGGGCAGGAGCCGTGTTAAGCACTTTAAAGCCTGGCGTTTATAATTATAGGTTTGTTCTTGAACTTGAGCAGGAAGGTAAAAAAGAGAAAATGTATTTACATACTGAAAATAAGCCTTCGTTAAAAGTCATTAATATCTCGGATGGACAATATTAATCTCTACTACCAGTGTTTCTTTTTGCCAATCTGTTATATCAGATGAGAGCATGATTAAGCATCTAGGTCTGGAGATAATCATTCCATAAGCTGAAATTTACCTGACTATGAATAGAAGTGTGGGCAGCGATGCCCACATTACAATAATTAAAACATCCTCTAAAATTGTAGAGATGATTTGTGTGAAAACTGTGAATGATAAACACACGGTCAAATTTCGGATTATTGAATCATGCGACTTTGAAGAAACTGTTGATTTATGCTGTAATTTATTTGTAAATAATGAACCAATAACTAAAAGTTTGAAGATAAACTATCAAGAGTTTAGAAGATTTGTTGAACCTTATTTGCTCAAAGCAATTGCAGATAGAATTTCTATTATCGCTATTGATAATCATGGGACAATTGTTGGTTTTGTCATATCAGAGCCTTTGATGACAATACCTCCTTATCTTCAGGGTATTAGTCATAAATTTGCCCCGATTCAAAATTTTTTAGAGGAATTAAAATATATTTATTTTGCTAAATATCAATATTATTACTGGGAATTATTTCAGATATTGCATATTGTTTTATTAGGGGTTAAGGATGAATACAAAAATCAACAAATTGGGATGAATTTAATTAGAGAAAATTTAAAGTTAGCCAAGCTCTACAACTTCTCTTTAGTCATTTCTGAGGTAACTGGACTCAAATCCCAAAGTGTATTTCGGAAAATAGGCTTTCAAGAAGAAGTAATACTAAACTATGATTCTTATGTCTTCAATGGGGATAAAATATTTTCATCTATTAAAGAATCAACAAGTTGTAGCCTAATGTCATATAGGATTAATACAATACACTGATTGCATTTGTTGCTGTTAGTTAATTATCTATTTATTTAATAGTAAAAAAAGTATTTATAGAGTGATTTTATGTTAAAAAAGAGTTGCCGTCGACTTTTCAGGAGATAACATGAAAACTGCATTAGTCCTAGTCGATATTCAACACGATTATTTTCCAGGTGGGAAATGGGAACTTGTGGGCATGGATCTAGCATCACTAAATGCTGCAAGGTTGCTTGCTGCTTTTCGTGAACAGGATTTTCCCATTTTCCATGTCCAACACATAGCCAAGAATCCGGAAGCACCGTTTTTTGTGGAGGGAACTCATGGTGCGGAGATTCATGAATCGGTTCAACCCCAAGAAAACGAAAAGATTATTATCAAAGAGTTCGGAAACAGTTTTCGTGAGACTAATCTTCTGGAGCATTTACATGATGCTGGTGTAGAAAGATTGGTGATTTGTGGGGGAATGAGTAATATGTGTATAGATGCAACAACTCGTGCCGCAAATGATTTGGGGTTTGAGTGTATTGTGGCTCATGATGCTTGTGCCGCTAGCAATCTTGAATTTTATGGTCACTTTACACCAGCCTTAGAGGTTCACTGTTCTTTCATGGCGGCACTTGCTTTTGCATATGCTAAAGTTGTCTCTACTAATGAGGCGATCGCCCTAGCGCTTAAGGTTTAGTTAAAGTTTTTGACATACTCCTACACTTGCACAGGCAGTAAGTGTAGGCCTCCAATAACCCAATCAAGAGTAAGTCTGTCTATAGATAGATGCGTCCGAATTTCTACCTAATTTATCTAAACAAATGTATAGCCAATTGTTATTCTAGATGGATGATAAATTAGCAATTATTTTCTATGAACAGAAGCTCAAAATTTAGCATCATGTAAGTCTGAGTAGTTCACCTAACATGAGTTTATTATAAGCTCATGTAACTGTATAAATTTATGACTATAGAAAGAGTCCCCAAAAGACACTATCCCAAAGCTGATATTGGACGGCGAGGTATGGCATTAGGGCTGGATTTCCTGGGAGTCTGGTTAATCAGTTCTATATTAGGAAATACTGATCTGGGTATCCAGGTGGTGCAAATTCTCGTGTTTCTGTTCTGCTGGTTGATTTTTCGGGTACTGATAGTTTACAACAATCAAGGGCAAAGCTTAGGGCGTTGGGCTTTTGACCTGAAAATTCTGGAAGTTAGGAATGGCGAAATTACAGGTAGAGTTCCGACGTTGCGATCGCTCCTCCAGCGAGAAGCTATAATCGGATTCGGTACGCTTTTGGTGTCAATTGCCCTTAGCAACATCAGAGCTAACCCCACTGCTATACTGCTATTACTTCCCCTAGCAATTGATTGTGGCGCTGCTTTATCTGATAATCAGATGCAGCAAGCTCTACACGACCGCTATATCGGTACTTTCATAGTTTCGTCGCGTCGTGGCTATTCGTTAGATATAAAAATTAAACGATTAGTTGAAAAAATGCTCCGAAGTGTGAGAAGATAGTAATTTGTGTTAATTCTCTTCAGGCTTGACTGTTTGATAAGATTATGGCTAAGAGTAAAGGTGCCCGCATAATAATGACACTCGAATGTACTGAGTGTCGTACTAACCCAGATAAGCGATCTGCTGGTGTTTCCAGATATACCAGCACCAAGAACCGTCGCAACACGACCAGTCGGGTAGAACTGAAAAAGTTCTGTACCCATTGCAATAAACACACTGTTCACAAGGAAATTAAGTAAAGATGAGCTATTATCGTCGTCGCCTGTCTCCCATAAAGCCAGGAGATCCAATTGATTATAAAGACGTTGACTTGTTGCGTAAATTTATCACCGAGCGCGGTAAAATATTACCCCGTAGGATTACAGGGCTGACCTGTAAGCAACAACGCGATTTGACATTAGCAATTAAACGGGCGCGGATTGTGGCTCTATTGCCATTTGTCAATGCAGAAGCTTAAAAAAAATTCATGAGTTATGAGTGATGAGTTAAGAATCAAAACTCCTAACTCTGAACTTCCAACTATTGAAAATGTTCACTAATAATTGCGAGAGTTGTGGATAAGGGTACGCTAGTTGAATTTAGGGTTCAAGGCGATCGCCGTCTGGGTGTAGTAGATCGCCCGGACGGTAAAACCCGTTGGTTTGTGATAGATGAACGGGGTCAATCTCACAGCCTCGCGCCTAGACAAATTACTTATATAGTTAACGGACAAACCTATAAACCCTCTGAAATAGCTAGTTTTCAAGAGCAGGTTCAACCTTACATAGATCCCTCTAGTCTGGAAGTAGCTTGGGAATTATTGGTGGAGGATGGAGAAGCAGTCACACCATCCCAAATGGCGAATCTGTTGTTTTCCGAATCAGAGTCATCAGCTTGTTACGCTGCTCATTGCTTGTTATCAGAAGACACATTCTATTTCAAGCAAAAAGGGGAAACCTACGAACCTCTGACAGCCAGTAAAGTAGCAGAAAAGAAACACCAAGCCGAAGTAAAAGCACTCAAAGCTAGGGGACAAGAAGAATTTTTAGCGCGTGTAGAGCAAGCCCTCCAGGGTGAGAAAGTGGATTGGCAACGCCACGACCGCCAGCGATTAGAAGCATTAGAAAAATACGCAGCGCTGGTGGCTGATGTCGTGAAGATGGGAGTAAATTATGATGCTTTAGCTCGTGCCTATCCTCCCCCAGGGCCAGTGTTAGAAACCATGAAGATGCTGGAACGTCCTGCTACTCCCCCAGGAGCCTTTCAATTATTGGTGGATTTGGGTTGGTGGAATGCCAATGAAAACTTATTTCTGCGTCGTTCGTCAATTCCGGTTCAGTTTCCCAGCAAGGTATTAGAAGTGGTGCAACAAAGTTTGGATTTTCCACCCACGGACTTAGATACAAATCGCCTAGATTTGTCTCATTTAAAGGTCTACACAATTGATGATGAAAGCACTACCGAAATAGACGATGGTCTCAGTTGGGAATTACTTCCAGATGGGCGAGAACGTTTGTGGGTACATATTGCCGATCCGACCCGGTGGTTAGTGCCAGAAGATGAGTTAGACTTGGAAGCCAGAAAACGGGGAAGTACAGTGTATTTACCTACGGGGATGGTTCCCATGTTCCCGGAATTACTAGCAACTGGCCCGATGAGTTTAGTACAGGGAAGGGTATCCTGTGCTTTGAGTTTTGGGGTGGTGTTAGATGAAACCGGGGGTGTAGAAGATTATACAATTCATCCTAGTTTTATTAAGCCCACTTATCGCCTCACCTACGAAGATGTGGATGAGATGCTGGAGTTAGGTGTAGAAGCAGAACCAGAAATTGAGGCGATCGCTAACTGGGCAAAACAGCGCAAATCCTGGCGATATAATCAAGGAGCCATCAGTATCAATATGCCGGAGGCGACGATCAAAGTCAAAAACGACCAGATCGACATTGATATTTTAGATGATTCCTCATCCCGGCAATTAGTAGCGGAAATGATGATTATGGCGGGTGAAGTAGCCGCCCGTTACGGTCAAGCCCACAATATACCTTTACCCTTTCGCGGTCAACCCCAACCAGAATTACCTCCAGACGAAGAATTGCTTTTACTCCCAGCCGGATTTGTCCGCGCTTGCGCCATGCGTCGTTGTATGCCCAAGAGTGAAATGAGCATCACCCCTCTACGTCATGCTGGTTTGGGTTTAAATACTTACACTCAAGCAACATCACCCATCCGCCGCTACAGTGACTTACTGACTCACTTTCAACTTAAAGCCCACTTACGGGGTGAGAGTTTGCCCTTTACAGCCGACCAACTGCGAGAAGTGATGATGACAGTCACCTCTACCACCCAAGAAGTGACAATGGTAGAACGGCAAACTAATAGATATTGGGCTTTAGAATATTTGCGTCGTCATCCCGACCAAGTTTGGGACGTAACAGTTTTAATGTGGCTAAGAGAAGACAGCAACTTGGCATTAATTCTGATAGAAGATTTAGGCTTACAGTTACCCATGTTCTTTAAACGTTCTGTAGGTTTGGGAGAACAGGTATTAGTGAAAGTTAGTCACGCTGATCCGCAAAAAGATATGATTCAGTTTCAAGAAATCATTTATCAAGAAAGCCAGTCAACTTAGCTGTGTGGATTTTAAATAATCACGATCCCAGAGAAGCAGTTGGTGGAGAAAATGGGAAAGTTTTTCTGTGATTGATTTTACTTGAAATTGGGTTTAAAAAAGAATGTAGAGAGGTTACAGAAAACATCTCTACAAAGGTTCGGTAAAACAAATATTTTAATTCTGTCGCAATCGACTAACTAGCTACTGCTTCCGCTTTTTCCTCAGCTTTTGGTTCTACCAGTACATAAGGTTCTTCTGCACCTTGTGCTAAATACTCAGCTACCTGACTTTCGATTTGATCGCGGACAATTTGGCGATACTCTAGAAAATGCTCATTGTGAGCGCAGGCAGAGATATAATGTTCTAGAACTCCGGGGTTACGTTTGAGGATACTAAACAGGTGATGCCAGAATTTCCAGCGAGTTTCGCGGACGATACCTTGTCGCCAAATTACAATTAGTAACGCCTTGACAATAATCCATTCCGGCATTTTGGCGGGTGCTTTCCATTTTGGCAAACCCATCATTAAGAAACAGCGATAGGTACGATCCAAATAGTTAATTGGATCATATAAAGTGCAGAACGCTTCAATATATTCTCTACCAATATCTTCTAAAGGACGGGTAGGCAGAAAATTCATCAACGTGGTTTGGTTGATGTTACCATCTTGATTTTCTCGCAGTCTGCCTTCTCTTTTCAAACGATGCCATAATGCTGTGTTTGGTAAGGCTTGTAACATTGCAAAGGTGGTAGAGGGAATTGCTGCTTGTTCTGCAAATCTAACAATGCGATCGCCAGCACCTGCTTTTTCCCCATCAAATCCGATAATAAACCCAGCCATTGGCCGCAATCCAGCTTTGATAATGGTTTGCACCGCATCGGCTAGGGAACTGCGGGTATTTTGAAACTTCTTCGTTAATTGCAGACTCTCTTCATCTGGTGTTTCAATTCCCAAGAACACCGCAGAGAAACCAGACTCAACCATCAACTCCAGCATTTCTGCATCTTGTGCTAAATCAATAGAAGCCTCAGTATCAAAGCGGAAAGGATACTCATGTTCTGCCATCCAGACTTTCAACTCTTTCAGCAACAATTTCACATTACGTTTGTTACCGATAAAGTTGTCATCCACCATAAATACACCCCGCCGCCAACCCAACTCATAGAGGTAATCTAACTCTGCTAATAGTTGTGCTGGGGTTTTGGTGCGTGGTTTGCGTCCGTAGAGAACAATAATGTCACAAAATTCGCACTGGAAAGGACAACCGCGCGAAAACTGCACCGACATCATGTCATAAGCATCAAATTCTAGTAAATCAAACCGGGGAATTGGTGTCCCTGTGACATCTGGCTTTTCTGTGGCGCGGAAAACACCAGAAGTTTCACCCCGTTGAATCGCTTCAATAAACATGGGGAGGGTAATTTCCCCTTCATCGAGAATCAGAAAATCTGCACCGACATTTTCCACTTCATGAGGCACAGAAGTAGGATAAGGACCACCCACAGCAACTAACTTACCACGTCGTTTTGCTTCTTTAATTTGCCCTAATAAATCTTCCTTCTGGACAATCATAGCGGAAAGAATTACCACATCTGCCCATGCCCATTCTTCTTCTGTAATGGCGCGAATGTTACGATCAACGAGCTTAAACTCCCATTCTTGGGGGAGAATTGCTGCGACTGTCACTAACCCCAAAGGTGGTAACAAAACTTTGCGATCGACTAACTCTAGAATTTTCTCATAAGACCAAAAGGTTTTGGGAAATATTGGATATACCAGTAAAATTCGCATATAGTATTAATCCTCACACTGTGATTGTTATCCCAACTTTAACGAAAATAAAGACTTATTGACTTTTTATGAAATTTGCCTTAGTTTACCGTTATTTTTTTGACTTGGCAATTAGACTACAGTGACCGGATAGTTAAGTTTTCTGTTCCAATTAAGAATAAAGTTATTGAAGAGGATGTTTTAAATTAGTGGCGATAGTGGCGATCGCATTCAGCCTCACCTAGCGATCGCTCACTCATAGCACATTCTTTGACATTAAGGTCGAGTTATTATCACCCAAGATTTAGATTTTTCGATGTTGTTGGCGGTTGCTATAACATCATGTATGTTACGATAATTACATTTTTAATTTACCAAATACTATGGGTGACATAAAAAGAATAGACACAGACGCATACGTTACAGTACAGGGACAGTACGGTGTAGTCAATGAAGGTTCTAGCTATGGAATCATTAATATTCATACAAAGCAGGTAATTGCACGCAATATCTTATCTTTTTTGGATTGTGTAAAAACGCTAGAATATATCCTTGGTAATGCTGAATCTCAAAATTCAGAACCTATCCAAACCTCTGCGTTTATTTCTGAACCAGATGCTCCAAGTAAGTCAAGTCAGGAAGCTATTAATACCGAAACCAAAAAACTAGATGAGCTAGATTTAGCCCTTGCAAGAAGTTTAGCGTCCTATTTTGAAGAAATGGATGGTAAGATACGCAAATATTATCGAGATCATCATGCGTCGCGGGAAGAAGCAGATGTGATAGCAAGCTATTACTTAAAGATTGCTAGTGTCGTTAGAAATGTTAAAACTCCACAAGATGTAGAAAAACTAATTAAATCTATAGAAACTCTCAAGGAAAAGGTTAGTCGCTACAACCATGACAGCTACAAATATCGTTGGTCTACAAGTTTAGAAAAAGCAGTGTTAGTGAAGTTAAGGAAAATGATATAGAACCCATTTCCAGAGGGAAGCGATCGCGTAAGCGCTGACTTGTCAGTTTGCGTGAGATAAACTAGAAGAGAGTGATTTCCACTTATTATTTATGCTTTAGAGTCTTAAATATATGACAAACCGTGAGCAATTAATCCAAGAACTCGAACAAGCTCCTGATGATATTGTGGAAATGTTACTAGACTTTTTGCATCGTGTTAAGGCAACACGTAAAGATCATCCTCTGGCAAAGTTTGCAGGAATTTTAAGCGACGCAGAAGCCGCAGAGCTAAAACACTCAATTACTACAGAATGTCGGCAGGTAGATACAAATGAGTGGTGAAATTGCGCTGGATACTTCTGTTGCAGTTCGTTTCTTAAATGGTGATGCAGCAATTATTGAAAGAGTATTAGCATTACCAGAAGTTATTTTACCTTTAGTGGTAGCAGGAGAATTGTTATTTGGGGCAGAGAATTCATCACGTCCATTGCAAAATTTACCCCGTTATTTAGAGTTTATTTCAATTTGTAAAGTTGTACCCTTGAGAAGAGAAACAACTTCTATCTATGCTCAAACTCGTTTAATGCTAAAGCGGAAAGGCAGACCAATTCCAATGAATGATATTTGGATTGCTGCTCAGTGCTTGGAAAAAGGGTGGATACTAGTTACAGATGATACGGACTTTGACTATGTTGATGGGTTGATATTGGAGCATTGGTAGTTTGGTCAAGCGATCGCACCAGCGCTGACTTGTCAGTTGGCGTGAGATAAACTAGAGAAAATATCAGACTACTTGAGCAAGTTTTATTATGTTTGCTGAAACCTCCTCACGCTATGTTACCCGCAATTCTGAAATTCTAGGTGGAGAGCCAATTATTACAGGAACTCGGACATCTATCCGCGCTATTGTTGGTTTATGGCGATTGGGAATTATGCCAGAAGAAATCCTCAATCATTTACCTCATTTAACACTAGCACAAGTGTTTGATGCGTTGAGTTTTTATCTTGATCATCAAGCAGAAATTAATGATTATATTGAACGAAATCAAGTACCTAATGAATTGATACATCCTTCTGTAAAAAATACATTAGGCACAATATGACCATCTTTGCTGCACTTTATATAGATGAGGATATGTCCGCATTAGTCGCCACTCTTTTGCGTTCTCGTGGTTTGGATGTGACAACCGTTCCTGAACAAGCAACTCTGGGAAAAACTGATCGTGAACAGCTAGAATTTGCAACTTCTCTATGTAGATGCATCCTCACCCATAACCGAGTTGATTTTGAAAGATTGCATCTTCAATTTATAGAGGAAGAAAAACAGCATTTTGGAATTATCGTTGTCCCTCAGAAAAATGCTTATGAAATTGCACAACGGGTTGGCATTTTGGTAAGTACCTTAATGGCTGATGAAATTAAAAATCAGGTATTATATGCCTAATTTCTGTGAAAAATTCAGATCACCCTCATCACCATGAACATTCACCTTCAGCCTATTCTCACTCGCCTTAAACAAGAACTCACTGACTTGTCAGTTCGCATGGGATAAACTAGAGGAGTGCGATCCGCATCTTCAGAGAGATTATGGAGTTATTTTAAATGTCAGTCCTACTGGAAAGAATCACAATCAATCCCAAACAATGTGGTGGTCGTCCCTGCATTCGAGGTATGAGAATTAGAGTATCAGATATTTTAGATTTATTTGCGGCTGGACTCAGTGCAGAAGAAATATTAGCAGAAATGCCTGATCTTGAGGCTGATGACTTAAAAGCAGCACTTTCCTATGCTTCTCGTAAACTCAATCATCCAGTCCTAGTAGCATGACAATCTGGGTAGATGCACACCTATCACCAGCGATCGCAACTTGGATTACTACTACCTTTGGTATTACAGCATTTGCTTTACGCGATCTGGGTTTAAGAGATGCGGAAGATCCTGAGATTTTCGAGGTAGCAAAATCTCAAGGAGTTATTTTTATAACCAAAGACAGTGACTTTATTGAACTGGTAGATCGTCTGGGAACACCACCACAAATTATTTGGTTAACTTGTGGAAATACTTCCAATGCTAGATTACAAGAGATTTTAATAAAAACTCTACCAAAGGCGTTAGAGCTTTTACAATCAGGTGAAGCTTTAGTTGAGATCAGTGGAGACTATTAGGTTACAAATTTTTCGCTGATTTTGTATAAAAATAACCTACCTTTATTTCCCCCCTTTCACACCACTAATTTTTAAAACATCGCTCATAGTTGCACAGTAATTTGGTAAGCCCAAACTGGCGGGATTGACTACATTTTCATAACTAAAATGGCGATTGTTCATGCAGAATCTATCCCAAGCAGCCATTTGAATCCGAAATACAGCAATAATCAAATTAGCTAATGCTAACGATAGAGGAATGCGAAAATAAATCTTTTTACCCAAATAATTGCAGACTTCTTCCACTGCTTGATTAGCTGTTAACGCTTGTTGTCCTAAAACAAACTTGCGGGGTTCATTTTCCTGGGGAGGAGAATCAATTAAATATTGTACAGCCGTCGCAATGTCTCGCCCGTGAATAAAGTGAAAACTGCCATCTACCTGCAAACAGCGAATTAAATTAATATATTTAGTGACTTCTGGGATTCCCGATGTCAGATGAGAATAAGGTTTTTGATCATCGCCGCCCAAAACTAAAGTAGGGAAAACCTTAGTAATTTTTGGGGCTATTTCTAGCTGGGACATTTTTTGTAAACAATCATATTTAGAACGAATATAATCTGTGCCAATTTCCCCAGCTTCTTTGAGGGGTTGATTGTTTCGATCTAAAACACTAGCTGTAGAAAAATAAATTACCTGTTCACAGCGCTGCGGATCTAGCATTTGCATCAATTCTAGAGTCTTGGAGACATTAATATCAAATGTGTTATCACCACCCCAAGCCGTAGCCGTGAGGACTGCTGTATCAATTGTGGGGAGCAAATCAGCCAAAAGGCTAATTTTTTGCATATCACCCTGCAAAACGGTGATACCTGGACGCGCCTGAATATCAACTTGCAATTTCTGCGGATTTCTAACCAGTAAATACAACTCGTGATTAGTATTTTGAATTAAAGCTTCTGAAATGTAGTGACCTACACAACCACTTGCACCTGTCACTAAAATCCGTTTCTGGTTCATATTTAAATAAAATTAGTAATTACAAATCAAGAATTAAAAATAAGGTGATAAGTTCCACTCTTAACTCTGCGCTCTCTGTGTCTCTGTGGTTAGATAATTGATTTTTAGGCGTTGATAAACTTGAATATGAAATACCAAAAACACATCTCTTAAACTCTTGCTCTCCGCGCCTCTGCGCCTCTGCGTGACACTAATTCATATCTTAATTCAGCAACACCAATTTTGAAACAATAGTTTCGTCGGGTGTATTAAGCAACAGGCGACCGCACCATTTGAGATTTTCGGTGCGTTAGGACTAAAGTCCATAACGCACCCTACTTTAAACGCCTACAGATTTGAGTTGTTTTGCTGTTTCAAAAAAGAAAGCAACGTTTTCTTCTGGAGTTTCTGGTAGTACACCATGACCGAGATTGAGAATATGTCCCCAATTACCAGCTTTCTGCACTGTATCAAGGATGCGATCGCGGATAAACTCTTTAGAACCAAATAACACACCAGGGTCAAGATTTCCCTGAACTTTGACGTGTTTACCTAATCTGGCTCGTGCTTCCGCCATATCCACCGCCCAATCCACAGTCACAATATCTGCACCAGATTTGGGCATTCTTTCCAGCACACCCGCACTACCGCTAACCAACAAAATTAACGGTGTATCAGGGTGAGTTTCCTTAACTTGCTGAAAAACTCTTTGCTGATAAGGCAGAGCAAAGGTGTCATAATCTTGGGGACTCAGTTGACCAGCCCAAGAGTCGAACATCTGTACCACTTGAGCGCCACAGTCAATTTGATAGCGTGTATAAACGGCGATCGCATCAGCTAATTTAGCTAACAGCTGATGTAACATCGTCGGATCTGAAAACGCCATATTTTTGATCACAGAGTAGGTTTTAGAACCTTTACCCTCCACTGCATAAGCCGCTAAAGTCCAAGGCGCACCTACAAAGCCTAAAACAGTGGACTGATTCCCTACTTCCTGGGATAACGCCTGCAATATAGTCTTGATAAACGGTAATGCTGCTTCTGGCTCTAAAGGACGCAGAGCATCAATTTGTGCTTGGCTGCGGAGGGGCGATTGAATGATGGGGCCTTTACCTTCTGCAATGTCCATCTCAATGCCCAAACCAGGCAATGGGGTAACAATATCGGAAAATAAAATCACTCCGTCTGGCTGGAATGCTCTCCAAGGTTGTAAGGAAACTTCTATAGCCACTTCGGGAATTTCCGAGCGATCGCGGAAAGAAGGATATTTTTCCCTTAAATCTCGATATGCTTTCATATATCGTCCCGCTTGTCGCATCATCCAGACAGGAGGACGATCTACTACTTCACCACGTGCAGCCCGAAGCAGATGAGGAGCCGTTAATGCAAGACCCATTTAACACTTCATCCTAAGTCATTATATTTATTTGACATACCTCCTCGTCCTAAAGTCCGAGGATTCCTTGACCCTTCTTCGGGTTGTGCTACCAAGGTAGTCTTACCATCCCTCCACGTCCGTTTAAAGTCTCCCAATGCCCTATGGCGACTAAATTCTCATCTTACCAGAAAGCCGTCCTAGAAGGACTAGGCTTGTATTCCTTTATTCTCGGTCACTGTTTAGCTTATCATTCTGAGATTACGCTTTTTCGGGAGGTTCCTTTCCTAGAACATTAACTTAATATGCACACAGACGCTCATAGTCCAACTGACCATACATCTAGCCTCCACCCAGGGAAGTTTTTGATCCCACGTTCAGGCCGACGAGAATTTTTTTTCCTGTTTACCTTAATGACCATTTTAGGATGGGTTGTAGGTGGAATTTCTAGCATCGGTTTAGAAAAAAGTATACTGGGAGGACTACCTCCTGCGGATTCTTTTCACTGGGTAAAAATCCTGGGAAACATTGTGTTTGCTCTAGTTTTTGCCGCAGATCAAGCCCTGGTCTTGCGTCGCTATATCTCCGGTAGACTCTGGATATTGGCTACTAGTATAGGTTGGTTGATTGCCAATAGCATTGCGATCGCCTGGCTGAAATATATTTCTGCAATTGCTGGTGTCAATCAAGATATATCTCCTGACTTAGCTTTCCTCTGGGGGTTTGTGTCAACAATCTCATATATTCTCACAGGAATTTGGCTGGGATTGTGCCAATGGTTAGTATTGCGGCGTTACGCCAAACCAGCTTGGTGGTGGATTTTTCTACCCTCCCTGTCCTTCTGCTTGATTAGTCTTGGCGTTTGGTTCCTCTCTCTTGTCCAAGATTTGATTCCAGAAGTGAATCGGACTCCTATATTGTATTGGAGTGAACAAGGATTTACAGCTATCATTCTCGGAGTTATACCAGCAATTGGCTTGTGTACCTTGAAAAAAAACCCCCATCGCCCAACTACCAGTTCTAGTTCATCTTCCACTCTCAACAGCTAATTGCTGGGTATTTGCCATAGGTTAAAAATTATGAATAAAGATAATGTTTTACAAACAATAGTCACCCCACCGATTGCTGAACAACAGCCAGAGGTTTTAGAGTTACATGGCGATCGCCGAACCGACAAATACTTTTGGATGCGCGATCTAGATAACCCAGAAGTTCCCGCCTATCTGGAAGCCGAAAACGCTTACACAGCAGCGATGACCAAGCATACAGAAGCATTGCAAACCCAGATATACAATGAAATGCTGGCGCGGATTAAAGAAACAGATTTATCAGTACCATTCCGTAAAGATGAATATTATTATTATTCACGCACAGAAGAAGGCAAAGCCTACTCAATTCATTGTCGAAAAAAGGGGAGTTTAGATGCTCCTGA
Organism: Nodularia harveyana UHCC-0300; assembly: GCF_034931085.1. NCBI lineage: Bacteria > Bacillati > Cyanobacteriota > Cyanophyceae > Nostocales > Nodulariaceae > Nodularia > Nodularia harveyana. The sequence goes on along the minus strand of NZ_JAYGHG010000022.1, from coordinate 38,864 downwards.
AGAAGTGCTAATTGATGAAAACGAATTAGCCCAAGGACATGATTTTTTTGAATTGGGTGTATTTGATATTAGCCCCAATCACCAAATATTAGCTTATTCCTTTGATACTAGCGGTTCTGAACAATATACCCTGTGTTTCCTGGATTTAAATACACATCAGTTATATCCAGAAACAATTGCCGAAACTTATTTTTCCTTTGCTTGGGGTAACGATAATCAAACTGGATTTTATACCAAAATAGATGATGCTAATCGTCCTTACCAACTTCTGAAACACACATTAGGAACTTCACCAGAAAAAGATGTGCTGATTTATGAAGAAAAAGATGATATTTATCATTTATATGTGGGTAAAACCCGCAGCGAATCATATATATTGATGCTGTTACAAAGTAGCATCACCACAGAAGTTCACTATTTGGATGCTAATCATCCCCAAGGTGAGTTTCAAATAGTTCATCCCCGGACTACAGGAGTAGAATATGATGTTGATCACCATAGAGATCACTTTTACATCGTTACTAACGAAAAAGCCACTAATTTTAAATTAGTGAAAACACCTGTAACTAAGCCATCGCAAGAAAATTGGCAAACTATAATTCCCCACAGAGAAGATGTACTGCTATTAGGAATAAGTCTATTTGCCAATCACTTAGTAATTTATGAAAGAACAGGCGGATTACAAACTGCAAGGGTGCAGAACTTCTCCACAGGGGAAGAAAATAATATTAGTTTTCCTGAACCAACTTATGAATTTGATGAAGGTAATAACCCAGAATTTAATACTAATGTTTTGAGGTTTCATTACACTTCTTTAATTACTCCCCAATCTGTGTTTGATTACAACATGGAAACAAATCAGAGGGAATTGAAAAAACAAACAGAAGTTTTGGGTGGCTACGATAAAACTCAATATCAGAGTCAGTGGCTGATGGCTACTGCAACCGATGGGACAAAAATTCCCATCTCCATTGTTTACAAACAGGGAATTAACAAGGATAGTAAAAATCCTTTGTTGCTCACAGGGTATGGTGCTTATGGTTCTTCTTATCCAGCATCCTTTTCATCAACCAGATTAACACTATTAGACCGGGGAGTAGTGTTTGCCATTGCTCACATTCGTGGTGGCGAAGAAATGGGGCGTGAGTGGTATGAACAAGGAAAGTTCCTACACAAAAAGAATACCTTTACAGATTTTATCGCCTGTGCAGAGTATTTAATTGCTGAAGGTTGGACAGCTAGCGATCGCCTAGCAATTACTGGCGGTAGTGCTGGGGGTTTATTAATGGGTGCAGTCATAAATATGCGTCCCGATTTATTCAAAGCAGTAGTAGCTAATGTCCCCTTTGTCGATGTAGTCACAACAATTCTTGATACCTCTCTACCCCTGTCAGCAATGGAATGGGAAGAATGGGGAAATCCCAATGACACAGTTTATTATGACTACATGAAATCCTACTCTCCCTACGATAATGTCACCGCTAAGGAGTACCCAGATTTATTGATTACGGCTGGTTTAAATGATTCCCGCGTCAAATATTGGGAACCAGCCAAGTGGACAGCTAAACTACGGGAAATGAAAGCAGATAATCATTTGCTGCTGCTGAAAACCAACATGGGTGCGGGACATAGCGGCGCATCTGGACGTTATGAAAGCTTGCGAGAACTAGCTTTTGAAGATGCGTTTATTCTCGATAGATTGGGTTTAGGAAATAGTTAATCTTCAGTCACTACAGTCCTGATATCTGGAGATGTTGGGATTGTATAGCAGGGAACAGGGAACAGGGAACACTTCGACAAGCTCAGTGCATCGCAGGGAACAGGGTGGAAACTCGCTAATTGTAAGGGTTTCATGATCTGTTTCTGTCCTAACTTCCTTGGCGGTTGCTATAAAAGGGTTGAGATTAAAGATGTCCAGTCATTGCTAGTATTTGTTTAATCATCAAGATTGATGCAATTACTATGATGATGATCAATGTCAACTTACCACCAGGAACAAGGGGTTTATTTAGACTATTTAACTGCTGTTCTTGGCGTTGCTTCCAACTCATTAATGCTGGAATTATCCCGCCTAAAACTGAAATACTAAAAGTTCCAGCAAAATCTAGGGCGCTAAAAAAAAGGCTGGGATTAATTGCGCCCAAACTCATGGGAGGTAGGAGAATTAGTGAATAAAGGGGTAGACGGCTAGAAGGTTTACCCTCTGTAACGGGGAAGATATCTTGAAAAAAATCTAGCAACCCGTAGACAAAACCAATAAATGAAGTAGCGATCGCAAACTCTGAAAAAATAGATAATAAAACTCCCAAACCAGACCCATTACCACCACTCCGGAGTATTTGCAGAGGGTCAAAATTATCAGTGCTTTGTACCATTTCCGGATTAAAACTGCCCAAAATCACAGCATTCCAGATCAAAAACATGATTAAAGGAATCAAAGAACCAATAAGAATAGACTGGCGAATTTTGGGGATATCTCCTTCCAATTGAGTCACCACCACTGGGACAACATTATGGAAAAACAGCGCCACTAACATCACAGATACAGCACTTCCCAAAGCTGTCCAATTATGAGTAAACAGTTGCACAGTCTTCACCTGTCCTCCTCCCAGAAACAAGAGTCCCACAAATGAAGTAATAACAATTACGACAAAGGTGCTGTTGAGTTTCTCAATGAATTTTTCTCGCCCCAGATACATAATTCCACCAAATATAACGGTGAAAGTCATTGTTCCCAGCCAAGCTGGAGGAATTTTTTCTAGTCCCCATAACTGAGAAACCCCAGAGACTAAAATATTTCCCCCTTCAGTCATGTAAGCGACCAGCAAAGCATAGTTTAAAAACAAGTATGCAGCGCCAGCAATTCGCGCCCCCACAAACCCCAAAGTTCCCTCGACCATTGACAACAGTCCAATACTCAAACGTCCTTGTAAACGCATAGCATTGACGCAAACTTCAGCCAGCAACAGACCAGAAATCACAGTGTAAAGCCATACAGCAATTAACAAGACTGTGGACGGAAAAACGCCAGAGGGTAGAGTTACAGCAGGTAAAGCTAGAATCCCAGCACCAACAGTTGTCCCTGCAATCAGCGCAATATTTCCGAATACACTACCTGGTTGATGACTAAATTTATTTTCATTGAGTTCAACGTGAGAACATAAGCGAGTGACTTCCTCAGAATGCAACTGGAAAACAGGTTGTGTTGGAGTCATGCAGTGATAAGTGTCCGAACTAAATGCAGACTGTTAAATTATGTAACTTATTTTAGCATTAACCCCAATTAACCGATTTTGCAGTCAAGAAAGCCTAATTGTAAGTTAAGTAAAACTAACTCGTTTTTCGTTCTTCTCTTTGTGTACTTTGCGGTTCGTTTTCTCCTAAAAAATCAACCCGATTCTTGGGTACTGGAGTTTAGACTTTTGCCATTTCCTAACCACCTTGGCAGTTGCTATAAAATTAGCGATCGCATCGTGATCTAAAATAAAAACCACATAATATTAATACCAATTTAATATAAAGATGCAAACAAACCTGATTCTTAATTGGTAGCAAAAAGCCGTCAGTATGTTAGATATTCTCTGACCGGGTGGGAGTGGAACTGATGTTGTGCATGATCTCAAACAAGAACCGCTAACTAGCGAAATTCTAGTGATTGCAGTCACGGTGTTAATCGAGAAAGCTTGCTTGACGACTAGATCATTAAGCCTTATATGATTGAGGATCTAGAGGCGATAATTTGCCCCTTGCTAGGTGGTAATCTCAATTCTCGACTTCACAGAAGTGCTGATTGCTAAGTTATGAGATGATTTAGGCTTTGGTGATGGTCAGGGCTAATATGTTTTGGGAGTGTAACCGTAAATACACTACCTCTTCCTGGTTCAGAGGAAAGTGTAATTGTGCCGGCGTGTGCTTCGATAATTCGGCTGGATAGATGTAGACCTAAGCCACTACCAGAACGTTTATTTCTACCTTGGCGAAATCTTTCAAATACGGTGGGTTGATCTTCTGGCGCAATACCATAACCTGTATCTATGACTTCAATGATTACGCAATCTTCACCCTGAGAATTAACTGATTTTTCGCAAATACAAACTTCTATACCTCCTGTATCTGTAAACTTGATAGCGTTGGCAATTAAGTTGTTAAATACCCGTCGCAGTTCCAGAGGATCGCCCATGACGACACCAGCGTTTTCTTTCTGTGGAGTTAAGTGGCTGGTATCTATTTTTAAGGCTAAATTTTTCTCGCTAGCGAGGGGAGTAAGTTCGCTACTGACTTCTTGAATAATTTCTGGGAGATTGCACAGGTCGTCATTTAAGGTTTTTTTACCAGCCTCGAAGCGATAAACTTCTAATAAGGTGTTGACCATCTGCATTAAATTTTTATTACTGCGAATCATGACGGCGATCGCCTGTTTCATTTCTGGGGAAATTTTGCAGAAGGTTTCCTGTTGAAATAAACCCAGCATCCGATCAGCAGCGACTAGGGGAGTACGCAAATCATGGGTTAAACGCGAGACAAAATCTTCGCGCTGACGTGCCATTTTTTTTTGTTCGTCTAGACTATTTTTGAGGCGCAGTAGCGATCGCACTCTAGCCAGAAGTTCATCAGTATCAAATGGTTTACGAATAAAATCATCTGCACCTGCATCCAAACCTTCCACAACGCTGGATTGGTGAAAGGCGGTAATTAGTAGAATGGGAATATAGTTAATATTCAGTTCAGGGTTGTTCCGAATCCGGCGAGTGACTTCATAACCATCAATTCCTGGCATCATCACATCTAATAAAATCAGATCGGGCGGAGATTTTTCAATATGTTGCAAAGCTGTTAAACCATCCGCAACTAAGTCCATCTCATAACCCTCACTTTCGAGAATTGTCTGCACTAAAATCAGATTATCTCTAGTATCATCAACGGCGAGAATACGATCAATTTTTGGCTTTTCCAGAACAGACATGGTTTATCAACGGCTTCTGACAATAATTTATAGCTTAATGTGAGGAAAACTCACGGATGCTGGGCTAGATTTCGGCGGAGATTGGTGGGGATTCTGCACAGAACAAAAGATATTCTGTCCATTGAAATTTAAAGTGGGTAGTCTGGCTACGGGGGTTGGTGAAGAAAGTTCCCTTGGTATTTCAATTGTAAACATAGAACCAACTCCCAATTTGCTTTTTAAAATTATTTTGCCACGCATCATTTTGACTAAGGAATCGATGATTGCTAAACCTAGTCCTGTACCAGGATATTTGCGAGTCAGACTTTGATCTACTTGGCGGAAAGGTTGAAAAATATTTTGGAAATCTTGAGGATCTATACCAATACCTGTATCTCGAACTGCGATCGCCAATCGATTTTGAGGCAGTTCTTTTAATTCTATCCAAATGTAACCAGATTCGGTGAATTTAATGGCATTAGATAGTAAATTAATTACAACTTGCTGCACACACATTGAATCATTAAATATCAGAGGGTTTCGTATATCAATATCGACTTGCAAAGATAAGTTTTTGGCTTCAGCTAAAGAACGCATTTCCAATATGACAGTATTCATCACTTTTGTTAAATCAAATAATTCCGACTTTAATTCTAGTCGCCCTCCTTCCAAGTTAGAAAAATCCAGAACTTCATTTAATAACACTAGCAAATGTTTACTATTGTTTAATATTCGCTCCACCATATCTGCTTTTTTATGGCTGAGTTGACCAAACCTTGGGCGCAACAATATTTGAGAAAATCCAATAATGGCATTCATCGGAGTCCGCAATTCATGAGAAATTGTAGCGAAAAACTGCGACTTTAACCTTGATGCTTCTAATAATTTGATGTTTTGTAACTGAATCTCTTGTCTTTGTCGTTCTAGTTCTTTATTTTGGCGCATCAGCTGCTGATTTGCTAAAGCTATCTCCATTTCAGCATTTTGGATGCGAATTGCATGGCGTACAACCAGTGTTAATGTTTCTGCACAGACCTGAGATTTAGAAAGATAGTCTGTAGCACCAGCGTTGATCAATTCCCCAGAATTTTCTTCATCTGTTTGGCTAGTAAGGACTACTAAAGGTACTTTTGTTTCCGCAGAACGTATTCTTGAGATCAGCGTCAAAACGTCTTGATCTGGTAGGCTATCATTGAGGAAAACACAATCATAAGTTGTAGTTTTTAAAGTAGCTACTGCGTCACATACATCAGTTACTTCGGAGAGTTCCATACAAATATCTGCATCAGTCAAAGCTTGACGAACTATAATGCGATCTACTTGATTATTGTCTACAACCAAAATTCTCAGCGTCTGTTTCATTAGTTTTTATTCTCGCTGTCAAATACAGGTTGATATATAGCATCTCTGGTTTCAAAATATCTCATTAAATAATTTTGATTTTTCAGATGTGATTTTATGATTACCATTTTGAATTAAAATATTACCCGCTAGAGATGTAATTTTTACAAAAGTTGGCTGTGAGAGCGCTTTTTGATGCGGTAATGCTATCGTTATGCCCAGTTAATTAGGGGTAATAGCGGTAACAATATAGGGATTAAATTTGATTCTTTTACCTCCATTTGATACTGATTTAGCTTTAATTTGTGATTACTACCACAGAAGTTTCTGATAAGTTGCGATCGCTGACTGCTCTAGAAACAGGAATGAGGATAAAGTCAGATAAAATACTGTATTAACCATAAAAACAATTGTAAATGAGTCCGCTCACGCTCGTCCTCAGTCATTAGTGATAGTTACGTACTAAAATCGCGTACCGTAAGCTTGAAGAGTTTTAATCACTGGTTTACTCAAGCTAATTCCTCCTTAATCTTGTTTTCTTCCGGGTCTAAATTTTTGGTAGAAGACTAGACCAACGTGTATATTTTATTGGCGATCGCCAACCTACAGAGTGATTAAAATTACAATATTCTACTGCTGATCACCTGATAAATTACTGACATTATTATTTCTGGTGCTAAATTTTTCATATTGTTCCCTGTATAAAAACTGTCAATTATTTGACTTGTCAGCCTAGTCTGCCCTGGAAAAGCAGTAGCTCATTTCTGCCTATCCCCAGCCACCGATCAAAGGTAACTAGGCTACCTACTTCATGGGTGATAATTTTTATTCAGGCTGGAGAATACTATGAAATAATCAATGAGTGTTTACTCCTGAAGACATGATATAAATTGACATAAACGATCTTTCATTTCACTATTCCATATAATTAGGGAGAATAACGATATATCTTTAGCTAGATTTTTAACTAAATCAAGACAAAATTTAGCTAGTTGCTACTTCTAGCGAGGGATGCCGGATTGTCGAAAAATCATCTACCTTTGGGTTAGTAAAATAAAATAAACTGCCTAAACAAGATCGTATTATATTCTTCACGATGCAATCATCTACAGCGAGTATGGCAATGAGTGAAATCAGTATTATTTTAATAGAAGATCATGATCTCACCAGAATGGGACTAAAAGCCGCATTACAGTCTCACGGTGGACTGAACGTAATTGGTGAAGCGGCTAATGGGACTCAAGGACTAAAACTTTTGGAAACGGCTAAACCAGATGTGGCAGTTATCGATATTGGTTTACCTGATATGGATGGGATTGAACTCACCCGTAAGTTTAGACGCTACCAAACGGAAACAGGGCAAACCGCGACTAAAATTCTGATTTTGACTATGGATCATACAGAGGATGCGGTACTGGCTGCTTTCGCCGCAGGTGCAGACTCTTATTACATGAAAGAAACCAGCATTAGTAAATTAACCGAGGCTATACAAGCAACTCATGGCGGTAACTCTTGGATTGATCCGGCGATCGCCAATGTGGTATTACGGAAAATGCGCCAAGGGATACCTGGAGAAAATCAACCTGCGGATAAACACAAAACCGTCAAAATTGAAGCCCTAGCCACAGAATACGAACAAGTTTTAGAAACCTATCCTCTGACTCAACGGGAACTGGAAATCCTCGAGTTGATTGTCGCCGGATGCAGCAATGGGCAAATTGCCGAAAAACTATACATCACCGTCGGGACAGTGAAAACCCATGTCAGGAACATTCTTAATAAGCTGTGTGCAGATGACCGTACCCAAGCGGCGGTGAGGGCTTTACGTTCTGGTTTAGTTGGTTGACATTAATTTTCTCTATTAATCAGAGAATTTTTCAGATAAACAATCAGCAATTCTGCGGCCTGCTCCTGGTTTACCCATGCGCCGGCTTCCATTCTCGGAAATTATTTGCAAAATATCAGGATTTTGTAACAGGGATTGCGCTACCTGGGGAACTTGTCCCGGATTGTCTACTAAAGATAAAGATACTCCTAAAAGACGGCTTTGAGCTTCAGCAAAAGCTGGGTTATATTGGGGACCACGACCAGGAATGGCGATCGCAGGTTTACCTAAACCGATGAATTGTTCCGTTGCTGTCCCAGCCATAGCGATCGCTAAATCTCCCCAATACAGACAGTCATTATAGGCTTGCTGGGTGAGGACAACATAACCATTTCTTTGTTTAAATATCACAGCATCAGGATCAGCAATGGGTACAGGAGATTCTGTATAGCTTTGCCAACCTTGGGCTAGAAGAGATTGCGATAAAATACTCATATCTAAACCAGGTGCGATCGCTCCCAGAAATACCACCCTTCCAGAACTTTTTAAAATCGAATCTGCTTCTAACAAACTCGCCATCAATGCAGACACAGCCCTCATAATCACCTCCCAGTTAGCGTAAGCTTCCGGGGGACGAGAACCAGGTAATAAAGTAAACACTAATGGTCTGACCATTTCTGGTTGAATCTCTGCTGATGTCGGTTCCAAATCATCCATCATCGGATTACCCAAATCAACAGCCGGAATTGACCACCTTCGTAAAATTGCCGTAGTCAGCCCATCTCTAGGAAACACAGCCCGACAACGGTCACGACTCATCAACCAACGTTCCCAAGGATGATAAATAGAACCCGAAAAATTTTCCCAACGCGCACCCTTTGACTTTCTCGGTAATATTCCCACCTCATCCCGCACATAATATTCTGATTTTGCAGTACCGACAAAAGCATAATTAGCACCACTAAAATAGGCAAATAACAAAGGGACAATATCCCCCACAGCTAAAACACAACTCTGATTACCTAATGCTTTTTGGGAACCAACCCAACGGCGCATAGCTTGAATTTGATTCACAGTCAGTTGCACCAAACCGCCCCGGACATCCCTCACTAATTGCCGTCCATCCATATAAATAAAGCCCCCAGAAGGCATAGTGCGTACCGAACCAATACAGGGGATACCCAACCGTTGATAAGCCCGCCCTTCACCCACCAAAGGCAATGCAAACATATCTGGGGGGTGTTCTTGTTGCTGGAGTTGCTGCAAAATGCTCACAGCAATTACATCTTCTCCATGACCATTGCTTAAAACTAATAATTGCAAAACAGACCTCACATCTAGAAATAATAGCAACACATTACTTTAGTAATTACGAATACTCTAGACATTCTTGGCGTACTTGGCGACTTGGCGGTTAGATAAAAAATCATCAACCGTCGCCAGTATAAATTCCTGAGAAACAAAATCTTCAAATTCACTGTCTCTTTCAGGAAGAGGTATAAATGAGGATATAAATCCGCCAAGTAGCTGGAAGTTAGTATCATCCTCGTTACTTCACCTCAATACAACTAACTACCAGTGATTTAGATTAAATATTATGAAACTTTCTTCTGCTGCAATTTTAACTTTAGCCACTTTAGCAGCTAGTAATACACAACAAGCAATAGCTAAATCTATCGTTTTGGCTTCTCCTGATCAACCTGGAAAAAATTCCCCTGTACCAGTGATTCAAGAAACACCAACAGGAATTGATTCTATAGCATCTCCAGAAACTTTAACTAATCAACAATTTTCCCAGAATAACGTCATCCTGCAAACAGGTGTAGAAACAAACAGTAGCACCCCATCCTTTTCACCTCCCCCGATACCGATTCCTTCCACTTCCAATGATAATAATTTAGTAGTAACTGCTACAGATATCCAAGTAGTGGGAGTGAGTCAAGAATTGCAGCAAATTGTCCGCCAAGTAATTAAAACTAAAGTCGGATGGGAAACAAGTCAAAGTCAGCTAAAAACAGATGTGGCGGCAATTTTAGAAACTGGTTTATTTGCTAGTGCAAACTTCAATAGCACCACGACTCCCCAGGGATTAAATATAGTGTATCAGGTGCAACCAGTGGTAGTGCGATCGCTGGAACTTGTAGGTGCAAAGATACTCACTTATCAGGTAGCCCAAAAACCTTTTCAAACCCAAATTGGTCAACCCATCAGCCCCGCAACACTCAAACAAGCTGTAGCAGAAATTGATCAATGGTACGCCGACAATGGTTATCCTCTAGCCAACGTCCTCTCCATTCAACCCAACCGCGAAGGTATCCTCAAGGTGAATGTAGCAGAAGGCTTAGTGAGTGAGATTAAATTTCGGTTTCTTAATGATGATGGTGAAAAAGTTGATAGCAAAGGCGAACCAGTTAAAGGACGCACCAAAACCGATTTTCTGCAACAGCAATTAAAACTCCAACCTGGGCAAGTTTTCCAAGAAAATACTGTTCGCCAAGATGTGCAGCAATTATATCGGACTGGGTTATTTGAATCCGTGAATGTTGCCGTTGAAGGTGATGGGAACAACGTTGATTTAATTTATGAACTCAAAGAATTGGGAGCGCGTGCAGTTAACGTGGGTGGTAGCTACAACGCTGATTTAGGATTATTAGGAACCTTAAAATATCAAGATCAAAATATTGGCGGAGAAAATAATAATTTGTCTTTAGATGTGGGTTTGAGTCGTAATGATTTACAGTTTAACACCACATTAAACAGCCCTTATCGTGTCACAGAACCAGACCGCTTAGGGTACAAAGTTAATGCTTTCCGGAGTCGGGAAATTTCCCAGAATTTAGATGATAAGATTACACTCGCTAATGGCGACAAAGTGCGGGAAGGTCAAATCGGTACTAGCATCAGCTTCCAGCAACCCCTGGATAGTTGGGATACCACTTTGGGATTGAATTACACTCGTACTAGTATTAGCGATCGCCAAGGTAATATTACCCCAATAGACGCACAAGGCAATCGCCTCTCAGCCAGTGAAACCGGTATAGATGATTTAGCAACAGTCTCCTTTACCGCCGCCCAAGATAACCGCAATAATCTCTTCAATCCGACGGAAGGCTCTTTACTCAGAGTCAGTACCGAACAATCTATACCCATTGGTCAAGGTAATATTATCATGAATCGCCTCAAGGCAGACTATACACAATATGTACCAGTCAAACTATTTAACACCAATAATTCACAGCAACAAGTATTTGCCGTCAACTTTCAAGCAGGAACAGTAATTGGTGATTTACCACCTTATGAAAGCTTTAACTTAGGTGGTTCTAATTCAGTCAGGGGTTACGATGGCGGAGAAGTTGGTAGTGGTCGCAGTTATGTATTAGCCACCGCAGAATACCGCTTCCCCATTGTGCCAATATTGGGAGGTGTCGTATTTGCTGATTTTGCCTCAGACTTAGGCTCTGGTGATACCGTATTGGGAGATCCGGCTGGTGTCAGAGGTAAACCAGGTAATGGTTTTGGTTATGGCGCTGGAGTTCGTATAGAATCACCTCTAGGCTTAATCCGCGCTGATTATGGTATTAATGACAAGGGAGACAGCAAAGTGCATTTAGGTATCGGCCAGCGATTTTAAACTTCCAGCGTTGCTGCTTTAAATTATCTCCCAACTCCTGTAGAGATGTTTCCTGGAACCTATCTACATTTAAATTCACAGTTCGTCTCAGCAACGCCCAACCAGTAATATAGCAGGGGAGCAGGGGGAAGCCTTGAAACTCTTTAATTACAATGGTTTTATAATATGTTTGTGTCCTAACCACCTTGGCGGTTGCAATAACTTGAATCATCTCTGCCTACGCTCTTCTTCTCCCTGAAAAGCTGCTAATATAATCAGGAGGTTTTCCACTTCGGGACTGCAAAAATAACAAATCTTGATATCAATATCTAGAAAAAACTGGCGATTTGGAATTGCCTGAAGACTCAATTAATACTATCTGCTTACTCAGCATTCAGCACTTCCTATGTTAGCAGGCACAACTTTACAGGGTGGGAAATATACCCTCAACCAAGAAATAGGACGCGGTGGTTTTGGCATTACCTTTAAGGCGACTCATCACTACTTGGGTCACGAGGTAGTGATGAAAACTATTAATGAAAAACTCCGCCAACATCCTGATTTTGCCAAATTTGAGGGTCAATTCCAAGATGAAGCCAGAAGATTGGCTACTTGTATCCATCCTCATATTGTCCGCGTCAGTGACTTTTTTGTAGAAGATGGATTACCTTACATGGTAATGGAATATATTCCTGGTGATACTCTAGGACAAGCATTTGTCTTACCAGCAATTCCTTTACCAGAAACCATAGCAATTCATTACATCCGTCAAATTGGGTCGGCTTTACAAGTAGTACATAACAATGGTTTGCTGCATCGAGATATCAAGCCAGATAATATTATCCTGCGTCACGCAACTCAGGAAGTGGTGCTGATTGACTTTGGTATTGCCCGCGAGTTTAATAATGGTGTGAGGCAAACTCATACTGGCATTGTTTCTGAAGGCTATGCTCCCCTAGAACAGTATTTGACCCAAGCACAGCGCACACCCGCTACAGATGTTTATGGTTTGGCTGCAACTTTGTATGCTTTGTTAACAGCACAAGTTCCCTTACCAGCATTATTGCGCGATCGGGAACAAATGCCCTCTCCCCGCGAACTGCAACCCCATTTGAGTGCAGCAGTTAATGAAGCTATCATGCGTGGTATGGCTATAGAGCCTCAATTCCGTCCGCCTACAGTGGCTGAATGGTTACAATTATTGCCTGGGAATCCGATTAATACACAACATCATCCACTTCCCACTCAAGCTGTAGAAACAGTGGTTTTACCTGTTGACCAACAGCGCCGCAAGATTCCCCAAAAAACTCTCCTCAGTAGCTATAAGCAGCTATCACTACCTCAGAAGCAAGGAGTGGTTAAAGTATTTATAGCTCTGAGTATAGCTGTGCTGGCTGGGACAGCAGGTTTTGGTCTCACCGGTCTATTTTCTAGTTTTCGGTCAGACTCAACTTCATCACCTCTGTTTGAAAATCCCACAATTGAGCCGCAACCCAACACACCATTAGTCAATTCGCCATCTGCATCGGAGGAAGCTGAGAATAATAGTAGACAAAATCGGCGCACTTCTTCACAACGTAATTCTGCACCGGTCAGAACTAATAGACAAACCCAGCGCAATATTCCTGTGGATGAAGATCCAAGTGCAAATACTAATAGCAGCAGTTCGACGGAAAGTGAACCAAAAACCAGTTCTACAGACGAGCCGTCAGTCACACCTACCGCTACTCCCACACCGTCATTAGTAGAAAGACTGCGAGAAGTCCGTTCAGATCGTGAGTCTTTGCGATCGCCGACTAATAGTTTACCAGGTGCTAGCAAAGATATTATTTTACCTCCACCGATTAAACCATCAAATCCGACAATCATACCTACACCGCCAGTACCTACGGAAAATAAACCCTCAGAGCCTCCGACTGTTGTTGTCCCTACTTTGGAAAATAAATCAGATTCTTTAGTGTTACCTAGCGAATAGATGCTAGAGTTTTGCCGATAAAAAACAAAATCCACCTAAACATTTACGTTTTTGGTGGACTTGTTGGTGATTCTAGTGGATCCGAGCAGAGTCGAACTGCTGTCCAAATTGGGTATTTACCCCCCGCTCATTCACAGGTTTAGCCTTTCTGACCCTCAAGGCGGGAATCGTTCATTATCCCGAACGTAGGATGCTCTGATTAAGTCTTAGCTAACAAGCCAATCAGAGAACACTTGTTAGAGCGTCCGTTGGGGGTTGGTCTCTAGTCCTTAACGGAGTCAAACCGGAGACGCTCGAACCTGTAAGAGGTTTTTAGGCAGCTGCTACTGTAGCAGGCTTACGAGCAAAGCTAACGATGTTATTCGCATTTACTTTTTGTTTTGAGCCTTTGATTTCCGAGAGGAGACTCACTCTCGACCTGAATCACAGAGTAGCGTTCGCCAACCTGTCGAAACCGTTACGGACCCATGTGGTTGATATATCAATTATAGTACGCTATTCAGAAAATTGTGTGGAGAGAAAAAATTTTGGGGGTGTGGTCTAACCATCCCCCACACGGAAAATTAAATATTTCTACTAATTTTCGTTAGCTACGACTTGAGGAACTCCCATGCTGTAGTTGGTGACGCGAGCGGAGAGGTTGTAGCTAATTTCACCTTTTTGCAGGAGCGATCGCAGATAATGCTCTAAGTCTGAACCAATGCGCCGTAAGTTATAATCTGTTAAATCAGCGCCACTAGATGCTTCAACTAGTTGATCAAACTGCCGATAAACCTTTTGTAAGGCATCTTCGTTCCAATTAAATTCGTTGTCTGGGTCAATATCTAACGTTAATACCTGATTACTAGGAACCAGTTCGCCATCCCGGTCAATTTCTGCCGCGAAAATTCGGATATGCCGGGTTGTGGACTTGAGCAGTATCGAGTTGTCCATAAAAAGATGTCAGGTTTGCTTGAATTACACTGAATTGACATTCTCCGGGAGCCAAGCCACAGAGATTCTTCGTTCAACGAGTAGGGGCGGGTTGCTCAAGGTAATTATTCATGGTTGGGAATATTTGTCAACCCTTTCCTCCTGAAATTAAGTTTATGGCGTTACTTAATCTACAAATGTTTCTCTCCTCTAGGGTTAACTTCGAGTCGAGTCGAGAGTTTAACTTTTCGAGCGCCTCTCGGTAGTTGGATGACTCCAAATTTTCTGTGAGGCTAAATGCTGGTTTTCCGGTGAGTGTGAATCTTTTAACGAATTTCATCTGCCTTTGTGAATCACAAAAGCCACCGGAATCACAAAGTATAACCTAGTCAACATCGAGTGTTGAGATAGTTTGATTACTCTACCTGTTGAAATTATTTTATCATCAATACATCCTCAAGGAAGCAGGCTCTTGATATGAACAAAGTCTACCTATACTGATTTACCCATGCGGGAGTTGAGCGATCTGAGGGAAGTGTGAGTTCTGTCTGGGTAGTGGTACTATGTTTCATTGCCAGCGAAGAATAAAATTTAACTTCTGAGATTAGCTACTCTACTGAAATATTTGAATCTAAAGTTTTGATTATTTTACTTATCCTTAATTTATTCATTACTATCTCTGGAATTTTGAGGTTAAATAAAACTTATATCAAGTAATTGTACTTAATTATCCTACAATTACCTATTGCTTTAATACTAGGGAAAAACCCAAAAGTAAATTTACGTATAAACACAAAGAAAATAGTAAAATCTAAAACTATTAGAATTTGAAAAATAAAGTTAATGTAAAAACTTTGTCCAACTTTGAATAAGTTCTTACAGAAACTTTATTGTATAAGATATCAAAAACTGAATAATAGTTATGGTTTAGCTAAAAGCACATCTGGCTCAGGAAGATTACGACTTAGCCTTGAAAGTCTGTCTACAAAAAATACAGGAGAGTGAACATAGAAGAAAACTGTTGTGGATTAAAGAAAAACTTTTAATTCCAGCATAGTGAATACAAAAAAATATAAAAGGATTTTGGCTGGGGATATTTTTCCTCACCCTAATGACCATCAAGTAACCTAATCCTCAAAATTATGAACTCTAAAGCATTACCACGCCAAGTAGATAATATTGAAGTAGGTGTTTATGAATGCGAAATACATCTGAAATTTCGGCTGATTGAGGAAAAAAGTCTTTTGGGCGATCGTGAACAACTGTTACAGGTGTTGCTGGACGCTTTAACGGAAGGCTCTGATGAATTTCTAGAAACCCTGCAAGCATCTGTAAAGGCTCAAGAAGTCTCTGAGTTCAAAGCCTCGCCTCAAATGCGCCGCCAGTTGATGCGCTTGCGTAATGCGGTTGATAATAGCCAATAGTCTTCAGCAGTAATTGAGTAATTACAAACTCAAAACCTGATCAACCGGGATAGACCAGATATTAAATAGTTTTGTTGTTCCCTCACTGCTTCACCTGTCAGAAATCTGATACCATCCACAAGCAGATCAGCCGTCAGAGGCTGTACAGGGACAGATTTAAAACTTTTAACCCCTTAACTGCGGTATTCTCATTTCTATTTTGGACATGACCGCAGTTTTTGCATTTCTAGCAGGGAGTGGGCTTTATCAGTTATCAGTTATCAGTTATCAGTCAAGAGACATAATTGGGCGGAAATCCCTGACTAAATCGCCCTGTTCCCTGTTCTAGTTAAATTTTTACCAAAAAAATGGGTTTAAAGCCCCGTCACTTCGACAGGTGTTACAGTGAGCCTGCGATGCCCTGAGCCTGTCGAAGGGTCGAACTGCTCAGTGCATCGCCTTCTAGGACGGCTTTCTGATATAGTAGTGGGAACAGGCAGGGCATTGTCTGTTGGGGGAGATGGTGTAAGACTGGCTATGCCTGCAACCGTTGTTTGAACCCAGAGTCTCCGCACTTTTAGGGCGGGGAGTGTGTCAATTAGCTAGTCCATGTTCCAAGGCAAAACGAACTAACTCGGTACGGCTATTAGTCCCAGTTTTACTAAATAAACGACTGACGTATTTTTCCACATTTCGGACGCTGGTTTCTAAGCGCCGGGCAATTTCTTTATTCATCAACCCCTCAGCTACTAAATTTAAAACACTTTGCTCTCTGGGGGTGAGATCAATTTTAAATGGGGCTGGGGATTGGGATATTGCAGTTCTTTGAGTCAATAAAGCCTTAATTTGAGCGATCTGATTAGCGAGTTCGGCAATGTCTGGGGTTTCGCCTTCTGCACCACTAGTTGTAGTTTTAGTAAGGCGACGAGTCAGTAGGTTTTCAACTATTGCTACTAACTCATCGGGATCGAAGGGTTTAGGTAGGTAAGCATCAACACCTGCTTGGTAGCCTTGAATGCGATCGCCTGTCATCCCTTTAGCAGTTAAAAATATGACTGGTACTGTTTGAAAACGGGGATCTTCTCGTAATTGTTTGAGGAACTGATAGCCATCAACCTGGGGCATCATGATATCAGAAATCACTAAATCAGGTGTATTCTGTGCCATCAAATCCCAGCCTTCACGGGCGTTACTGGCAACTTGAACGCTGAAGCCGCTTTCTTGTAAATAGTCTTTGACGGCTTCCCGCAATCCCGGTTCATCGTCTACCAGTAACAATTGTGCTGACATGGAAATTTTCCTGTGTTTACTTTTCTCCAATTTAACGAAAGTTAGGGACTATTGGTGTATTTTTGCCCGCAGGGATAAAATTGATTATGGTTACAGCCAGTCGATGTTTTGGGCATTTTCTGGTAATTCAGCCTGTCTTTGTCCCACAGCACGCGCTCTAGCAGTGAATAAGCTAATGGGAGTATTTAATAAATCTACAATAGAGGCTTGACCTGCGATCGCCTGTAAAATATCCCTTGGTATTTCTTTCAATAACCAACGTGCCAAGCGATAACTATAATCTTGAGCCGTCATCTCTCGCATTAATTGGACACCATGCAGTTGATGTAGATAGCGATTAGAGCGCCCATAGCGTCGCCATTGACTGGCTAATTCCTGGAGTGTAGCGCGGTGGCGGTGCTGGATAATTGCATCAGGGGCAAATTCTAAACGCCCGATATTTGACCGCAGAATCCGCCAACAAATATCTGCATCTCCACCAGTAGTCAGATAGGGTCGAAATAGACCTGCTGTTTCTAAAGCCAGGCGACGAATTGCTAAATTAGCGGTTTGACCGTAAGGACAAAAAGAATTACTCAGAGTATGCTTCTGAGATAAAGTTTCTTGACGTTCCGCGTGTTGTTCTAGGATAGTTTTACCCATCAGCGCCGCAATTTCACCAGCCACAATCATCACATCTGGATCGCTAAAAGGCTGAATTAACGAGTGCAGCCATTGCGGTTGGGGATGACAATCAGCATCTGTAAAAGCCACTATTTCCCCTATAGCAGCGCGGATACCGGTATTGCGGGCTGCATAAGAGCTTTGAATATGATTTTCGCTTAAAACATGAATTATCGGGTAATTTTCCGCAGATTCTTGCAGCAGAGTCAGAGTGCGATCGCTGCTATTATTATCCACTAGTAAATACTCCACCCGGTCTTGAGGGTAAGTTTGAGATCGCAGACAATTGATTAAGTCTGGTACATCTATCTCCCCGTTATAAATAGGAACAACCACTGATACCATTGGCAAGAAACTTTTGGCAGTGGTTGCATCAATTGGCTGAATCATAAAAGATGAAATTTATGGAATAGAACTACTCAATAGTATTCCCACTTCCAAATCTTCCTATCTAGAATCTTAAATTTACAGCCCCAGAACTCAGAGGTTGGTTAGTTTGGCTGGCTGGAGGTTGAGCAAATGTGTTACTAGCTAATGCGGCGATCGCCCTCGCATACTGTGGATCTTGTTGCGTACCAAATAAATTGGGATTACTCGCCAGCTGACGTTCTTGTGCTGCCGTCAAGTCTAACTTAATATCTGGTGTAATTCCTTTTTTATTAATGTCTGTGCCTTTTGGGGTGTAGTAGTGGGCAATAGTAACTGCCAAACCTGAACCATCCGCCAGTGGATGAACAGATTGTACCAATGCTTTACCAAAGGTTTTACTACCAATGACTACAGCCCGGTTATTATCCTTCAGCGCCCCAGTCAGAATTTCACTAGCACTAGCAGAATTACCATCTACAAGTACAGCCAAAGGTTGTTGAGTCAGAGCTGTGCGATTAGCTTCACTGACCTCACTACCTCCCGCACGATCAACTGTGCGGACAATCCCACCATTATCCAACCACATCCGGGCAATTTCAATACTGGAATTTAACAGCCCACCACCATTTCCGCGCAAATCTAAGACAAAAGCATCAGCCTTTTGACCGTTTAAATCTCGAATAGCTCGACGCATCTGATCAGATGCATGGCCACTAAACTCCCGCAAGCGGATATAACCAACGCGACGGTTTCCTTCTTGTTTCAGGGTATAACGTACTGTTGGAACTTCAATTACTGCCCGTGTCAGTTGCACATCAAAAGCACTTTGCCCCGGTCTTTTTAATTGCAGCTTAATGGAAGTCCCAACCTGACCGCGAATTAACTTAGAAGCCTCTTCCACCGCCATTTGCTCAGTGGATTTACCATTAATTGCCAAAATTTGATCACCTGCTCTCGCCCCTGCTTTTAACGCCGGAGAATTTTCGATAGCTTCTAAAATTGTCAGACGCTGAGTTTGCTCATTTAATTCCATGCGAATACCAATACCGGAGACTTCCCCAGATGTTTGGCTGGTAAGAGCTTTATATTGTTGGGGGTCCATAAACCGCGTGTAAGGATCACCCAGTTTTTGTAAAGCTTCCCGAATTGCTAGATAAGCTTGTTCATTAGAAGAATATTCTTTACTTAACAGGGTCTGCCTAGTGGCTATCCAATCTTGTTGATTAAAACTGCCATCAACATATTCACGATTTACCAATTGCCATACTTGGTCAACTAATGCTTTCGGACTATCTTCTAAAGCAGCAAGAACACAGCGAGTCCATGCAGAGCCAAATACCGAGGCTGTAGCGGTTGTGGCAATAGCTCCACCTATCAAGAATAATTGGAGCGGCGAGTAACGTTTCGCAGATTGGTTCATATATATCAGTTGAATATATTTGTGTTATTGACAGTTTAACAATCAGGCTTTTGGGAAATTTTTTAGATGTTATGCTTGATCAATTTTTCCTGATAATTCTCTAAAATTTTTACCTTCTTTTATTATTATAATATGACACCATAAATTTCCAGTCACGTTACTATAACTTTACTGTGACATTTATATGTATGTCTACTTTGCACCCTCTATTATCCTTATAAGATAGCACTTGGCTAACTTATTTGTCGGTCTTCTAGAAATTATTTAACCAAGTTTTAATGAGATGTCTCATGAGACATAAATTTACAAAACCTGCGTCAATTTCTCCCTTGAGGAAATTCGGTAAAAAGTGGCAATTGCTACAAAAAATTGCTGCTGGTGTATGCTTGATTTTGGGTGGTTGGCTAATTTTTACTACTCTAACTCTAGTTTGGGCATCGTCTCAGCCGGTAGATGCTTTTTTTGTCTTGGGTGGTAGTATTCGCCGAGAAATTTATGTCGCCCAGGCTACAGAAAAATATCCACAAGTTCCAGTTTTAATTTCTACTGGTTCCCCACCGCCTTGTATATGGCTGATTTTTCAAAGGGAAGCCGCAAAGTTAGACAATGTTTGGTTAGAAAATTGTGCCAATTCTACTTTTGAGAATTTTTACTATGGGATTCCTATTTTGCGGGAATGGAGAGTACATAAGGTGAAACTGATTACTTCGGAGAGTCACCTACCCAGAGCAAAATGGATGGCACAGATTCTTTTGGGCGCTCATGGTATTTGGGTAGAAACAGATATCGTCCCAGAGCAAGGTATTCCAGGTAATTATGAATCTGGTTGGAAAACTGGGCTAGATATTACCCGCAGCTTATTTTGGGGCGTATTTAGTCAGATTTTACACCCCCATTGCTCAAATGTCATAAAACTTGCGGAGGTAGATATGCTTACTTGGGAAAGCCGAGGTTTTAAATGTGAACGTCAAGGGGGTGTAGGGAATAAGGAATAGGGAGGACAGGGCAAAGGCATTTCAATTACTGTTGCTCACAATCGAGGTTAAGAATCAAAAACTTGGCGTTTACCCTGGGTTTCCTCCACAAAAAAGATTCCTTGAACTCAGTTAAATAAGAAATTTGCACCAAACAGATTCACATTCACATCATCTGCAATAAATCCAGATGTGCCAGATAATGTCACTAATAATTGACCATTTCCAAAACCAGCATTACCAGCAGTACCATCGCCTAAACGCAGTAAAGTGTTATTAGCTGATGTCACCACATCAATATTCGTAATGCCTGTAAATTGGATTTGATCACCACCGATACCACGCACAAACTCATAAACCTGATCCGCACCATCATTCAAAGCATAATTGACAATATCTACCGCACCATCATTTAAACCTAAATAGATTTGATCATTACCTCTACCACCAGTTATGGTATCTGCACCTGCTCCACCTCTCAGGATATTATTACCACTGTTACCAGTGAGGGTATTGTTAAGGTCGTTACCAGTACCATTGATACTAGATGTTCCTTCTAAAGTCAGGTTTTCTAGGTTATTTCCTAATGTGTAACTACGAGTGCTGAAAACTGTATCAGTTCCCTCATTAACATTTTCTATGATGGTATCTCCGGTATTATCAACATAGTAGGAATCATCACCAGCACGACCAATCATGGTATCTGCACCAGCCTGACCATTGAGAACATTATTACCACTGTTACCGATGAGAGTATTTCTTGCAGAATTACCAGTACCATTGATGGCAGATGTTCCTTCTAAAGTCAGGTTTTCTAGGTTATTTCCTAATGTGTAACTGATAGTGCTGAAAACTGTATCAGTTCCCTGAAAAGCATTCTCTGTGATGGTATCTCCTACATTATCAACGTAGTAGAAATCATTACCTCTACCACCACGCATGGTATCTGCATCTGTTCCTCCATCTAGGTAATCATCTCCACTACCACCTATTAAATTATCTTTTCCTGCACCTGCTTTAATCCAATCATCACTGTTATTGCCGATAAATGTGATGTTATCAGTGAAACCACTGAAATCAAATCGTTCAAATCCGGTAATAGTTGTACCAGGAATATTCAATTGATTAGCGTTATTTGTATTAATCGTAATGGCATCGTCATTAGTTTCTCCCGGAGTAACCACAGGATTAAACCCTGTACCACCAAAGAAGTTTGTGGAGAAATTGCCAAAGATGCTAGTTGATCCGGGAATAATCAGAGCCTCAGCGTCTGTACTACGGTTCAAAGGATCGTTTTGTGGTAATTTGGCAACCCCTCCGGTAATAAGCAAAGTATCAATTCCTGCACCACCGTTCAAAGTATCGTTTTGTTGTAAGTTGGCAAAGGTGCTAGTGATGGTGTCGTTTCCACCTTGAGCGTCTATGATATCTTTTTGGGCTGTGGTGATAAAGTTTTCGTTGTTTCCTGTCCCTGTGACGACGTTATCTTGGTTGTTGGGATTGATATTAATCGAGAATTGTCGATCATAGGATAAGTTACCTTGGTCAGTGGTGCGAACTAGAACACTGTAAGTATTTTTGGTTGCAGAGTTAAAAATGGCGTTTGTTTGCAGTTGATTACCACTGATGGTAAAGGATGCGTTATCGGTTCCACCTGTTCCTGTGACTAGACTATAGGTAAAGGTGTCACCAGTATCGGGATCTATGGTGCTAAAATTACCGACTATTGTACCAATAGCTTCATTTTCGCTAACGGCGCTATTACTCAGGTTGATGTCTGTGGGAGCATCGTTCACCGCAGTTATGTTGATATTACGGTTAACAGTGGTACTGTCTAAACTACCGTCATTAACTTGGAAACTGATAGTGCGTGGTGTGGTATTTGGGCTGTCGCTACTATTGGTATAAGTAATGGCACGTAAAGCTGTTTGGTAATTCGCTACTGTCGCCGCACCAGTTAAGCTTAAAACCCCTGTGTTGCTGTTGTAACTGCCTGTAATGCCGTTTTGGGTGGTGAAACTGAGGATATCTTCACCGGCGACGAAGCCAGAAGTAATGCTGACGGTGGCGCTAGCTAGGTTTGCTGAATCTACATCACTGACGGTTATAGCTGGATCAATGGCTGTAGTCGCATTTTCAATGTAGGATAAAGGCGAACCGGTGATGGTAACTTCAGGCGCACCATTAACAGTGCTAATTATGACGTTGCGAGTACCCGCAATACTGTTTAAATCACCGTCATTAACTTGAAAACTGATAGTGCGTGGTGTGGTATTTGGGCTGTCACTACTATTGGTATAAGTAATGGCACGTAAAGCGGTTTGGTAATTCGCCACTGTCGCCTCACCAGTTAAGCTTAAAACTCCTGTGTTGTTGTTGTAACTGCCTGTAATGCCGTTTTGGGTGGTGAAACTGAGGATATCTTCACCGACGACGAAGCCAGAAGTAATGCTGACGGTGGCGCTAGCTAGGTTTGCTGAATCGACATCACTGACGGCTAGTGCTGGGTCAATGGCTATGGTGGCATTTTCTGTATAGGATAAAGGCGAACCAGTGGTGGTGAGTTCAGGCGCATCGTTCACCGCAGTCACGTTGATATTACGGTTAACGGTGGTACTGTCTAAACTACCGTCATTAACTTGGAAGCTGATGGTGCGTGGTGTGGTATTTGGGCTGTCGCTACTATTTGTATAAGTAATGGCACGTAAAGCGGTTTGGTAATTCGCCACTGTCGCCGCACCAGTTAAGCTTAAAACCCCTGTGTTGCTGTTGTAACTGCCTGTAATGCCGTTTTGGGTGGTGAAACTGAGGATATCTTCACCAGCGACGAAGCCAGAAGTAATGCTGACGGTGGCGCTAGCTAGGTTTGCTGAATCGACATCACTGACTGCTAGTGCTGGGTCAATGGCTATGGTGGCATTTTCAATGTAGGATAAAGGCGCACCGGTTGTAGTGACTACAGGGGATTGGTTGAGAACATCATCATTGGTTATGGTTCCAGTAATTGGGGTTGCAGTGCCAACTATGTAACCTGTACCAGAAGTTAAGCTTAAAGCAACAGTTTCATCACCTTCAACGATGGTATCTGCTGTGGGGTCAATGGTAAGAGTTGCGGTGGCAGAATTAGCAGCAAAGGTAATAGTTCCAGTCGTATCTGTGA
Source organism: Nodularia harveyana UHCC-0300 (assembly GCF_034931085.1). Classification (NCBI taxonomy): domain Bacteria; kingdom Bacillati; phylum Cyanobacteriota; class Cyanophyceae; order Nostocales; family Nodulariaceae; genus Nodularia; species Nodularia harveyana. The sequence continues at coordinate 14,980 of NZ_JAYGHG010000022.1, read as the reverse complement.
AACTGGCTGCACCAATTTGGCTGTAATCGTTATTGAAGGTGGCTGTACCCGCAACGTTGTAATTGACAGTTAAAGCATTACTAGTGTTTTCTGTGCGAGTGAAGGTATAAACTAGGTTGGCTGTTCCATCTTCGGTGACGCTACTTGGAGATACTGCTAGGGTAATTGTCGGATCAATATTAGCGGCAGCAATATTACCATTGATAGTGTACTGCCCCAAGCTACCGTAATCTGTATAGCCAGTACCCAGAGGATCTCCTTTACCTACACCATCAATTTCGAGGTAATAGGTTCCAGCTGCCACACTTATGTCGATAGTTGCAAATAGGGACTCTGTGGGATTGGAGGATACAATGAATGTACCAACAGAATCGAATAGCCTCGCTTGAATGTCTAGGTTTGGACCGCGAGTGAAGGGATTTACGGTTAAGCTAATTGCACCAGCACCGGTGAAAAAACTATAGTAATCAATGTCTGTATTACGTTCGATGATACCACTACCACTCAATGTTGTACCAGAAACATTTAATGCCTTGGCTGTAGCAATTGTATCACCAGTATCATCTGTTCGGTAGCCGAACCCATTTTGGGTCGTAATAATTTGCAAATCATCTTCAGTGTTACTAGCGGAAGTGTACTCGCCTTTGCTCCACTGGGTTACGTTCTGGAAGTCTGAGAATCCCATAATTGGAGCCCAGCCAGTCTCACCGCTACCACCTCCCAGGTAGTATTCCTCTGATGGTATACGTCGTCCATCATGGCTTAGTCCTATAGTGTGACCTACTTCATGGGAGATAGTCTCAGCTATAGGTTTCTCCGCACCAGCCATATCCTCACTGAAAATAAAAGTGGGAGTATCAATATCGTCATTGAAAGAATCAAAGAAGGCGATTCCTGCTAATCTCTGACCATACCAGTCCAAGCCGCTACCACCGATAACAGCACGCACACCCCAGCGAGTATCGTTCGCACCACTCCTAATCAGATCGTTAATATCTGTTGGTGCTTGGGTTGTGACATTCACATTAAAGGGGCTAAAATCTTCGGCGACACGCTGCCAAATATACTGGATTCTTTCCAGTTCAGTCGAGCTAAAGGATGTATCGTTGTCTAGGCTGAAGGCAGGGGTAACAATATTAGTCCTACGACCTTGATTCCAGCCAGTACCAGAGGTGGTATGCCCGTTGAAATCTAAATAAATTGTGTGGTTGGCTCCTGCTAGGCTGTTGAGGAAAAAAGTTTGGGATAAATTTAAAGCTGCTAATACAGGTGCTGTTAACTCTTGGGGTTGATTATTGGTGCGATTTAGCTCAATTAAAGGACGCGCACAAGATAAGCAACTACACCCTAAAATACGTGGATGTGTTGTAGGGATAACAGGGTCTACGGCTTGATTAGTATTTGGCTGTACAGATGTGATTTCTGCTTCAGTTACGTTATTCCCTAAGACCAATTTAGAATTAGATATATCTGTCTGATTCAATTCTGGGAATACAGCACTTTTCGCTTCTGGTGTGCCAGTTGTTATAAACGTATCTGATAGATTAATTTTATTAGTGCTGGTGGGGTTGCCGATTAGACCCACATAGGATATGCGATCGCCTGTGCTAGATTCGGTATTATTGCTGTTATGCAGAAGAATCGACTCAACGTTCCAAGTTTTGGTTAGTGATTGATAATTCTCTAAATTATCCAAACTCAGTTCCGTATTACCTAAATACAAAGACTCTGGAGAACCGTGAGAAACCAGATGTAAGGTGGTAATTTGGGGATTTTGTTGTAAGACTCCCTTAATTTCTTCAATACCGTCTCGATCTGGGGAAATAATAAATGTTTTTACTCCTTTAAGAATTCCTTCCTGTAGAGTTTTGTAATTGGGAACAGAGGAATCAATAAATACTACTGTGTTGCTTTTAGAGAATAAGGAGGTATTTAACATTTTTATAATTTTTACACCTTATAGGTAGGTGAATGTGATTTACGGTTGCATTCAGACTAGTTTTTACTATTGATTATGCAAACAAGTTTAAGTATAAATATATTTTAATTGGAGCGCACACCGTATTTTCCCGTATATGGAACTACCCTATTTTACTGGATAGGTTTAGTGACAGAAATTGGGTTACTTCTGCTTCTACAATGCGATCGCTAAAATGGCTATAATTGTCGCTAAAGGAACTTGGACAAAATAATTTTGCTGAAATTGTTCTTCCCTAACGGCGGCTAAAAATTGCTCTATTTCTGGATTAGCCATCTCTTCTGAGTCAGTGCTAGGATGCCAATTAATTTGGAAATCACGGTCTTTTATGGTGACTGTGAACCCTAAACTTTTTAAAGCTGCAATTCCCCAAAATAAAGTCTGGTCACGGATACCGAGTTTTTCTAACAGTTGCAAGCGGGTAACTGATTGCTGTGTGCGACTGAGATATTTTGCAATCCCCACCAAAGTTATCCAAACTTCCTGGGGTGGTTGATGATCGGGTTGACCCCAGGCGATCGCTAATTTTTGGTTATGATTGAGACATCGCTGCAACCATAGGCGTAAATCATCCCAATGGGTAGGACAATCATAAATCACCAGTGCTGAATCCTGATTGTTGCTTTTTGAGTAATCTTGATTACGCCAATCTAATATTATCTCCGTAAAACCACTACCAATTTTTCCTGTCCCATTCTCTGCTGAATTAGCCGCAGTTCGGACAGCAATTAAGCGGATTTCATAGCGGTTTTTATAAGTGTTGTAGTCTAGTTCGGCAATGCAATCACACTTACCTGGGGGTAATTCATCTTTGTAGTGTCCCCACCACACGCCAGGAAAGGAACTTTGAGTAGACTCATCCCGAATCTGAAAGTCAGTTTTAATGTACTGTACCTTTTTTCCTCGCCAATCCTGCTGATTGCGATGCCAAGCATTTTCAAAGGTGCAATTTTGTATCAGTAATTTGGGAACAGGGTTTCCCATTCCACAAGGTTCCAGCAGTTTCAGTTCCCCAAATAACTCCTTCCCTAAATCTGCGACAGTTACTATAACATCTGCTTGGACAGTGGGTGTAAGGGTATTTTCTCCTAAAGATTGCCGCAACTGCTGATTAATCGCCTCCGTGAATAAAGGGATATTCTCTGGTAATAAACTTAACCCGGCGGCAAAGGGATGACCGCCAAAGCTATGTAAGAGATGTTCCTGCTTTTTTACCAATTGGTATAAATCCACACTATTAACTGAACGGGCGGAACCACGGGCTAGGGCGGAATCTTCCCCTCTGGCTTCTGTACTCAGTAAAATTGTGGGACGGCCGGTTTCTTGGGCTACTTGTCCGGCGACTAAACCCAAAACGCCTGGCGGCCATTGGCTATCTTGTAAGACAATTACACTGGTGGTTGATAAGTCTAGCTGGGAAAGTTTTGCTGTTACTTGTGCTTGGACATCTTTTTGTAAGGACTTGCGCCGGGTGTTGGCGAGTTCTGTAATTTCGGCTAGTTGATGACAATGTTTAATATCTCGGCTAGTTAGTAAATCTACGCAAAAACTAGCATCTCCTTGAATGCGACTGACGGCGTTAATGCGTGGTCCCAAACCGAAGGAAATATCTGTGGGGCGATCGCCAGTTCTCTGGCATAATTCTAATAATCGCCCTATTCCTGGCCGTCGTTGTACTGTGGCTGGTTGCTTTGATTCGGTGTGTAGTCGTTGAATCCCTAATTGGGCTAAATACCGACAATCACCACTTAACTGCACTAAATCAGCAATTAACCCCACTGCGACTAAATCTAATAAATTCCCTAATGGCTCTTGGGGAACATCAGGTAAAGTTTGATAAAGGGCTTCCACTAATTTAAAAGCTACCGCTACCCCAGAAAGATGAAATAACTGATGTTCACTGGGTAAATAGCGGGGGTTGATAATGGCAGAAACTGGTGGGCGTTGTTCAGGTAAGGTGTGGTGGTCTGTAACTATTACATCTATACCTAACTGTTTAGCATAAGTAATTTCACTAATATTGGTGCTGCCTGTGTCGCAGGTTATGATTAATTTACAACCTTGTTTTTTTAAACTATCAATCCCTGGATAATTCAGCCCGTGTGATTCTTTGAGGCGATTGGGAATGTAGTAAATTAACTGGGTATTTTGACTAAAAAACTCTCCTAAACCATCCCATAAAACAGCAGTGGCGGTAATTCCATCAGCGTCAAAGTCTCCCCAAATGGCAATTTTCTCATTGTCATTTCTTGCTTGTTGCAGTCTATTCATGGCTAGCTGCATTTCTTGACCAAACTCGAAGGGGCTGGCTGGTTGATAGGTTTTATAGTTAGTAAAGGCTATGAGTTTTTGTTCGTCTTTAATTCCTCTTTGCCATAATAATTGGGCTGCATATAATCCGCTTGATGCTGGTGTATGCTGTTTGACGATTTGGATAAACCAGTCTGGTGGTTTTTCTGTTGTTGATATAATCCACTGCATTTAAATTTAAGGAGGAACTAACCACGAAGGACACGTTGGCGCTAGCCTCTCCCTTTGGGAGAAGGACACGAAGAAAGAAGGAAGGAAGGAAGGAAGGAAGGAAGGAGAATACTTATTTCTATTTGGATAGATTATTTTGGGTTTTATTAATTATTTATATCGGTCTTGTCAATGGTTTTCATATAATTTCTTCAGCACTCATAGAGATACTTCTTGAATATTGGCAAGATTTGGTAAATTATACTTTTGAGATGTGTTCTTGGCTAGTTGGCGATCGCACGCTGTGGCAAAATCACAATAATTACAGGTTTTACTCCGAGGCGGTACTTGGGGAAATAACTCGTTTTTCTGGTAACTTTCTAACCACTTGGTTAATTGATTTAACAGATAATTCAGTTCCTTAGCTGTTTGCTGATGTTGGGTAGAACTGTAATTAAATTTAAGATTTTGTGGTTCGCCTTCTGACTGGACAAACCAGTAAGTCATAGCGATATTTTCGGGTAAATAGGCGCTGGTTTCTGCCAAAACATATAAATACAGTCGTGTTTGCCAATTCTGTTGTAAAGTCCGTTTATTCGGTGGTTGAGGATAGGTTTTCCAGTCGATAATTTGGGCTTCCTGGCTATCTGCTATGAATAAATCATAAATCACGGTTAGCAAATAGTTGTCAACTTGCAATGTCCGGTAATGTTCGCTTTCCCGGAAACTTTGGTGATTAGTTGGTGTTAAAATTTCTGGTGCGGCATTAGTAAAACCTGACATCCAACTTTCTAGCTGAGTATCGGCTTGCAGAAAACTTGCTATTGGTAAACCCATTTCTCGCTGTTGCATTAGCAGGTGAAAACGACTACCCAAAGTTTGATGTTCTGCGTGTATGGGATTTGAAGGTGTTTTCAGTTGTTCTAAGTAAGTGTATTGAAATTTACGCGGACAAACTGTAAGTAAGTTGAGATGTCCTTGAGATAGGCGGAATAGTTGAGTTGTTTCTGACAGCATTCTTTTATTTTAGAGTCGCCGTAGAAGGCTTTAGACCCAGTTTTTTGGTGAAAATCAGGCGTGTCTAGGGAAAAAATAAAAGGTGGAAGGATGAATTTTGCCTTTTCCTCCATCCCTCTACCTTTTTATATACCTGATGCTTATTTAATGTTAGCCCGTGCGTCCTTGACTGCGGCAAAGAAAAATAATCCGGTGAGGGGAATACTCAATCCCAGGATAATCGCAGTTACCTGAGTCCCTAAATCTGGTTGTCCGGAACTCAGTTCAAACACTGAACCGACGGCGGCGATCGCTGTTATGCAAGAACCACCGAGAAATAAACCGCTTTTTGGAGTTAAATACACTATTAGTCCCCTATGCTACTGGTTTCACGGCTTGATACGAGAAGCCATTTTTAGATAACTCTTCGGATAATGCCAAGGAATTTTCTACACGATCTACAAATACCACGCCTTTGAGGTGATCCATTTCGTGTTGAATGCAGCGTGCGAGTAAGTCGGTAGCTTTCAGGGTTTGGGGACGACCGTTTTCATCTTTATAGGCAATTTCCACGGTTTCGGGGCGCTTTACGTCTAAATAGACGTTAGGAATACTCAAACACCCTTCTTGGGCAACGCAGACTTCCCTACTCACTTGTTTAATCGTGGGGTTAATCAATACTAAGGGGGGACTGTCTGGGTTATCTGGTTCGCAGTCAATAACAATTAGTTGTTTATGAATTCCCACTTGCGGCGCAGCCAAACCAATGCCATCACTACTGTACATCGTTTGCAGCATTTCCCGTATCAGTTGACGCATTTCATCGTCTACTTTATTAATCCGCTTCGCATCTTGACGCAGTACGCGATCGCCTAGATAGTGAAGTTTCAAGGGCGGATTTTTTAACTTTTTTTTCTCGACAGCAATTTCAGAAGGCATGATGATCAATGACTAAGTGGTGAAAATTCCGACTATCTCAATTCTATCAATCTCCCATAGACCCTTGTGGAGATGCAAAAATTGACCTGAAATAAGGCGTTGCTGATTTCAAATATGAATCTGTCTCACGCATCAGCGAAGCGTTCGCATAGCGTGCCGGAGGCTCTAGCACGAAGTGCGTTAGGCGCAAAGGCGCAAAGGTACGAAGAAAAAGAAAGGTAATTTGGGCATTTTATACTTTGATTTAGCAACGCCTGAAATAAAGATTATCAACGCAGTTTAGATTTTGGGGTGGTGTGTGTTTAAATTTCTGACAAAATGGGACTATTTACTCAAAGAAACTTTCCTGGGTTTGCTGCGGGGGGGTTGGATGAATTGGGCTGCTATTAGCACTGTCACGGTGTTACTATTTTTATTTGGCTTGAGTTTACAAACTTCTTGGCAAGTAGAAAAATTTCTCAATCAATTTGGGAACCAATTAGAAATTTCAGTTTATCTCCAGCCAGATACACCTGCTAATAATATTGCACCGGATGTAATCAAAATGCGGGATGTAGTCGCAATGGAAACTATTACTAAAGAAGAAGCTTGGACTAACTTAGTCGAGGAATTAGATATTTCCAGTATTGACGGTGCGACTCAACAGTTAGGGGAGAATCCTTTAGTTGATGAGATTAAGGTGAAAGCTCGTAATTCTGAGGTTGTACCCGATTTAGCTACGGAATTAGCGAAGTTAAAGGGTGTGGAATCTGTGCAGTATATAGATGAAGCAGTTAAACGTATTGCCCAGTTACACCAAGGTTTAAACTGGATGACTTTGACGATTACTATAATTTTAACTTTAACTGCGATCGCCGTCACTACTATTACCATTGGCTTAATTGTCATGGCGCGGCGACGAGAAATTGAAATTATGCAATTGGTAGGTGCAACATCTGCTTGGATTTATTTCCCATTTATCTTACAAGGAATTACCTTTGGTTTAGTCGGTGGTGCGATCGCCTGGAGTTTTATTTCCATCATCGAAGAGTTTATCAGTAGGTCTTTAGCTAATCAACCAGATTTTATTAAATTAATCACCAATGGTTTACAACTGACATCCACACAAATTGTACTATTACCTTTAATTCTTTTAAGTTTTGGCGCAGTGGTAGGATTAATGGGTAGCTTGTTTGCTGTGCGACGGTTTGCTAAAAACTAAAATTAGAAATTCAGGAATTAGTTATGGCGACTCAGTGGGAATCTTTACTGCAAAATCTCGGACAATGGCAAGGTTCATTTACTCGATTCTCACCCCAAGGCCAACTTTTAGAAGATATCAAAAGTGTGGTTTCTTTGAAAGGATTAAACAATAACCAAACCATCCACCAGATTGTTCACCGCCAAGGACAAGAAGATTTAGTATTAGAATACAGTTCTCTAGCTAAGAGTACGCTGTTTTTTGCCAATGGCGCTTTTTCCCAAGGTTCCATACAGCTAGCACCATTTACAGAATTTGGGGCGGAACTTGGATTAATTCATGAAAATCGCCGCTTACGCCTAGTGCAGATATTTGATAAAACTGGTCAGTTAGATAAAATCACTCTGATTCGGGAATATTTAGCCGGGACTGAAGTATTAGAACGCCCAGCGTTAAAAATAGATGATTTGTTGGGAGAATGGCAAGGTGAAGCTGTTACCATATATCCCGATTTGCGTTCCCCAGATAATTACTCTACCAAACTAAATTTACAATTAGATGATACTGGCAAATTAGTTCAAAGTTTGAGTTTTAGAGAACGCACAATTACTTCAACTGGAACCATTCAAGGTTCTGTAATTAACTTTGATCAAAATCCGCAAAAACAGGTACAAGTATTACTCCTCCCTGATGGTGCTTCTGTCACATCTCCGTTACAAGTGCAGTTTCGTCAACCCTGCTTTTTAGAAGTTGGTTGGTTAATTCAGCCTAATCTGCGTCAACGCATGGTTCGCAGCTATAACGACAAAGGCGAATGGGTGAGTTTAACATTAGTGACGGAAGAAAAGGTTTAACTTATCGCTTCTCTAACTCGTCTAGCGTTATTTCAAATGGGTTCTATAATCAAAGGATGCAAAAGCTTACCATCACCCGACCTGACGATTGGCATCTGCATCTCCGCGACGGTGCAGCACTGAAAGCGGTTCTGCCCTACACGGTGCGTCAGTTTGCCCGCGCGATCATCATGCCAAACTTGAAGCCCCCTATCCGCTCGGTGGCAGATGCAGCAGCCTACCGCGATCGCATCCTCGCCGCCATTCCAGAGGGGAAACAGTTTGAGCCATTGATGACGCTCTACCTCACCGACAACACCAGCCCCGACGACATTCTCCGGGCGAAGGAATCCCAGTTTATCAAAGCGGTGAAGTACTACCCAGCCGGTGCAACGACTAACTCAGACTCCGGTGTTACCGATATTCGGAAGTGCGATCGCGTCTTTGAAGCCATGCAACAGGTGGACATACCGTTATTACTGCACGGGGAAGTCACCGATAACGATGTTGATACGTTTGATCGGGAGAAGGTGTTTATCGAGCGACATTTAATCCCCCTCAAGCAGCGATTTCCCAACCTGCGGGTGGTGCTTGAGCATATCACCACCTCCGATGCGGTGCAGTATGTCCTGTCTGCCAACACCATCGCGGCCACAATTACGCCACAACATTTGTTGTTTAACCGTAATGCGCTGTTCAAAGGCGGCCTTCGCCCCCATTTTTATTGTCTGCCAATTTTGAAACGGGAGGAGCATCGCCAGGCTTTATTGCAAGCAGCAACATCGGGGAATCCGAAGTTTTTTCTAGGTACCGATAGCGCTCCCCATACCCGCACCAGCAAAGAAAGTTCCTGTGGCTGCGCGGGATGCTTCTCGGCTCTGCACGCCCTTGAGTTGTATGCCGAAGCATTTGAAAGCGTGAAAGCCCTGGATAAACTCGAGGCGTTCGCTAGTTTCTATGGACCAGACTTTTATCAACTACCGCGTAATACCGAGCGAATTACCTTGTCCAAAACGACTTGGCGCGTTCCTGATGAAGTTCCATTTATAGAATCTGGGCTTGTACCTTTGGGGGGGGGACAGGAAATGACATGGCAAATGGTATAGCATTCGCATTGTGCATCAGCCTTTGTGGAATCCTGTCGGTTAGCTTAGGCCAACGAGGGGGGTTTGAGTTTTAGAGAGCGCACAATTACTTAAACTGGAACTATTAAAGGTTCGGCGTTGCTGAATCAAAGTATGAAATGCCAAAATTACCATTCTTGTTCTTCCTACCTTTGCGCCTTTGCGCCTAACGCACTTCGTGCTAGAGCCTCCGGCACGCTACGCGAACGCTTCGCTGATGCGTGAAACAAATTCATATTCTCAATCAGCAACGCCAAAGGTTCTGTAATTAACTTTGACCAAAATCCGCAAAAACAGGTACAAGTATTACTCCTCCCTGATGGTGCTTATGTCACATCTCCTTTACAGGTACAGTTGCGTCAACCCTGCTTTTTAGAAGTTGGTTGGTTAATTCAGCCTAATCTGCGTCAACCCATGGTTCGCAGCTACAACAACCGCCAAGGAGGTTAGGACAGAAACAGATAATGAAACCCTTACAATTAGCGAGTTTCCAGCCTGTTCCCTGTTCCCTGTTCCCTGTTCCCTGTTCCCTGCTATATAACGATAAAGGCGAATGGGTGAGTCTGACATTAGTGACAGAGAAGTTAGCGAAATCAGCTTGAGCCTTTAGTTCTACGGCGTGATCCTCCGGGACGAGCATCGGACTTTTTACCACCTGTCACGGTTCGCGGTGTTGATTTTTTCGCTGATGTTTGTGGCAATTGTTTACCAGTTTTAGGTTTGTGCTGGCGCTGATTGGGAATTGCTTTCGGCTGCGTATAGGAATTGCCTCCAAAGCCAGCAATAATTTCAAAAGGCAAGCGTTGTGCAATCAGTTTTTCGATATCTGCCAACAGATGGTATTCATCGGCGGACACAAGGGAGATAGCTTGACCTGACGCGCCAGCGCGACCAGTACGACCAATGCGATGCACATAATCTTCTGCTACATTGGGCAGATCGAAATTGACCACATGGGGCAGTTCGCTGATGTCAAGACCTCGCGCTGCAATATCGGTCGCCACCAATACCTGTAAACTATTGTTTTTGAACTTCGCCAAAGTGTGGGTACGTGCGGACTGGCTCTTATTACCGTGGATAGCTAATGCTTGAATACGCTCCTCGCCCAACTGCTTCACCAGACGGTCAGCACCATATTTCGTGCGGGTGAAAACTAGGACTTGATACCAATTATTTTGGCGAATCAGGTGGGCAAGTAATTGGCGCTTTTTGTCACGGTCTACTTTATAGACTTTCTGTGTCACCGTGTCAGCAGTAACGTTGCGGCGTGCCACTTCAATCATCTTCGGGCGATTCAGCAGCCCGGCGGCGAGGGCTTTAATTTTTTCGGAGAAAGTGGCGAAGAATAACAAATTTTGGCGTTGTTTGGGCAGGAGGGAGAGAATGCGACGAATATCACGAATAAAGCCCATGTCCAGCATTCGATCTGCTTCATCCAGCACCAAAATTTCAATATGGGACAGGTTTACCGTACCCTGCTGCACATGGTCTAGCAGTCGCCCTGGGGTGGAAACCAGAATATCCACGCGCCCTTCCTTTAAACGCCGTTTTTGTGGATTAATGCTGACTCCGCCGAACATCACCATCGAGTTCAGCTTCAGGTACTTACCATAATCACGCACGCTTGATTCCACCTGTGCGGCGAGTTCACGAGTTGGGGTGAGAATTAGCGCTCGGATTGGTGAGTATCCATGAGATGTGCCTTTGAGATTTTTGTCAGACGACAATCGATGCAGCATAGGTAGAGTAAAGCCTGCGGTTTTGCCAGTACCAGTTTGCGCCCCAGCGAGCAAATCGCTACCCGATAACACCGCAGGAATGGCCTGCATTTGAATTGGCGTAGGTTCTGTATATCCTTGCTCAGTGACAGCGCGGATAATTTCATGGGACAAGCCGAGAGTAGAAAAAGACATAGGATTCCATAATTAACATCGGCCTGTCGCCTGTGGCGGTGTCAGTCTTAGGCGGACGGATAAAGGTTTGAAGGGCAGTAGCACCAAGACCCAGAGCAAATGCCGCAGCTCTGCATTCTAGCAGAGTGCAATCTATCATGTCGTCAACCAAAAAGTTTTTTCCCCATCAGCTAACTGAGGCGCTGGGCGATCGCTCAATATTGAGTAGTTGTTAATGTTTTAATCCTGTACTAAATCACAACGTCGTTGCAACGCTTCCTTCAGTAAAGCCTGATACTCCTCATCCCTAATACCATAAGCGCCAAATCTTTCTAAATGGGGATTCATCATTTGAGCATCAAACAACACAAATTGCTTTTGACGTAACCTTTCCACCAACTTAACCATCGCCACCTTAGAACCTTCCGGGATGCGGTAAAACATCGACTCACCGATAAAAGCACCGCCAATTACCAGCCCTAAAATCCCCCCAGCCAATTCCTCACCCTGCCAAGTTTCAAAACTATAAGCGTAACCATTCTGGTAAAGTAACCAGTAAATCTCTTGTAACTCTCGTGAAATCCAAGTAACTTCGCGGTTAGCACATCCAGCGACCACACCCTGAAAATCGCGGTTAATCGCCACAGTAAAACGCTCTTGATTGAGAACACGCTGTAAAGACTTAGGGTAGTGAAATCGCTCATCCAAAGGAATCAAAGTGCGATCTCGACTTCCGTACCATCCCAGGCCTGTATTGTCATCAGCCATGAGAAAATAACCTTGAGCATAACCCCGAATAATAGCAGCGATATCATATTGCATAATTAAGCAAACCCAGAAAAACACCCTCAGCGTACCTTTGCGTTTCCCTCAGCGTACCTTTGCGTTTAAAAAAAATGACTGAAATAATTCCCCCAATTACCTTACCACCCTCTAACAACCCGGATCTGGAAGGAGAATGGTTGCAAGACAGATTATTACGGTGGCTAGACACAGAATTTTTACCAGAAATCGTTAACCAAAAAATTGCCCAACGTGCGGCGCAAATCTTTGTCCGACAACGGATGGAAGGAGAAAACGACCTGGGATCTCTAGTGATCGCCATTGTCACAGAGATGCAAGCATTTGATTTTTCCAAAAGTTTTTATGGAGAGTTTGCGATCGCCAACGCCGTCAGCGATCTACTCTTAGACAGTCTAGGTATAGACCGTTGTTGTGGAGAATAGCCTTGCTGTGGTCATTAGTTCTTGGTTCAAACTAATGACCAACGATTACCAGCTAGACTTAACCACACCAGGTAAAAGACCTTGATGCGCCCATTCCCGTAGCACGTTCCGAGATAGGCCAAAGTCACTGTAAACACCTCTGGGGCGACCAGTTACCCAGCAACGATTGCGGTGACGAGTAGGCGCACTGTTCCGGGGTAGCTGTTGAATCTTCCGGTGAACTTCCAATTTATCCAAAGGAGATACAGCGTTTTTGAATTCTTCTAATAACGCTTCTCGCTTTTCAGCATACTTTTCTATCAACTTAGCGCGTTTCTTTTCGCGCTCAATCATACTCTTTTTTGCCATAAACTCTCTAACAGATTTAAAGACAGCATTTTCTATCTTACCGTGTCCCGATCAATTATAGGGATATTTTATTTCCCTGTCTCTGCAACTGATGTTTTGTTACCAGTGGGGCATAAATCACTGAGTTCACAAGCTTCACAGACCGGAGAACGGGCTTTACACACAGCACGACCGTGATAAATCAACCGAATTGACCAGTTTTCCCAATCTGGTTGGGGTAACAACTTGATTAAATCTTTCTCAATGCGAACGGGGTCAGAAAACTTAGTTAAACCCAAGCGTTGGCTCAAACGCTTGACGTGAGTATCTACTGTCACCCCAGCATTAATACCATAAGCATGAGCTAGAACGACATTACCCGTTTTTCGCGCCACACCTGGAAGCTGTAATAATTGCTCCATTTGGTTAGGAACGACAGAATCAAACTCGCTGACGATTTTCCGACAAGCCCCTTGAATATTCTTGGCTTTATTCCGATAAAAACCTGTAGAACGTACCAAATTTTCTAATTCTTCTAGGTCAGCAGCAGCCAAACTAGCTGCATCTGGAAACCGGGCAAATAAAGCTGGTGTGACTTTATTGACTCGCTCATCAGTACACTGGGCGGAAAGAATAGTGGCGACCAGTAGTTGGACTGGGGTTGAATAATTCAAAGAGCAAGTTGCATCTGGGTAAAGATGCTGCAAGCGGGCGAGAATTTCTAACGCCCGTTGCTTTTTAGATCGGGATTTGTGGGTGACAATCACTGGAATAACTTTTGTACCCAATCCAATTGGGAAGTTAACTGTGTGGTTTCTTTGACAATCAGAAAAATTCCTAGTCCCAAGAGTAGGACTAAACCAGTTTGCATCACACCTTCTTGAATCCGGTTAGGTAATGGCTTACCCAGCACACCTTCAATCAGTAAAAATGCCAGTTGTCCACCGTCTAAAGCTGGTAAAGGCAAGATATTAATGATTGCCAAGTTAATGCTGATTAAAGCGCCAAAGAAAAACAGACCACCTGTATCATTTTGGGCAATATTAGAACCAATTTGGACAATTTTAATGGGTCCCGCTACCTGACTCGCAGTTTCGCCAAAGTTAGTGATTAGTTTCCCAAACCCTTGCACTGTGAGGGTGATCAGGCGCTGAAATTCGTTAGATCCAATCTGGAAGGCTTGTCCTATATTCTTCACAGGACGGCGGATAACTTCACCATTGGGAGCCAATCCGATACCAATACTACCTCCGGCTGGCTTGTCTTCGGGAACTACATTTACTGTCAGCCTTTCTTCTCCACGGGCAATTTCTAGTTCCACAGCCTGACCTGGACTGTTTTTAATGATGTCCCGGAAAGCTTCAATTTCTTGGATTGCTGTGCCAAATTCTCTTTGGTCAGCTGCTAAGATGACATCTCCTGGTTTAATCCCAGCTTCAGTGGCGACAGAACTGACTTCTGGTGCTAGCTGTTGAATTAAAACTCCTGGGGCGCTGGCTTGTCCAATCCCGATGAGGCTGACTTGAGTGACTAGGAGGAAGTAGGCAAAGATTAAATTGGCGATTACTCCGGCGCTGATGACGATCGCCCGGTCTAGAATTGGACGGTTACGCAGCAAGTTGGGGTCATTGGGGGGAATATCGCTATCTGGGTCATCGTCGGGAAAGCCGACAAAACCGCCCAAGGGAAAGAGACGGATGGCATATTCGGTTTGTGGCCCTTGGTATTTCCAAAGAACGGGGCCGAATCCTAAAGAAAAGCGGTTAACGAGAATACCTTGAGAACGAGCTGCGGTAAAGTGTCCCAACTCGTGTACCAAGATTAGAACAGCCAAGACTGCGATCGCTGCTAAAACTGACATAGAGTAATTTAGTCAAAAAATTCGGATATTATTCTTATTTTGACACTCCTCAGCCTAAAGGCGAGAGGATTCTTCATTCATAGACCCAACTTGCTCATACAGGATTTCTCCAGTGCGAGTAGAGGTAGAATCTCCTGAAGCGTTCACCTCGACTACGCTCAGTG
>NZ_JAYGHG010000021.1:59367-80402 GCF_034931085.1 Nodularia harveyana UHCC-0300 | reverse complement strand
GGCATACCGGAACCTTTGCGCTAGACGCAAGCAACGCTTGGGGAGATGAAACCTCTACTCATGTTGGTGAAAACCTGCATGAGCAAGTTATGTCTTAGATCCAAGAATCCCCGTGCGTTCACGCCGGGGAGTGTCAATTATTAGACTGGAAAAGAACCTATCTAATCCATAGGTATTTTTCCCGGCTTTGCTGATTACTACTTCGTCTCCTGCCAACAAATAAACATCATTTGGGCAAAACAAATGCCGTCGAAAAAACACCCAGAACACCGTTGCCCACGGTATGACTGTACGAAAGAATCTGATTACCGTCCGATAACTACCACCACTAAGCGTCCAACGCGAAATTCCCAACATCGTTACTCGCCCACTCATGGCTAACATAGCCATGATGATCTGGCTCAATTGCCGCATCGTCGTGACTTCTATCTCTGGTAGTAGGCATTGCAACAGTGCTAGTATGTCAAACATGGGCTGTGTGTGGATTTCGAGTTGTTGTTTTGGAAGACTATAACTCTACTACATCAGCCCTCTTTTTTATACTCTTTTTTTGGCTACAGTTTTGATAAATTAAATAGGGTGTCAAAGTATCATCAAGAACGTTTTTGCCGATTTTCTTCCCAGCGCCAGAGAAAAATCATCAGGGCTAAAACTCCGATTTGAAGTGCTAAATTAGGCAGAGCGCTATCAATGTCTCGTCCAGCCAGGACTTGAAAAAAGAAAATAAATGCGCCAATGAAAGCAGATGTACCAAAACCGATATAGATAAATTTTCTTACACCACGATAGGGGGCGGCCATTTCAGCTTTGAGGCGGGCATATTGTTCTGGATTGAGGCGATTTTGAGAATTTAGTTTGCTCATGAGTAAATGGTGCTACAATTATATGTCGTATATGCCGATGTGGCTCAGTGGTAGAGCAGCTGATTCGTAATCAGCAGGCCACGGGTTCAAATCCCGTCATCGGCTTGAATAAAACTAATTAACAATAGTGTATCTTTTCCTCTGCGGCGATCGCACACTCTAAGTTTTTAGCGGCGATTTTACATTGCGAGGAAATAGCGATTTAATTTTAGTCAACCTCAATTATTGGCTGAGGCTGCTGGTCAACCACAGTCAATTAAACCTGAGTATGCAAATTTGGGACATTCTCAGGTTAATTCAGATTATTTTGATTGCTTTAGTTTTCAACTGTATGAGACGATTTTGCAGCAATAACCAAACTTGCTAGAGTAGAAGCCAGCTTTTTTTGTTGCTGCTTAATCATTCCAGCTGCACCTAAAGCTCCAAGAGCTAACAAACCCCATGTATTCCCAGATTCGGGAACAGATTGTGGCTCAATTGCCGAGAATGCTGCATCTGCTAAGATGCCATGAGCAGTTGTTGTGGGATGAAGAGCGTCCCAAAACAGATACTCATTTGGGTTAGAACATTGCGTAAACTGGCCTGTTGCTAATATGAATTCAATTGACTCTTCTAAGCAACTATCATTCAGATTTGTGAAAGGAAATTCTTCTGGATTGTTGATAACTTGACTAAATATAGAATTAACGTCGAACAGATTGAGATTAAGGCTAGGTCTCTGCTGACTTAAATTTTGGATACTTTGACTCAAGGCTAAATTATGTAATCCAGTCAAAATATTAAGTTCATTCGCAATAGCAGTATTCTGGGTCGCGGGGATACTTCCTAAATTAAAAAGATTAGGTACTAAGAAATTCTTAGCCCCAACAGAAGCTAGATTAGTAATTACATTGAGCAAATTATTGACTGGTTGATTAAAGTCTTGAATGCCAGCGCCTAGATAATCATTACTGCCAGCTGATATTATGTATAGCGCGTCTTGATCCGCTTGAGGATTAGTTGCCAAGAAAGAGTCGATCTGCTGGGTTAATCCCGGAAAAGGCAACAAAGGATTATTATTAAATGTATTAATATCTCCTGTTGTAGCACTAGCAACAGCAAAGTTAGTTGCCGTTAACCCCAGATCATCTGAAAGATATTCTACCCACACTGGCCCATTAGAGAATCTTCCTTCAAAGTATGGAGAGGGAGGAATTCCAATGTTTAAATTATCTTGGGTTAAACTGAAAAAATTACCATTATCAACAAGACTATCACCAAATACATAAAGCTGACTAAAAATTGTAGCAGAAGCTTTAGTTGGTAATATTAAGGAAAAAAGGAGGAATCCTGCCGCCAAAAATTGCTTTTTCATGTTTCTTAAATTCTAGAAATATTTCTAAAGAATGATAGATCAAAGAGTTAAATTGATGAGTTATGGCAAAATTCACTAACTTCAG
Source organism: Nodularia harveyana UHCC-0300 (assembly GCF_034931085.1). Taxonomy (NCBI): domain Bacteria; kingdom Bacillati; phylum Cyanobacteriota; class Cyanophyceae; order Nostocales; family Nodulariaceae; genus Nodularia; species Nodularia harveyana. The sequence continues at coordinate 78,100 of NZ_JAYGHG010000021.1, read as the reverse complement.
GAAGAAGTACATTTGCCTAATTTTATTTAGTACAGTTTGTAACAATAAATTTAAACATACGGTATATTGCTGTTTAAATACAATAATTTACCGAAATTTTATGATTTACGGCTACTTTGTAAATTATTCATAAAGTAACAATGCCAAAAATTAAGCCAGGGTAGATGAATAGTCCACCCCAGCTTTAGCTGTAGATTAATGGGAAAGACAAGCTCAGTTTGGCGATCGCCTGAAATTCAAAGCCTCAGTCACCGATATTCCCTCACCTAAAGTCCCAAAATAGCCCAACGCCGCCGCCGCCTCTGCGCGAGACACTGGTTTTTTGGGTTGAAACAGGGTTGTATAGCCAAACACCCGCCGAATATTTGATTGTTCACCATTTTGGAAATCAGCAAGCACTGCGCGTAATGCCTTGGGGTCAATTTTTCCCGTATCTTGAAAACCCCAGGTTTGATTAACTGCTTCTAAATTGGCAGCAGGTAAGGCTTGGCGAGTATCTAAGGGTATTTTCCACAAAATCAACTGTTCCCTAGTTAACGGTGCGTCAGGACGAAATACAACTGCGGTAGAGTCCCCAGACAAAGGACTAGGAATTAAACCAGTTTCTGCTAATCCTTGAATTACCGGAAAATCAGGATCATTTGCAGATACATCACTAAAGGTCGGTTGAGTGCTGGTTGATGCCAAGCGAATCTGTTTAGCCGGATTATTCACATACATGGCATTGTTAGCAGCTACTAGCCAACGGGCATATTCTCGGCGAGTAATGTTTTTACTGGGTTCAAATGATTTATTGATGCCATCATTGGAACTGTTCTTAATTTCCTGAGAGTGTAAAGACAAAACACCCAAAGCTGCTAAGTCTTGGATAGATGGACGCAGTTCTGGTGGTGCTTGATTGAGATCGTCAAATTGCTGAGATGTAGAACTACTCGATGTGTTACCTGGTTGTGTCGCCACATTGTCGGGTCGGCTGGGATTCTTAGATGGACTTAGAGTTTCCCTCGGTTTTGTAGCGGCGGTATTATGAGGTGAATACTCAATAACTAATGCCGTCGCTGTTTGTGGCTGATCCGGTTTGGGGTTAGTAACTGATTTTGGCTGAACAGATATTTTGATCTGTAAATCGTCACGACGCACGATAAAGGTATTTTCTAAATCATCTGTAGGCCGTTCTAATATCTGCCAGTCACTTTTCTGAAACTGGTCACTATAAAAACTAGTAATAAAATTGCTGGGGTCGGAACTCAGCCAACGAGTGACTACAGGATTTTTTGCGCCACTAGCAGGTGTAACTGACTGTAATTTAGCATCGGGATACAAAGGGATATTCTGGGGAAAATCAGCTGGTAACTCAACTGTGGGTTGGTTTTGCCCTGGTTTGCCTTCATTGGTCTGAGATGCGCCAAAAATTTCTGGGTTGTCTTGTAGCCTGGGATCTGCCGCCAAAGACTGTTCCAGGTTCTTGGCGTTGGAATTGTTACCACAAGCTGTTAAAAAAGTGAGTAAAACAGCCAAACTCAATAAGACAGCTGGACGTTTACAAAAAAGCACGGTACATCACAAATGGCGTGTCAATTTCTACCCTAGCGCAGACTGCTGAGAGTTAATTAATTATTCTGTAATTTGTGGCGCGGGTAATTGGTTTAAAACTCTCCATAGTACGGTGTAACTACCATCAGGACGGCGACGTACTGCACGGAAGGCTAGGATCAGATCACTACTGGGAATTTGTTGTAGTTGTTCTGGTGAGATGGCTTTGTTTTTCTCAATGCTTTCTGGGAGTTGAAATTGTAGCGATCGCACTAAATAAGTATGATTTAATTTCACGGGAGCATGGGGAAAAATTACTGAATTTTGCTGCCAATTCTGGTCTTTACCCGTTAACAACCGTCTTTTTTCTAACTGCAAAGCCGCCAACTGTTTGGGTGGTTGGTAGTTCAGGAAAAATTCTCGCGTTGGCGATGCTACAGATCCCCAGGAGCTATCTAACTCTTCCAGAGGTACATCACCCACCTCAACCATGAAACTATAATCTAGCCCTTGATCCAGTAACTGAAACCTTTCTCCTCGCATCTGAAGTGTTAAGCTAGGATTAAATCCATCCTTAGCATCACCCAAAACAGGAAAAGGATAACGCTCCCCGACATTGGGTTGCAATCGATTCCGTAAAGTATTCAGGGGACGTTGGTAAGCTGAAGACTGTAATACACGAAAAATACCAGTACGAGGCAATGCCAACAACTCAGCGTAAATTTGTGATTCTTCCAGACTGACTGCGTAGGTAAGACGGTCGAGTATCTGAGTATTTTCCCAAGGATCTGTAAATCGGATTTGTGGGGGAAATACCTTCTGTGTTGCCATTAAAATTTTCTTGGCGGTTGTCAGAGTAGCTAGTGCTGAATCAGGGGCTACAATTGCAGGTTGGAGAGGCGGTGCATAATTAGCTATGGCGGTTTTTGCGCTCCTGCCAATCACCTGTTTTTGTATTTCTAAAGGGTGATTTGATAACTTGGGTTCCAGTGCAGAGAAAGGGAGTGCAGGCTTACCTAGTTGGGGATACTGTATTGGTGCAATAGAAAGCACCGGATCTGATTGACGTTCACCAGTCACCAGAGGTAGCTGTCTGACTAAGGCTAATTCACCCCGTCGAGATAACAGAGTATCTAGTATTGGGGATAGTTTTAATAACTCCTGGTTAGAAGTATACAAAGAGCAGTAAATTTGATCTGGGGCTGCCGTTAATTCTGGAGAAAAGGGTGAAAGATTGCTGGATAAGTCAATTTGAGAACTACATAAAGTTTGAGAATGCTTTTGCTGGCGATTCACAAAACTTTCTACACTCTTGAGTTGAATTGTTAATTGTCCTCTTACAGCTCGCATCCGATTGGGATCGGGATTTATCAGTGCTTGCTCAATACGAGCAATCAAGTCTATCTGACGCTGCACCAGTTTCCCGGCTTCAGTATAAAATTTTTCTTCTGTTGACTTTGATGTCAAATTTTGAGTTATGGGAGATGGATATTCCGCAGCCAAGGTGATTGCTGGAACAGAAGCTAAAGGCAAAGGCAGCAAAAAGCTCAAAAATAAGTGTCTCATTTCAAAAACGCCGAGTAGATAGGAGTAGGAAAAATCTAAAATAGATATTAAATTGGGAAAAATCCCCACGTATCGACAACCATCAGTCCATTTTACTTTCTGTGAAGCGAAGCGTCGCCAGGTTGTTACCAGTGCTGAAACACGATTACATGCAAGTTTCCCAGGATCAGCCTATTTATTCTGAGGCTCCACTCCAACTATTATTATTTGTCGATGGACGACCCAAGTCCCGACAACAAGTACAACGTATCCGTGCTTACTTAAAAGAATTACAGGCTGAGTCTAACTTTGATGTTCAAATTATTGATGTGGGGCAACAACCCTATCTAGCAGAACATTTTAAATTAGTCGCCACTCCAGCTTTAATTAAGATTCACCCAGAACCTCGACAGATTATAGCTGGGAGTAATATCATTGCCCAATTGAAGAACTGGTGGCCGCGCTGGCAAGCCAATGTAGATACTTATTCTAAAGTACCAGAAGATTTACAAGAACGAGTAGAGGATAATAGTCAAGTATTATTACCTAAATCAACAATTCATTCTGTGGCGGTTTCTACGGAATTAATTACACTTTCAGATGAAGTTTTTCGCTTAAAACAGGAAAATGACAAACTTCAAGAGCAGCTACTATTTAAGGATAGAGTTATTTCTATGCTGGCTCATGATTTGCGTAATCCTCTGACAGCAGCTGCGATCGCCATAGAAACTTTACAATCTAATTACAGCATAGAGATGGCTGCATTTACCCGCCTAAAACCAGCTATGGCAGCCCATTTATTAAAACAGGCCCGCAATCAAACTAAAACAATTGACCGGATGATTGCTGATTTGTTACAGGTAGGACGCGGTAGTGATACAGAGTTGCCTATAATCCCGCAAAAGATGGCAATTGGTAATATTTGTATGGATGTATTACAAGAATTGCGCGATCGCTACATTGCGAAATCCCAAGAAATAGAAACCGACATTCCCCAAGATTTACCGAAGGTCTACGCTGATCCTGAACGTGTACGGCAAGTAGTCATAAATTTACTAGACAATGCCATTAAATACACCCCCGAAGGCGGCAAAATTACTGTTTCTGGTTTACACCGCACCACCCAAAAAATTCAATTTAGTATTGGTGACAGTGGTCCAGGAATTCCAGTAGAAAAGCGCGATCGCATCTTTGAAAACCACTACAGACTACAACGTGATCAATCTATCGATGGCTACGGCATTGGTCTTTGTTTATGCCAGCGCATCATCCAATCACATTATGGTCAAATTTGGGTAGATGCTACCCCCAATGGCGGCGCATGGTTCCACTTTACACTACCAGTATATCCATCTTGAACGCCAAATCAGACAAGATGAGTTACCTATTTACAAGGGAATTAACGAAAGAATTGTCAACTCTGGACAATCTGATTGCGCCCTTGCTCTTTTGCTCGATAAAGAGCTTGATCTGCCGCCATAATCAAATCAGAAGGAGAAGATTCCCAAGTAGGAGTCATAGTCGCCACTCCCATACTTATCGTCACATACTGACTAATGTCAGAACCACTATGAGAAATTTGTAAATTAATCACACCAGTTTGCATTGCCATAGCCAAGTAAAATGCATCATCAGCACAAGTGTAAGGCATAATTACAGCAAACTCTTCACCACCATAACGCGCCACTAAAACTTGATTATTTTCCGCTTTATCGTTTAAAGTACCGCTCACCTTACGGATACAATTATCCCCAGCAGGATGACCATATCGATCATTGTACAACTTAAAAAAATCAATATCACACAAAATCAGTGATAAAGGAGATTGTTCCTGCACTAAATTAATCCACTGCGTATTCAGATAATCATCAAAGCGACGACGATTAGCCAGCCCAGTCAAAGCATCGACATTCGCCAGTTGCTGTAAAGCCAAATTTGCCGCTTCTAATTGTTTGTACACCTGGGCTTGTTGTAAGAGTTTTTTTAATCTTTGGCGCAAGACTGGCCAATGAATTGGCTTAGTCATATAATCTGTGACCCCTGAATCAAAAGCTCGATCTACAGACTCCTGATCATTTAAACTTGTAATCATCAATATGGGTGTGCGTTCCCATAACTTTGAGATCACAGTATTACCCAAAGGAGCTTCAATATCAAGACTAGCGAGGGCTATCATCAAATTATTTTTAGCAATTTGTAGTAATTGTTTACAACAAGTAAAACCATCCATCACAGGCATAATGGCATCGAGTAATACTATATCTGGTTTGACAGTCTTATAAGCATCTAAACACTGTTGACCGTCAGCAACCTCAACGACGCGATAACCTTCTTTTTCCATAGCTTCACGCAACAGTAATCGGACGGTCTTGTCATCATCAGCTACCAAAATCACCGGAGGTTGCTTAGATAAACTAAACGGGCTTATCCCTGACATGACTTACGTACCACTGAACAGAAAAGTATCGAGTTAAAACATAGCTCAAGAAACCTCATCCTAATGATTAAATCGTCTAGGAGCAACATTTTTCTGGCAGTAGTCAAAATTATTGAACAAACTTGTTCTCTGCTGACAAAGTATAACAATGTGATTTCAAATAAATATATTCCGATTTATTCCACAATATAGGTGATTTCGGCGCAAAAAGGTAAGTATACTAGCTAAAAATATCCATATAGATAAATTCACCTTGGCTAACAAAGGAGTGTTATTCATTAGCAGATAAGACTGTAATCAAGTTTAGCCACCAACGCAGCTCCAAAATTTGACTTGAGAATTGCATCTCACAACTACACACTATTGAGAAAAATTATTAAATGCCAGACTCCATAATGTACCAGCAAGATAATTTTCTTGTTCTAGAAACAGACCAACCAGAACAATTTCTCACCACCGATGAATTATTAGACAAACTTAAACTTGTCCTGGAAACCATTAGTGATGATCAGTTATCCCCAGACTTACAAAAGTTTGCATCTGTAGATACTCAAGCCAAATACTTAATTGATACAAGTTGTGAATTAGATGTGGGTCCGGGAAAATATTTACAGTGGTACGCAATACGATTAGAAAAGTAGTTTTGCAGTCAATGTAGCTTTTTCTGTCGTCACTCCAACACAACTTCCTTATTTCTTCAGAAAGTTAGCCGAAGGGGTGGGAGGGGTTCCCCTCGGAGGAGTTGGAGAGAATTGCTTTCATGCACTCCCCAAACAAAACTGCGGCGGATTTAGGTCTCAACAATCGTCATAATCGTTAATTCAATCACATCTTCCTCAACCTGTGTAATCTTAATATCTACTCCAGGTCCGAAATATTTTGTCATTTTCTCCTGTTTTTCTTGCCAAACATCCAATGAAATAAATTCAGAATCAAATTCTAAAATTAAGGCATAAGCACCATTCATTTCAGTTTCTCGTAAACCTGTGACTATTGGGCGGTCTTCATCTGTGGGACTCAATCCAAGGTAAGACAGGGCTTCATCTAAATGAGCCTCTTGACCGTAGCAGTATCGAGTGATGTCCTTGCGAATTTTATTTTGAGTAACAGTTGCTTGCTGTTCTCGCAAGAGTAATATAGATGGCGTTGTCTCTTCGCTGAAGGGTATAGGCTGAATTTCATTAGCTTTCAGCGCCAGTCCTCCTAAAAACAGGGGAAACCCATAAAAAAATCCGACAAGATTAAGTGTGGCATTATCAGCACCGTAGGCGATGAAACCAACAACGATTAATATACCGCCGATGGTTAAACCGATAGTTCCCAAAGAAATTTTACGTAACATGAGCTTCGGATATTATAAATTCTTAACATCTCAGTTTTTATTATCATCGGTTATTGGTCAGAATTGAAGAGGAGTTACTTACGGCTGATGATTCCAGCATAAACCCGATTAATCGCGTCTATGCGGCATTTTGGGTTAACTTTAAATTTGAGCCTATTTCAAAACTGGAAAAAAATTATGGATTTACAGACTATAAAAGAACGAATTGCCGTGGTTCAAAGCAAACGGGAGTATCTACTGAGTCTTCTGGAACAGCCAAACTTGGGAACTTTGAGAATTGATGTCAACCAGGCTTTAGAAGAGATGGATGATTTAATCGATGAATTTAAACGGACTATTCCGGACACAGATAATAATTAGGATAAACTGAGAGTACGTACAACAGCGCTAGTAAAACCGTTAATCAATGGTGGAACTGGTGCTGTTTTTTTTTGGAAATGCTCACTTTTCAAGTTGCGAGTGTAACTGGAGTTCTCTGACTTGATTGCAAATAAATATTTTTTCCTAGTTTCTCAATTGAAAAGCAACCTGGGGATTATATATTATCAATTATTTCTGGCACGTTCTCCCAACTGGTTGACCAAAGCAATCAGTTCATTTGTAGAAACATCTTTTTGACATACATCGTCGAAATTAGTTGTGGCCTTAGTAGCCCAAAAATTGACATCTTCCACTGAAGAATAAGCTAGTATTTGAGTTTGAGGGGAGATAGCTTTGATATGACTAGAAGCACTCCAACCATCCATAATTGGCATTTGTAAATCTAGAATAATCACATCAGGTTGAAAAGTTTGGAGCATTTCTATAGCTTCTTGACCATTACAAGCTAACCCAACTACGTGAAAATTTTTTTGCGTTGAAAAAGCTAATTGTAAAGTTAAGCGTGTAAGTTCGTGATCGTCAACCACTAAAATACGCAAGGTCGTAGACTCACAAGACAACATTAACATTTAATAAGATAGAAAAATCGATACATCAGTCCTCACATTTTATGGTAATAATTCTGAAAAATCACTCTATCTTATGGTGGAATAAATCGTGTTTACTGATGATGTTTGACGAAAAATTAGCTAAAAAATGAAGTTTTCCTAGAACAAATTGGAATTACCTATTTTTCTGTGTAATAGTAGCTTTTTTTGGCATCAATCAAGTTTGAGGCTAGACCTGTTGAACGTAATGCCATGTTGATGAGAATTGTTTGTGAATTAGTTTCTGGAGAATCTTCACCGGGACGGCGTTGAATATAACTACCATCAGATTTTAGTTCCCAGGCTTGACGATTATCTGCTAACATGATTCCTAAAATTTCTTGCAAATCTTTAGCAATATCTGGGTCTTTGATGGGGGTAATGACTTCAACTCGCCGATCTAAGTTGCGACTCATCCAATCAGCGCTGCCAATGTAAATTTCCTCTTGTTTATTATTATGGAAATAGTAAAGGCGAGAATGTTCTAAGAAGCGGCCGATAATGCTGATGACGCGAATATTTTCACTAATGTCTTTTAACCCTGGTCGTAAACAGCAGATCCCGCGAATAATTAGATCAATTTGCACTCCAGCACGAGAAGCTGCATATAAAGTGGCGATGATTTGGGGATCTACAAGGGAATTCATTTTGGCAACAATCCGCCCTGAAAAACCATTTTGGACATTTTCCATTTCTCGATGAATTAATGCCAAAAAGCGATCGCGCATATTTACAGGCGCAACTAGCACTTCTCGATAGGATTTTTGCCGAGAATAGCCGGTTAAAAAATTAAATAAATCTGTAATATCTGCACCCAATTCTTCCCGACAGCTAAATAATCCCAAATCTGTATATAAACGTGCTGTCTTAGGATTATAGTTCCCAGTACCTATGTGGATATAACGGCGCATTCGGTCTTTTTCTCTACGCACTACCATCACAGTTTTGCAATGAGTTTTGAGACCTACTAAACCATAAACAACGTGTACACCAACTCTTTCTAAACTTCTCGCCCAATAAATATTATTTTCTTCATCAAACCGGGCTTTTAATTCCACTAACACAGATACTTGTTTGCCATTTTCCGCAGCTGCAATTAAGGCTTTGACTATGGGTGAGTCGCCGGAAGTGCGGTAAAGGGTCATTTTGATGGCTAGCACATTGGGATCATGGGCTGCATGGGTAATAAACTTTACTACTGTGGAGGAAAAGGATTGATATGGGTGGTGTACCAACAAATCTTTTTCTCTAATGATGGCAAAAAAGTCCTGACCTTCTTCTAATTCCAAAGGATCTGAGGTTAAACTTGGTTCTCTCAATCTTTGTAAACGTGAAGGTACGACAGACTGGCGTGGTGGTTCTTTGAGTTCGGGTAATGGCAAGGCCATAAAATACATTAAGTCCCGTAGTCCTAAAAGCCCATCAACTTCATAAACATCATTTTCGGTTAAGTCCAAATCTTGCAATAGCCGAGAACGTATGGGCTGAGGAGTCTGGGATTTAATTTCTAGTCTGACTGGGGTTCCACCCATGCGCCGTTTACGTAGTTCTTGTTCAATGGCTAAGAGGAGATCATCTGCTTCGTCTTCTTCTAAAGCCAAATCAGCATCACGGGTAATGCGGAAGGGGTGATATTCTTGGATATTCATGCCTGGAAATAGAGACTCCAGATTATGAGCGATCGCCTGTTCTAAGGGTACACCAGTCCAGTGCGCTGTTTTTCCAGTTTCAGGAATTCCTAACTCCGGTGGTACAGGTATAAATCGCGGTAACACATTCGGGACTTTCACCCTAGCAAAAAATTCTTGTTCTGTATCTGGGTTTATCACCACAACAGCCAAATTCAGGCTGAGATTAGAAATAAAAGGGAAAGGATGGCTAGGATCAACAGCCAAAGGAGTTAGAACCGGAAATATTTGTTCTTCAAAATAGTTATCTAAATAAGTGCGTTGTTTTTGGTTTAAATTTATGTAGTCTAGTATCTGGATGCCATGACTAAGTAGCTGAGGTTGCAAAACTGCTTCAAATTGTTGGTGCTGCTTTGTCACCAGGGGACTAAGTTTTGCTCTAATATCATCTAGCTGTTGCTGTGGTGTACGACTATCAGGAGTGAGTTTGGCAACTTTTGCTTCTACCTGTTGCTTTAAAGCTGCTATCCGCACCATAAAAAATTCATCTAAATTGGCGCTGAAAATCGCCAAAAATTTTAATCTTTCTAGCAGCAGTACCCTGGAATCACAAGCTTCGTGCAGTACACGACTGTTAAATTCTAACCAACTTAACTCACGGTTAATATAGTATTGGGGATCGTTCAAATCAAGGGGATTGGCGTTCTTTTTTGATTTCGGCATGACGATCTTTTGGTAGCCAAATGAGCTAATGCATCTGGTGGATTATTAATATATTCAGGCTCTCCACTCTCAAGAGCAGGAGATTTTGGGATTACGTAGAAGTTTCACCTTCCCTTGTCTATTTTATCATTCATTTACTGGTATTTATCGAATTTTATTCAGGGGCTTTACGGATTACATCCGGTAAGTTAAATAGAACTGGAGTGAAACTCTCTAGTCAAATTTCTCTAAGTTGCCAAATGTTCCAAGCTACTCGTCGCCGTCTTGCTATATGGTACACCGCCGTAACTGCGGTATTACTCCTATTATTCGCCAGTGGTGTATATTTGTATGTCCGCAGTACATTAATTGAGCGGGTTGATGATACCCTCAATCACGTAGTGGAAATTGTAGAACGCTCTTTGGTAATTGAGCCAGTTAGTGGGGATAACGAACAATTTCGGATTAATGTAGAAGCCAGTTTTCGAGATAATGCCAGCACTGTAGAAGATGACCACATCGACCTAGAATGGTTTAGTGCTAATGGCAAATTAGTTTGGTCTACTCTTTCGGAACCTCTAAATATTCCTATTCATGGGAATCGGCTGGGTGAAACAGTCCGTGTAGTGAAGCAGGAGATATGGGGAGAGGGAGAGACAGAGGATTCTCCACTTTTATTAAGACAAGTTACCCAACGGGTGGAAGTGGGACGGCAAGTATTAGGATATCTGCGTGTTAGTCATCCCTGGTTTGAAGTTACTAAACCTAGTCGCCAGTTGATTATTGATTTAGCTTTAGGTACTTGGTTTATGGTGTTATCTGTCGCTGCTAGTGGCTGGTTTCTTTCAGGTAAAGCTATGGAACCTGTGGGGGAATCTTACCAACGGCTGAAACAATTTACGGCTGATGCTTCTCACGAACTCCGTAGCCCTATTACTTTAATTCAAACTAATGTGCAAGTTGCTCTTGCTGATTTAGAATTAGCAGATACAAGAGTTACTAATTTTGTCCACTATCGACAACAGTTAAAAGTGGTGGAACGCCTCACCCAGCGTTTGGGTAAGCTAGTTAATGATTTATTGTTTTTAGCAAGACAGGATAGTGGGATTAATAAAGATGTTTTTTCATCTTGTCCTTTGGATGCTTTACTAATGGAAGTTGTGGAAGAACAACAACTATTAGCTAGGGAAAAAAAAATTACGTTAACTCTGGACTTGGTTGATCCTCTCATAGAGGAAAGTAGCCCGGAATTACTAGAAAATTGGTTTACCCTGGCGGGAAAATGGGATCAACTGGTACGACTGTTTACAAATTTGATTGGTAATGCTTTGCAATACACCCCTGCTGAAGGAGAGGTGTCTGTACAATTGGCGCGTTTAGAGGGAAGCAATCGGGTTTCTAAAATTCGTTACAGCACAGCTGTGTTGCAAGTTAAAGTTAGGGATACTGGAATTGGTATTCCCACTGAAGCTTTACCACGCTTATTTGACCGCTTTTATCGGGTAGATCCAGCACGTACCCATAAGACTGCAAAGACAATTACAGAAGGTTTTACAGGTTCAGGATTAGGATTGGCGATCGCATCTGCAATTGTAGAACATCATCAAGGTCAGCTACAGGTTGAAAGCAATATTGGCCAAGGTACAACTTTTACTGTGAATTTACCAATTACTCCAGAGTATTAAATCTAGATTCTATATTTCTTCCTGATGATGGATAAATCACTATGAAGTGACTAGTTACTATAAAGTTAGTGTTCGTAAGAATTTTCCCGTTTCATAGTCTCATGCTATACAAATTCATTCCTGATGGCGAGTTCATCAAATATCCTTAAAGCTGGGTTTGTATAGCTAGGATTTTTACTCACATAGGACTTACGCATAATCTACGTTTTCTTGGCGTTCTTGGCGGCTTGGCGGTTGGATAAATCAAGATTTTTGGCAATTGTTGCGTAAGTCCTGTCACACTTTAATCTTCCTAATTTACATAATCCTTGAATTGAAAATTGTGGCGTGATCTCACTTTAATTTCACTCCTCTAGTTAGATTAAGTAAATAGAGTTAATCGTTATCTTGAAATTATTCATTAATAAGCACGACTTTTTCTAAGTATTTTAGAAGACTTAAGTGTTATTAGGACTTAATTATGAAGATAAATACGCACAGAAATCGCAGATACGCTGGATTATTCGGGGTTATTTGCGGCGGATTACTGATTACAGTAGGAGCTATTTCTCAAAGAACAGTAGCACAACAACCTACTTCCCAGGTTAACCCTTGCCCTCGTATTTACTACGAAGAACCACACAACAACCGGATTTTAGTACCACAGGGATGTCCTGCTAATGCTTTTACTGGTAGACTAAGGGCGCAAGGAATACTCCGACCGGCTAATCCAATAACTCAACAGAGACGGCTAGGGATGGGCGGTGAAGCACCAGATAGAGGACTGATTACCTGTCCTGGTGTTTACTACGAAGAGCCTTTTAACACTCAAAATATTGTACCTCCAGGATGTCCGCCTAATGTTCTGACGGAACAACTGCTAGCACATGGAATTCCTCCTAATTTAGCTGTGCGGGCGCGTCCATCCGTGACTGTGATTCAACCACCCTTCCCAGAAGAACAACAACCACCCAGTACCCAGATTGCTTTGGCTAATGGTAGGGTAAATATCCGCTTGGTTAATGATAGTGGGGCGGAAGTTATTTATGAGATAATTGGGGATACACGGGCGCGATCGCTTCCTGGAAAATCCAATACAATGCTGCGAAACTTAAACGCACCCATCACCATGACATTCTTCCGTGAGGATGGTGGATTAATACAGGTGACTCTCCCAGATTCTGCGGAAGCGGGAATGATGGAAGTGAGATTGAACACCACCACTGAAATGCAGGAAGATAAAAGTACAGTGCGGATTCAAGAAGACGGTAAAGTGTTTTTGAATTAGAACCTTAAGTCCAAGGAGAGATTTTTATCACAGCTGTGTGTAAACTTGACTCTGAACGTCCGTACTTAAATAGGTATTTCCATCACAAATTTCGTGCCTTGTCCTGGAGCAGAAATACAGTATAGTTTGCCATTATGCTGCTCAACAACAATTTGATAGCTGATAGCAAGTCCTAAACCAGTACCAGAACCAACTGGTTTAGTCGTAAAGAAAGGATCAAAGATGTGGGATAAGGTTTCGTCATTTATACCGATACCATTATCAGCAATGGAAATTTTAACTACATCTGTTTCAGAAACTAGCTCTGTTTTAATTTCAATAATTGGCTGGGAAATAGTATTAGACTCAACTCTCAAGGCATCAATTGCATTATTGAAAATATTCATAAATACCTGGTTCAATTGACCGGCATAGCATGGGATTTTGGGAGTTAGTCCATATTCTTTAATTACCTGGATCTGTGGTAATAAGTTATTGGCTGCCAATCTATGTTTTAAGATTAGTAAAGTACTTTCTATTCCTTCCTCCAGGTTTACAAATTTCTGCCTTGATTCATTAAGACGAGAAAAATTGCGTAAACTCAAGACAATATCACGAATACGCTCGCTTCCTGATAGCATAGAATTGAGCATTTTGGAGACATCTTTTGTCAGAAATTCCAAGTCAGCAGCTTCAATTTTTTCTTGTAGACTACTCGATGGGTGGGAATGTTCTAATTGATAGGCTGCAATCAGTTCTAAAAGGGTATTAATAGATTTTTGACTATGGATAATATTGCTATAAATAAAGCCTATGGGATTATTAATTTCATGAGCAATACCTGCAACTAAATTCCCCAAACTAGACATTTTTTCTGCCTGAATCAGTTGTGCTTGGGTTTCTTGCAACTTTTTTAAGGTTTGTTCTAAGTAAATATTTTGCTTCTGAAGTGCCTTTTCAGCTAATTGACGCTCAATTTCTGCTGCTGAACGAGCTGCAAAGATTTTTAAGATAGACTCTTGTTCTTCATAACCGCGTTCTAACGGTTTGGTATGTAAACCAGCAATATGTCCTAGAGGCTTACCATTAGGATCTAAAATCGCAATACCTAGATAGCTTTCTGCATTCAATGCGACTAAATCTAAGTCTTCAGGAAACTTTTGTTGAATACAATTAGGGTAAATTTGGATACCTTCTTTATAGAGAATACCACAAGGAGTTCCACTCAAACCATATTCAAAATTGGGCTGAAAGTCTTCTCCTGCCCAAAAAGCTAAAACTTTCGCTCGTGGCTCTTCGCCATCAACAAACTCTGCAATAAATGCATACTGAATTTCCAGGACTTCAGCCAAATAACGGGCGCAAGCTCGGAAAAAGGCTTCACCAACCTGGGATGTAATTCCTTGTACAATCAGTTTTAGATTAATATTTTCTTGTTGGAGTGGTTGAGATGATGCAGAAATGGCAGGTTCCGTTGAGTGATGATTGAACATGGCAGTGGGTTTAAGCTTCGGTAGGTATGACGATAAAGCCCTTTGTTATGAAGAATTAATTTACCCACCTGCAACCGATACTATTTCATACTCAGGAACAATTCATCAAATATTCATCCAACATTTATATATTAATCTGTCTTGTTGTGCGATCGCTGGATCAATAGAAATACTGTGCGGGTTCACAAGGAAGTTACAGTATTCTTGAATAAGAATCTTTCCCGCAATTTCAATGGTGTCGCGGATGGGGTTTAGGGCTACTAATTAATTAAGCACATCTATGGTTACGCGACGCAAGGTATATTTAACAATTAATTAAGTAATCACTTCTTGAGCATTTGAGTCAATCGATCAATTAATTGTACTTCCTGTTTATTATCTGACAGGGTGCGTGCCAGGATGATTGCCCGCTCATAAAAATTACGCGCTGTGGGATAATTACCTAGTTCCTCGTATAAATGAGCGTAAGATTCAAAAGATCTTAATTCTTCTCGGAGATTTTCTAATTCCTGAGCAATGATTAAACGTTGTTCTAGTAAATCAAAGGCGCGTTCATAACGTCCTACAGCACTATGGGCTGTTACTAAACCGTCAATGGCTCGTAATTGATTATGGCGATCGCGTCCAGTTTCAGCGATTCTCATTGCTGCGCCATAAGTACCAATGGTGTCTGGATAATTTCCGGCTTGTAAATAAGCATCACCTAAATTATTCAGGGTATTAGCTTCACCAATGGGATCACGGGTTTGACGACGGAAGTTGAGCGCAATTTCATATAGTTGAATTGCTTTGTTAACATCTCCCTGTCGGAATACTGCTAAACCTAAGTTGTTTAAAGATAGTCCTTCACCTTCAATATTTTGCACATTACGGGCAATTGTCAGCGCTTCTTCACTGGTTTTACCTGCGGCGATGGGTTCACCTTTTTGTAATAATAAGGTGCTGATATTATTTAAGCCAAAAATTTGAGCTTGGAAGTCTTTTGTATCACGGGCGATCGCTAACCGTCGGCGTAAGGCGTTTTCCCCTTCTTTTAAGCGATTTAACTGGAGATAAGACTGCGCCAGCAAATCATAAGTTAGTCCCTGTGCCTTAAAATCACCGATGGCGTGATAAATTTCCAATGCTTCTAAAGCCGATGTCACAGCTTTTTCTGGAAATCCAGAAGCATATTGTTGTTCACCAATACGCAACAACGTATCAGCGTTTTCTCTCGATTGTCCCCAATTGGAAGTACTTGCAGGGTAGTGGAGTTGTTGGGTAACATCAGCAGCACGCGCCACCGTGGGAGTGAATAAACCAATAAACACTAAAACGTAACACCCTGGTAGTAAATGCCGTTGTTTCATAAAATTTATCATTGAAATTTCCGCTTTCAGCAGAAGATTCCCGCAAAAGAATTAATTTTCTCTAATGAAAACGAAGAATTTACGCATTTATACATAGACTATGAC
The DNA here is from genome assembly GCF_034931085.1 of Nodularia harveyana UHCC-0300. Taxonomy (NCBI): domain Bacteria; kingdom Bacillati; phylum Cyanobacteriota; class Cyanophyceae; order Nostocales; family Nodulariaceae; genus Nodularia; species Nodularia harveyana. The sequence continues at coordinate 62,067 of NZ_JAYGHG010000021.1, read as the reverse complement.
TGCACAAAATCTTCGTCCAAGTAGATGGCGCGGATGTCTGCTGGTAATTTGTCCTCTAGGATAGAATACCCTTCCTGGAGAAAATTAGCTACTTCGAGGGGAGATATTTTTTCCCCTTCGGCTTGTAAGTAAGCCGCAATTCTGGTTTCACTCCAGTGGAAAGTTTGAGACATCAATACAATTAAGCGCAACATCGGTGGAAGTTGATCTAAAGCCTGTTCTACGTAGCACCATAGGGGCGGCGAAGTTGTGGACAGTGAATAATGAATGGCTTCTGTGGGCGGGAGTTTAATTTCGTTGATACAGAAAGCAGCCAGATTAATCAGCCAATTTTGCAAAGTTAAAGCCTGTGGAGTCGATGAAGAATCACCTAAATTTAGTCCCCCCAGTTCGTAATAGATATGTTTCCAAGTCAGGGCAAACAAATAATCTGCCTGGACAGGCGATCGCGCTGAATGCTGAATCAAAGTGTAAACTATGGGACTATAACGGCAAAAAATCACCGTAAAATACTTACCCTCATCTGGATAAGTCTGAAATAGATTTAACAGTTCCTGATCACTGTGATGAAACAGCGACTTGACTAACGGATGATTAGCTTCGGGAAAATGGGGAATTTGCATAGCTGTAGTCTGCATAGTAGTTAAACTAGTGTTTTTCGTCCTAATAGTGCGCTGATCTGCATAAAATCTAGGTTTCAGTCTGTTTGTTGGTCAAACTCAGATTAGTTTAATATTGATAAACTAAGAATAAGAACTTAAATTTATTCCTATCGACAATAATAAAAACGCCCCCTCAAATAATCTTTTGGTTTGTTCATGGTTATAGCAGCTAATGTGATGCCTTTCTTATTTTCCCCCCTAACTTTTGGCTCTTTTTTGTCTTCTTTGCCCTTGGATAGCTTATTTTCTACCCAGGGAATTATGGTCATTTTACTAGCCGCCTATGCTGGCGCTATGTGGATGTTCCTCAGCAGTGCGCCTAAAGTCCACACTGTCATGGTGTCTGACTTAGAAATTGCCCGACAGTTGTATGAAGGATTGCTAGATTTACCCGCCGCCGAAGTTCCTTTGCACTACTACTACAACTACGAACAAACTTTAGGTGCGACGGGGATTGATCCACTGTATATGTCTACCAGTCCCACCTGGTCTAACAAAGTGATGAATAATACTAACGATGGTCTGTGGTATCAGATGAAGAAAAATACCCAGTTGCACGTAATTACAGGGGCTAGTTTAGGTCATAAAAATCAGCAACGTCATGTTTGCTTTGACCGTGACTGTTTGGATATGATTTTATTACGAGTAGAAATGCGTGGTTTGAAGTTCAAAATTCGTAACCAAAAGCCCCTGAATTTTTTGGTGAAAGACTATGAAGGTCGAGTGATTGAAATCGCGGAAGTGGCAAATTAGTGATGTTGGGTGTTTCAGATTTCAGCTGATCAACACCCAATATCTTCATAGAAATAATATTTGATTATCGTTCGCGTAGCGTGCGCGTAGCGCATACCGCCAAGTCGCCAAGTGCGCCAAGTGAAGAAAAATGTACACCTCACAGCAATATGAAACGGATTTCTATGGTTGGACTCAAGAGCAAATTAATTTGCTTCAGAATCAACAATGGGATAAGTTAGATACTTTGAACTTGATCGAAGAAATTGCTACTTTGGGCAGAAGAGAACGGCAAGAATTGAGAAATCGGTTAGGGTTATTATTAGGGCATTTACTGAAATGGCAGTTTCAATCAGAAAAACGCAGCAATAGTTGGTTGGGTACAATTCGAGAACAACGTGTGCAAATTAAGTTCTTGCTGCAAGATAGCCCTAGTTTAAAACCATATTTAAATGCGGTTTTTGCCGATGCGTATGAATTAGGTTTAGCTTTAGCAATTCGAGAGACTCAATTGGATGAACAAGTATTTCCAGAAATATGTCCTTACACTCCAGAACAAATACTCAACCCTGATTTTTTACCAGAACTGAATTAAAATTAATAGGCTCAACAAGTACCGAATGAGCAGGGGTTTGGGCAATGGTAAACCCCTAAAATTATTGATGATCAATTAGCGATCGCACAGACAAAATTATTTATCTGTTTCTCAGTTTCCAATAAGCTTGAAGAGGACTCATGGTTTTAGTGCGATCGTAGGTATGACCCTTATGAACTTCTAAGTGTAAGTGTTGGCTCATCCAGTATGAACCTAAATATGCACCATCAAAAACTGTACCAATTATAGTTCCAGCTTCTACACGCTGACCAATGCCCACAGAGTAATTTTCTAAATGCCCATAAATCCAAAGATTACCATCATCACCTTCAACACCAATAAAGAAATTACCAGGAGTAGACTGAATTATCCTAGTCTTACCACTAACAACGGTTTTTACGGTATTACCAGCAAGTCCGTCCATATCAATACCATAATGACTTCCTCTGTAATTAGTAGTATCAAAGTATCCGGCAGTTATCGCCTTGTAAGAACCGAAAATGCCATTTGAGAGATCAGAGTAAACCTGCTTGACAGATGCTAGGCTCTCACCGTTTTCTGTTTTACCGTCAAAAAATAAGTTGTCACGACTTTGATAGTTCCAGTTATTATCTGTGAATGAAGAAAGTTCACTGTAGTAACCATTTTTGCCTTGAATTTGCCACTCAAGACCAGGAGATTCTAAATCCACTCGACCAAAGACTTGTGTCC
>NZ_JAYGHG010000021.1:0-59267 GCF_034931085.1 Nodularia harveyana UHCC-0300 | reverse complement strand
CATTCATTAACCAAGCATGAACCTGTCCATTGCTATGTCGCCAGAGAATATCTGTGTTGCCATCACGGTTGAAGTCACCAGTTCCTTGAATTTGCCACTCAAGACCAGGAGATTCTAAATCCACTCGACCAAAGACTTGTGTCCCATTCATTAACCAAGCATGAACCTGTCCATTGCTATGTCGCCAGAGAATATCTGTGTTGCCATCACGGTTGAAGTCACCAGTTCCTTGAATTTGCCACTCAAGACCAGGAGATTCTAAATCCACTCGGTCAAGAACGTGTATCCCGTTCATCAACCAAGTATGAACCTGTCCATTGCTATGTCGCCAGAGAATATCTGTGTTGCCATCACGGTTGAAGTTAGCTTGGGCTGATGCTGAACTAGAAGATAGGATACAAGTAACAAATGTAGTTGCGAAAAAGATAAACTGTTGGCAGTTTTTAAACATAATTTTATAAGTCCTGATTTATTGAATAAAATCTGATTTGCATTTAGCTATTGGGATAGCCTACCAACATAATGCTTCTTTCAGGATGTCTGAGAAGTATTAAATATGTGATCTTAATCACGCAAGTTGCTTGAGCATGAAACGAATCATGGCAACATAAATAAATGCTTCAGTCGTCAACAAAGAGATATTTTTGGATTGTTTTGACCCAAAGACCTAATTTTTCGCTAACTTCACTAGACTTTCCATATAGCAAAACTTGTAGAGGTAAGTCTACAAGTTTATGGTTTTTTATATTAAATTCTCAACTTAGGTCTAACTTAATTGTTCATGCTTAAATTTCCCTTTAATAGATTTGTTAAAGTATTGACCTTTAGACGGTGCATTGTCTAAGTCTTGTTTGACGCTGGGAGGTACTTTGAAATATTCGTAAACACTGCCACTATCAAATTCAATGGTCAGTGTTTGAAGTTGGGGATTATAGCTATATTGCTTAATCACGCTGCCTTCTGGCTTGAGTAACGGAAAGGCGATCGCATCCCGAATACTGGCACAATCAGTTAATAGCATCACTAACCGATCAATGCCAATCCCCAAACCACCTGTAGGCGGCATTCCATATTCTAAAGCTGTAATAAAGTCCTCATCGACACCTTGGGCTTCTAAGTCACCAGCAGCCTTGAGCGCGGCTTGGGCTTCTAAACGTTCTCTTTGATCTACGGGATCAGTTAACTCAGAGAAGCTGTTAGCCGTCTCTCGCCCCACAATAAATAACTCAAATCTTTCCACCAAACCAGGCTGAGAACGATGAGGTTTAGCTAAAGGTGAAATTTCTACAGGATAGTCAATAACAAAGGTCGGCTGAATTAAGTTTTCTTCTATCTTTTGTTCAAAGGCTGCATTTAAAAGTTTACCCATTGAAGGGACATCTTCTATACCTTTAAGCCCTGCGTTTTTACTAGCAGCTTTCGCTTCATCTAATGTCGAGAAAGAATTAAAATCCAACCCTGTATATTCTTTAACTAAATCGTGCATCGTCACCCGTCGCCAAGGTGCTGATAAATCTATCGCTGTCCCTTGGTAGGTAATTTGCAATGTGCCAAGTACCTCTTGGGCAACAGTAGTAATAATTCCCTCTGTCAGCGCCATCATATCGTTGTAATCAACGTAGGCTTGGTAAACTTCAATAGAGGTAAATTCAGGATTGTGGCGAGTCGATACGCCCTCATTCCGAAAAATTCGCCCTAATTCAAAGACTTTCTCAAAACCACCGACAATCAACCGCTTTAAATGCAGTTCTGTCGCAATTCGCAGATACAACTCCATATCCAAGGTGTTGTGGTAAGTCACAAACGGACGCGCATCAGCACCACCAGCTTCACTTTGCAAAACTGGCGTTTCAATTTCCAGAAAATCCCGTTCTGTCAAATAGCGACGTATCCCCGCAGTAATTTGGGCGCGGCGGCGAAAAGTTTGCCGGACTTCCGGGTTAACAATCAAATCAACATAGCGCTGACGATAGCGTTTCGCCACATCTGTCAAACCATGCCACTTATCGGGTAAAGGTAACAGAGATTTAGTCAGGATGCTGTATTCTTTGACGTAGACAGATAATTCGCCCTTTTCAGTCCGTTTAATTGTACCTTTGACTCCCAGAATATCACCGGCATCTGTCAGTTGTTTGAGGTGAGTGAAGGCATCAGCATCAGCATCAGCCATGCATTCTTGAATGCGAGTTTTCTCTAAGTAAAGTTGAATAGTGCCAGTTTCATCTTGCAACGTGAAGAAAGCCAGTTTACCGAAAACCCGACGCGCCATAATGCGTCCAGCAACGGCAACATCTAGATCAACTTCTTCACCACTGGGTAAATCGGCAAATTGTGCTTGTAATTCGGCTGTGTGATGGGTCAATTCCCAACGATAGGCGTAAGGATTAGATCCTAGCTGCTTGAGTTGGTTGACTTTTTCCAGCCTAGCGTCACGGATATCTTCTTCCGACATGGTAACGAACTAAATAGGGCAAGATTCATTATAGATGCTGGAACAGTTGGCAATCATAGATATTTGTGATGTGTGAGCTACCTTAACAATGCCAGTCCAGTCTATGAAACCTTTAATTTTGTCCTATTTGTCGCAAATGCCGAGATGAAATAGCTTCCATTTTCAGGTTGGTAAGTTGCATGATTGCATCTACCAGGTTTTTTTGTTCTCGGGGTAAATTTAGTTTTTCTAATCCCTGAGATATATCGTCACCAGAACGCATATTTTTAGCTAGTTTAGATATTTGAGATGAATTTAATACTGCCCCGATTTCTTTATTTCTTCTCTGGCGTACAGCTTGGAGTTGTTGCTGCTGTTGTGGTGTGAGGTTAGTATCCGAAAATAAGCTACTACCAGTATTGTTGTTGGCAAACTGGGCAAGAATGATACTGGGAGTAAGATTGGTGTGAACTGGTGCAGCCAAGGCAATTCCTGGAACAAAGATCACAAAGGCCAGGATACTAGCGAATACAGATAGCCGTTTTATCAGGTGAATTGCCATATTGAGAAATGCCTAAATCAAATTTTCTGCTGAGATATATTTCAGCCTAGAAAGTATTATCCAACGTCAGGGAATATCGCAAGATAAATTATAACTTTCTCCCCATTCCCCATTTCCCAGTCCCCAATCTGCTACTCAGACCCTTTCATTTTGTTAATTTCTTGTTGTAATTCTTCAATTTGTTGTCGCAAATTTTCTACTTCTTCTGGGGAGGGTTCGGCAGTAACATTTACCGCACCGGATGCTGTGCGCTGATAATTTCCTCGGCGAATTTGCTGGTATTGTTCTGATACTGACCATTCCTGTAAATACCGAATACGTTCCACGGGGAAAGGATGGCTCAACATTGTGCCTTGAGCGCCGTTATAAATCAAGAATTTATAAACCTGATTTAGTCCATCTTCATCTAGTGCATGATAATTTTCTGACTGCTTCATAAACTCCGGCAAACTGCACTCATGTGCATATTTGATACTACCGCCAGAAAGTTTCATCATGGATGACATGACAACATTTAAATCATCCATGACTAATAAAGCTGCCCGATCTGCGGTTAACTCAGCTTTACGTCGCCATTCAAAAAAGGCATAAATCAAAGCCTGAGAGACGAAATTACCAATACCAAAGGTTAATTCCCCCAAGACAGAAGCGGCATTCATCGCCCACATCGCCATTTGAATTAAAATAGTATGGCCACATTTAATATGCCCCAATTCATGGGCTAACACCGCCCGAATCTCGGCTTCGTCCAGTAAGTCTAGTATCCCTGTATTGATGACTATGTAAGGATTCTCTTGCCCCAGGGCATAGCTATTTGCTTGGGGATTCTGCGCGACAAACAGTGCTGGTTCTGGGTAAATGTCTAAATCCCGCACACATTCGCGGAACATCTGGTAAATAGTGGAATATTGCCGCGGCCCTACTTGGATGGCGTTGCCCATTAGATAGACTAACTGAGGGCGTTCGTAGACAAATTCCACGAATTTACGAGCTATTAAATCAAATCCGGGTAAATTTCGTAAAGCTTCTTCGGCTTGGCGATCCAGTGGATGTCTGAAGGCTTCGCTGGAGATTCCTGTGTATGTTGGCATAATTTAATCAGTGAACAGTGAACAGTGAACAGTGAACAGTCTAAGTTATTAGTCTCATAACTGGTAACTGATGACTGATAACTGAATAATAGAAATGGGGCAGTTGGAATTAGAAATCACTTTGTATGGGATGAAAAGCTTGTGATTGAGGCTGAAGTTCATTTGTCACTACATAACTTTCTGCGATCGCAGGCGGGGTTTCCTTCCTGGCCCCATCACTTAACGATGGCACGGTTGGTAGCACGCGCGTTGCGGCTAGGACGTAGCGCCTTAATTCAAGTTGGGGCTGTTTCTGGTTATCAAGGTCGATATCGCACGAGTTTTGTAGCATCAGCTTTAATGTGGCATGGCCCTGTGATTATTGTCGCCCCAGAAGCAGTTCAGCTGCGTCTCCTACAAGTGGAAATTCCTCGTCTCCAGCCTTGGCTACAAGTTAACAAACCCATCAGAACAGGTAAAGTTTGGCCAGGATCTGATTTTCAAGGATTACTCCTCACCTCCCCAGAAGCTTGGTTAAAAGGGCAGTTTACATCTACTGATGATTTTCCTCCAGGGATTCCCACAATTATTGATGGGGTAGATGATTTAGAAGATTGGGTTCGTGATCAGCTGACCCAGGAGATTCAACCCCATGACTGGGATCAACTCATGTTAGCTTGTCCTGACAAAGCCGAGATCATTCGCTCTGCACGGGCGCAACTCACACATGAACTGTTTCAACACCCAGCCAATCCCTCGGAGTGCTATTTAATTTCTCCTTCGGAAGTAGATATTTTGGCTGATTTATCTTTAAACCTGGAATCAGAGGCGACATTACCAGATCCCTGGAAAAATTTATGGTCATCATTTCCACCCAGAGAAAATTTCCCTACCTCTCCTCTATTGTGGGCAACAATTGCCCGTCGTCAAGGGTTATTTTATTTACACTCCGCCCCTATTGAATTAGGCTCAAGTTTGAGGGAGATTTGGCAAAGACAACCGGTAGTATTAGTTGGTAGTGCGTTAGAACCGGAAACTGAAGCTCCTCTGTTTCGCCAACGTTTGGGTTTAGATGATGTAACTTGCTTGAAGTTTTCTAATGATCACCAAGGTACACCTATTCAACTGTATGTACCCCATAAGTTACCTCTACCCAATACTCCGGAGTTTCAAGCAGCATTTATTCACAAGGTGCGGACGCTGGTTTGTTTGAGTGCGACAGCCCCAGGTTTGACGGTGGTATTAGTGGGAGATGTGCCACTGAAGGCTCAAGTAGGTGCGATTCTGGCTTCTGAGTTTGGTTCACGGGTACAGGTGGAAAAAACTTGTTTGGATGAAAATGGGATTTTAATCAGTGGGTGGGAATTTTGGCGGGAGCATCAATCGGTTTTACCCGCACCCCATCTGTTAATTATTGCAACATTGCCTTTACCATCTTTAGAAAATCCTCTGGTGGCTGGTAAGGTTGCTCACTACAAGCGATCGCATCAGGATTGGTTTCGGTTATTCTTGTTACCAGCTGCTTTGAATGAATTACAACGGGCGATCGCACCAGTTAGAGAAAGTCATGGTATTGTAGCCCTACTCGATAGTCGTGTAGTGAATCGCAGCTATGGCGCTCAAGTGTTGGCTGTCCTCAGTCCTCTAGCACGCATTAACTACCTTGACCCTAGTTTGTTTTCCCACAGTAGCGAGGAAGATTCCGACTAGTTGAGTATTTACGTTTTGTCAATTCCAGCGCGATCGCCCCATTACAAGCGCTATCATCAACCTTGGAGCCAGTTTGTTCAAACCTCATTCAATTTGAGTTACTGATTATGGGTGAAGCAAAGCGTCGTAAAACCACATTGGGAGATAACTACGGTCAAGAAGACCGCATCTTACCCTGGGTTCCCATCACTAAAACCCAATCTGAACAGTTTATGCAGTTGACTACTCGTAGCACCTGGTTTTGTATTGGTGCTATCGTTGTTGCCTGGATCACTATCCGTTTTATCGGTCCAGCTTTCGGTTGGTGGGAAGTCGTTTATTAAAATCCTCACCGCTATAACTCAGAGTATCAACTATAGCGGTGGTCTCTACCTCTGTCCTCAAAACAGCCAAAAATTTCTCGAAAACTATCGCCACTCACAGGTTTTAGGTAACACATCAAAAGATTGCCAAACTTTACCATCTGGAGTGGCTTTTGGCCTGTCACTTCAAAAAGTGAAAAGAATCCTGTCGAAATGGAAACATACTTATTCTAAGTTCAGTCATTTTCAGTATTAAGCCATAGATACAGAGGATACCCACTTATTACTGTTGTGGAAAACACGGAAATTCTCCGGTTACATAACTCTCAAACAGCTTACATTACGACATCCTCAACCTGAACTACAGCAATTTTTATTGAAAGCAGTTACTAATTTATCTGTGGTTTGTTATTTTTTATCCCCGAAACTCACTCGCACACTGCTATATTCAGCCAACTCTATCCTTCTAGAAGGATTTGACTGTCTGCATTTCAGGGATTTATGCAATAATAAAAAATTTGCATCGCGGAAAACGCAAGTGTAATTAAGCACAAGTATCGAAAGAATACTTAAGTGATATTAAACATCTACCAGAAAATAATTTGGTAATATATGTCAAAAAAAAATAATAACCGTAACTTCTCTGTTGCTGAGTAACACCAAATTTGCGTTACTCTTAAAGCTGAATGTTTTTAGCAAGGAATCCGAGCATACAGAAAAACCTCAGAAAAAGGTTAAGATTATCAAATCTGTATGATCAGTCGAACTTAAAAATTGAATAGTTTGATACCGCAAGCTGAATATTTATCCACTACCCTAAGCAAGGTAGTCAACCTAACGATTTTATTAAATTCTGGTAAATGTAATGAATACCTTACAATACCAGTGGATGAAAAAAGCTAAAGAAAATATAAAAGAGACTAAAATGACTGTGGTGTCTGGAGGAAAAACGTGTTTCTGAGATTAGCGCATCAACATCGACAATTTGTCCAAGACTTGGTAATGAACCTACAAGCCTTGGCAATTGTACTAGAACGACGTGGATATCCTGCGTCCTGTTATACCTGTGGCGACCAAATGAATAGTGCTTCATTTATGGTTAGCTTAGGCGACAATCACTTAATTCGATTCTTGGTATCCGATTACGGAATTACTTGGACAGAAATGCGGGATGACCGCGAATTAATGAAATTAGAGGGTGCAGAAGCAATTAATCAGTTGCAAGAATTGGCTAATTTGATTAAAGAATCTACACCAGCTAGTTCATCTCATAAAACCCTGGCCAAAAAATGTTAGGGCTGACTGTATCTAATGTGGTACTTCAAAACAGGTTCTGATAGTTACTCCTGCATCTTCAGTTTATGGCTAGTAATTAATAATAGGTAATTGTGGCTAGGTTTCCAATTCCACATTACCTATTTAAAGTTGCTACCAATTGACATAACTCCTCTTCCTGAAGGATAAAGGATTCCTTAACGCTTCATTGGGTTGTGCTATACCTATCCCTCGACGTTCGTTTAAAATCTCCCAATGCCTTATGGCGACTAAACTAATTTTACCAGAAAGCCATCCTAAAAACGATGCACTGAGCAGGTCAGCAAGCTCACTGTAACACTTGCCGAAGTGGACGGGGCTTGTATCCCATTATTCTCGGTCAAGTCCTGATTACTGACCTGTGACAGATTTTCAGTGCGTTAATCAAGACCTTATGAGAAAATTCTTTCAGATTTGGAAAATACATAACTGTTAAGAAACTCAAAAATGTCTGAAGAACAAGCAAGACAATCACAATTACCACCAACTAGCGCCATTGATACGCCATCAAGCCAGGAATTTGAAACTTGGTTTGAATATCCAGTCAGAGTACAACCCCATCATACTGATTATGCAGGTATTGTCTGGCATGGTACATACATCGCTTGGATGGAAGAAGCGCGGATAGAATTATTACGGTCTATCGGTATTGATTTTGCTGATTTAGTGACGTTAGGCTGTGATTTACCAGTGGTAGAACTCTCAGTCCGTTATCACCGTGTAATTGAGTTAGGAACGGCTGTAATTGTCAAAACACGCATGACTGAAGTTACTGGTGTCCGCATCAACTGGGATTATGGAATTGTCTCAACTGATAAACAGCAATTGTATACTACTGCCAAGGTGACATTAGTAGCATTAGACCGCGAAAGAGGTAAAATCATGCGTCGATTACCTGCAAGTGTTCAAGACGCATTAACTAGGATTTCCACTGTAAACAATAATTAGCAGCAAGAGGATGAAGAATACAGATGCTTAAAGATTTTATTCTTCATCCTTTGTGATAGTTTAATTGAAATCAACTTACTGGTTTGGTGAAATTATTTGAGCCAATTGGGTCATCTGATGCCAAATATCTTGAGGTGTAATCCCAAAACCAATATTTAATAAAACTAGTATTGCCGCAATTGTCAAAGCATTCTTCAAAGTAGTTTTAAGAATTTTGAACAAGATGACAAATACTATCCAAGCCAGAATTAGGGTAGGAATCATCAATATTAATTGTTTAAAAACATCCCTTATTTAAGGGTAGAAGTCAACATTTTATTCAGGTAACAATTACTCTTATAAAAATAGCTACACCCAAGTTTTAATATTTATTATTAGTAATTATCCAGTAATTGTTATCTGTCAATTCTAGCTCATACTTTTAATATTTATTTTGCTAAATCAACTACTTTTGAGAAGATATGAGTAAATTTTGGTGATTGATTATTAAGGAGATATAAACTTTACCATTCAGTCAAATATATAGCAGGGGAGCAGCACTTCGGCTTACTTCGACTTCGCTCAGTACAAGCCGCTCAGTGTCCGGGGGCAGGGGGGGAGGATTAAAACTCCTGAATTACAAGGGTTTTATGATCCATTTTTGTCCTAACCACCTTGGCGGGTGCTATATCAGTCATCTATAAATAATTTCTTATATTTGCTTACACTAGTGAGGAGGTTTGTATGGAATCAACGACCTCACTAATGTTGTTATATTATCGAGTTGTGGGATGTAGCGAAATTACCTGGGAAGATTGTAAATTGTTAGCTATTGTTAAAACTTCTTGTCTTGCCCATTTATCTGCTGCCAAAATATCATCTAAACCAGGATTTTTACAGTTATGAGTTTGATGGCGATCGCACACTAATTCGATACACCGAGGAATATCTAAAAATTGAATTTTCTCTTCTAAAAATAACGCCACAACCTGTTCATTAGCAGCATTTAACACCGCCGGCATGGAACCCCCAGCCTGACCAGCAGCATAAGCCAACTGCATACAAGGATACTTTTGGTGGTCTGGTTCACGAAAAGTTAAATTACCAGCTTTCACCAAATCCAGCCTTTCCCAATCAGTATAAATCCGCTCAGGCCAAGACAAAGCATAAAGTAAAGGTAAGCGCATATCCGGCCAACCCAGTTGGGCTAAAACCGATGTATCTTGCAACTCAATCAACGAGTGAATAATGCTTTGGGGATGAATGACAATATCAATATCTTCATAATCCAAACCAAACAAAAAGTGAGCCTCAATTACCTCTAGTCCCTTATTCATCAAAGTAGCCGAGTCTACAGTAATTTTCTTCCCCATCGACCAGTTAGGATGTTTAAGCGCATCAGCAACCTTCACCTGGGCTAATTTTTCTACATCCCAATCGCGGAAAGCCCCACCAGAAGCAGTGAGCAAAATTCGCCGCAAACCACCAGAAGGAACACCTTGGAGACACTGAAATATTGCGGAATGCTCAGAATCAGCCGGTAATAATTTCACACCATGTTTTTCTACTAAAGGTAGAACCACCGGACCACCAGCAATCAAAGTTTCTTTATTCGCCAAGGCGATATCTTTACCAGCTTCAATAGCTGCAATAGTTGGTAATAAACCAGCACAACCCACAATACCCGTGACCACGGTTTCCGCATCACCATAACGGGCGACTTCTATTACCCCAGACATACCAGCCAGTAAAATCGGTTGCGGATTCAGGTCTTTGATAGCTGCTTGGAGTTCTGGTAATTTCTCCTCCGCAGAAATCGCCGCAATACTCGGACGAAACTGGCGAATTTGAGCCGCTAACATCTCGACATTACTTCCAGCAGCTAATCCCACAATCCGAAACTGGTCGGGATACTGAGCGACGATATCTAAAGTTTGAGTACCAATGGAGCCAGTAGAACCAACAAGAGTAATAGCTTTCACAATTGCTTTAAAATTTACAAACAACTTCCAGTTTGACATTCTCCCGTACCAGATGGCGGAAGATTCTCAGATCAAATATCATTACTTTTGATAAAACAATAGCCAAAAATTAATTAGGGGATGGCGAAATTAAGGTAAGTTCTTCAGATGTGCCTAAGATTTCACCACCAGGTAAATTGAGATTTTGTAAACTGGGATCATCTAATAGTAAATAAGATTTATCTGACCATCTTTGTTGTAAAACTGTGATATCTGCGGGAATAACTTGACAATCACAGTAAAAATCTAAACTAGGACGACTATAAGCAAAGGAAGTATAAATTTTTGTCCCTGGGGGAATATGGGCGCGAATTAACCCTGCTACTGGCTTGACTGCAAAGGTTTCGTTTAACTCCCAAATCCAGGATTGAGAACTCATTAATAATGCTAAAACTAGATACATTCCAGAAAATAGCACGGGAATAAAACGGCGATCGCACTGTTTAACTAACCATGCTGCTACACTCATACTAATTCCTAAAACCAAACTCATAGTAATTAATACAGGCTGGGGATCAGCCACAGCAAAGTAAACACATCCTCCTACACCTGCGAAAGCAATAATTCCTAAAAAGATTGCCCAATATTTATTAATCAAATGGTTATGCTGCCAAACTTCGCTCAGTTTCGCCCCAATTGCTAAAGCTAAAAAGGGATAAACTGGCATGATATACCAGGGTAGTTTGGTTTGCATTACAGAAATGCTGAGAAAATAAACAATTGTCCCGATGAGAACTAAACGCGCCCAGGTAGTATGACGTTGTTTTATAGCTAGATATAATCCTGACGGTAAAAATATCAGCCAGGGAAAACCGTATTTAATTAACTCTATTAAATAGTACCAAGGCAGACCACTATTACCTTCTACAGATTCTACAAGACGGTTAAAGGTTTGGGTCTGCAAATTGATTTCTAAGAAATTATTCCCATAGTATTGCCATTGAGCAATATACCAAGCCAAAGGCGCAGCAGTACCGCAAAACATTCCTACCCAGAAATAGAGATTTTTCCCCAAAGCTAATTGTCCGTCGGCAATCACAAATAAACAAGCGATCGCCCCCAACAGCAAAACTAGCATCCCCTTCGTCAACGTAATTAGCCCCAGACAAATGCCCACTCCTAGAGCATACCGTTGATTTTCACGGGATTTTAGGATAAAAAATAACATCAATAAAAAAAATGAAATACTCGCACCATCTAGCATTGCGAGTCGTCCATGACGCACCACAGGTAACATAGTTAAATAAACCAAAGCCGCAAACACAGCCGGCAAATGTTGTTTAAACATCAAACGCCCTACCGAGTAAAGCAAAGGTACTCCCAAAGCAGTTAATACTGCACCCGGTAAACGGGTTGTCCATTCATTCACCCCACCCAGAGAATAAGCCCCAGCAATCAATAAATGAATCAGAGGCGGCTTGTTCTGATATGGTTCCCCTCCCAAAACTGGATATAGCCAACGCATAGAACCAACGGGGGCGCGCCAAATTTCCCGCGCAACTTGTGCTACAGTTCCCTCATCCCAGTCACGTAAAGGTAAATTTCCCAAAAATATCAGCCACAGAATTAGAGATACCGCGACTAAGCTCAACAGCCATTCTTTTTCTCGGAATTTGAGCATATTTGAAATTAGCATGATCTTGGCAAACAACCTCTTAGCCTAATAGGGTGTTACAAATGCTCGAAAATATATAGAGATTCTTAAATTATTAAGCAATAATTCATTTAAGTATTTATGATATATGAATATAAATTTAAAAATTTAAACTAATTTAAGGTGTTAATTAGTCGAACTATTACTAACAATAAAATCACTGAATACATCTAAAAATGATTTGGAAGAAATAAGTAAAAAGTATAGAAATTAACGGCTGGGGTTACGTTCTTAATGGGAAACTATATTTAGTTAAGCATCGTCCGTCTACTTAATTGCAGACAGTTGTTTACACACATTCAGTTAAAAATTTAACTGCTGCTGAGAAAATCAATACTGATATTCAGTATTAAAGTATACGCAAATCAGTAAGTAGATGATGATCAAATTTTTTGGATATCACCCATACCCAAAAAATAATCGCTGAGTAGATTGATGTTTATTGTTAAACATCACAAATATAGCTGAGGAATGCACTTCGACTTACTGCGACTTAGTTCGACTTACTTCAACTGCGCTCAGTACAAGTCGCTTAGTGTTTGGGAGTGGAGACCATTTCTCAAAGCCTTATGATGTCTAATTCTCCTATATTTGAGCGCAGCTTTATACAGAATTAGTATAACTTCGTTATCAATTGCCATACAACCATAAGTATTGGTTAAGTGAGGAACTTGATTAACCATAACTTATATGTCGGAAATTTCTATCAATCTGTATCCAAAAGTTCTGGATGAATAGAAAAAATCTGTGTATCTAATATTTAGAAGCAGGTGTGCTATCAAGCACCGTCAGAACTGTGACTGGTGGTTCTACCTTTGAAGGAGCTATGAAGTGGAAAATAATAAGTCGTTTCTGTGGCCGCAAGGCATATTAATTGCTTTGCTGTTTTTGAGTGCTACTTTAAGTACGAGTGTGATGCTGCTGATTAGGCTGAATGCTTCTGAGGCTAAGATCCAACAAAGTAGAGATATCCATAATTTATCTGTGGCTAAAGTTGGAACTCACCAACGAATTGAAGGGTTAAAAGCGACTATGCTTACAAGTTTGCAGCAAGAAGCTAATACTAAGGGTTTTACCTCTGCTGCACCAGCAAGCTTTGAAGGAGTAACTATTAAGGAGGTGAGACTTAGTCCAGATAAAAAAGTAATTGCTCTCACTTTTGATGATGGCCCTTGGCCAGAAACTACTGCACAAGTACTAGATATTCTTAAAAAAAATAATATTAAAGCGACATTTTTTGTTGTTGGTAAAAATGTCAAAAATTATCCCCACCTAGCCAAGCGGGTAATTGCTGAAGGTCATGCTATTGGTAATCATACTTGGCATCATTGGTATCATTATATGAATCCTAAGGCGGCTGCTTACGAAATTGATCACACAACAGAAGTAATTTATAAAACTGTTGGTGTGAAAACGAATTTGTTTCGACCACCGGGGGGAATTATGCACAATGGAGTGGCTGCTTACGCGAGAAACAATAAGTATGCAGTTATTATGTGGTCGTCTGATTCTTTAGATTATTCCCGTCCTCAAGTACCAAACTTAATCAATAATGTGTTTAGAAATGCACAACCTGGTGGTATTGTGTTGTTGCATGATGGTGGTGGAAATCGTTCTCAAACTGTGCAAGCTTTACCGGAAATTATTAATAAGTTTCGTCAGCAAGGCTATAGTTTTGTGACTGTTCCAGAGTTGTTAGCCATGAAAGAAAAGCAACAAAGATTGATGGCAAATTAAAAATCAGGCCTTTGATTAGGGAAGCTTCTCCCAAAGGAAGAAGGAAGAGGGAAAAAGATTTCACTCACTTGACAATTAGTGCGTTGTAAAACTATTCCCTATTCCCTACATTTTGTTGTTGATAATTAGACGGAACTCAACTGTTTTTCTAGGACTGCTTGAGAATTTGCTTCTGGGCTATCAGCTTCAGATGGTGGTACTACTTGCCAGAATTTAGGCAGGTATTCTGACCAATTTTGCAGAATCATTTTCGCTTTTGGTGAACCTGTGCGATCGCCATGAGTTTTAATTAACTCTTGTAGTTGTTTTGCACCAGCATCTGTCACTACGCGCTGAATTTTGACAATTTCGGGATTGATTAATTCCGGGAAGGAATTGTCTTCATCTAAGAAATATGCCAGTCCTCCAGTCATACCTGCGCCGACGTTACGTCCAACTTTACCGAGGACAACAATCACGCCGCCAGTCATGTACTCACAGCAGTGATCTCCAGCACCTTCAATCACTGCCGTACCTTTGGAGTTCCGCACAGCGAAGCGTTCTCCCGCTAAACCGTTGGCAAATAATACCCCACCGGTGGAACCATAAAGACAGGTATTGCCAACTATGACGTTGTGGGCTGGGTCATAAGTGGCATCAGATGGGGGTTTGATGATGATTTCACCACCGTGCATCCCCTTACCTACATAGTCGTTGGCTTCTCCTTCTAGTTTGAGAATCATGCCGGGGAGATTAAAAGCACCAAAGCTTTGCCCTACACTACCTTGGAAATTCAGGTTAATTTGTCCTTTAAAACCACCATCACCATACTGGGAAGCAATCGCCCCAGCTAACCGTGCGCCTACTGTTCTATCAGTGTTAACTACCTGTAAGGTTTTGCTGGCAGTGGATTGATTTTTGATCGCTGTTTGAATTTCCGCATCAGCTAACAATTGGTCATCTAATACCACACCGTTGCTGTGAACTTCTTCATGTACCAACCAGCTACGATCATTTTTAGCATCTGGTAGCTGAAGTAAACAATTAAGGTTGAGTCCTTGGGTTTTGCTGACTTTTGCCCCGGCGCGTGTTTTCAACAAATCAGCCCGGCCGACAATATCTAATAAGGAACGGTAGCCTAGTCTTGCTAGTAGATGACGGACTTCTTCGGCGATGAAGTAGAAGAAATTGACAACGTGTTCTGGCATTCCTGTAAAGCGTTTGCGGAGTTCTTCTTTTTGGGAAGCAACACCCACAGGGCAGTTATTGGTATGGCAAATCCGCGCCATAATACAGCCTTCTGCAATCATGGCGATGGAACCAAAACCAAATTCCTCACCACCCATCAACGCACCTATTACCACATCCCAACCACTTTTTAGCCCGCCATCTACACGTAAAATCACGCGATCGCGCAGGCCGTTTTGCATCAAGACCCGATGTACTTCACTTAAACCCAGTTCCCAAGGTGAACCAGCGTGTTTAATGGAACTCAGTGGCGATGCGCCAGTACCACCATCATGACCAGATATCTGAATAATATCAGCGTTGGCTTTAGCTACACCCGCAGCGATGGTTCCAATGCCAATTTCTGCTACCAGCTTCACTGATACCTGTGCTTTGGGGTTAATTTGGTGCAGGTCAAAAATTAGCTGTGCTAAATCTTCAATGGAATAAATATCATGGTGCGGTGGTGGTGAAATCAGTGTTACACCGGCTTTGGAACGCCGCAGCATGGCAATGTAAGGGCTAACTTTTGCCCCTGGTAGTTGTCCACCTTCCCCGGGTTTTGCACCTTGGGCGATTTTAATTTCAATTTGTCTGGCGCTGCTTAAATATCCTGGTGTTACGCCAAAGCGTCCTGATGCGACTTGTTTAATGGCACTAGAAGCTGTGTCACCATTCCGCAATCCATGTAAATGAGGTAAGGTGGGGGATTTACCTGCTGTATCAACATCATTTAGCACCTCATAACGGACTGGATCTTCGCCGCCTTCTCCAGAGTTAGATTTGCCGCCAATGCGGTTCATGGCGATCGCCAGAGTTTCATGAGCTTCTCGTGACAACGCGCCCAAAGACATTCCACCGGTGCAGAAGCGTTTCACAATCTCGTTAACTGATTCTACTTCTTCCAAAGGAATGGACGGGCGATCGCCTGCAAAATCCAGCAAATCACGCAAAGCAGTTACTGGTCGCCCTTGTAGGTGTTGTTTGTAAACTTCATAATGGTCGTATTGCTTGCCATCCACCGCCTTATGCAGCGCCTTAGCCAATTCCGGATTATTCATGTGGTATTCGCCCTTGGGAAAATACTGCACAAAACCCAGATTTTCCAACTTCTTCGCCGTCAGTTCTGGAAAAGCCTTGTGATGGAAAGATAGTACCTCTTGTGCTAATTCGCTTACACTTAATCCACCAATGCGGGAAGTTGTACCATAGAATCCCAACGCTAATAAATCACCACCGATCCCAATAGCTTCAAAAATTTGAGCTGCTTGATAGCTAGCAAGTAAAGAAATTCCCATTTTCGAGAGAATTTTCAGTAAACCAGAATTTACAGCTTTGCGATAATTGCCTAAAGCCTCTTCTAAGCTAATCGCCGGGAGTTTACCCCGTTCCATAAACTTTTGAGTTTTCGGTTCCCACCACCAATTACGGACAGTATCCAAAGCTGTGTAAGGACAAACCGCATCCACACCATAACCAATCAAACAAGCAAAGTGATGAGTACTCCAGCACTGGGCTGTATTCACAATCAGCGAAGTTTGGGTTCGCAATCCTTCCCGAATCAAATGATGATGTACAGCACCTGCTGCTAACAGAGGAGGAATATAAGTATATTCAGCACTTATATCACTTCCACTACACTCAGTGTTAACATTTTCCCCTGACAGATAGCGATCGCTCAAAATCAAAATCTTGGCACCAGCCTTGACAGATTCCGCAGCTTGTAGTTGTAAAGACCGCACTGCATTTTGTAACCCATTTGGGCCATCAGCAATGGTAAACAACGTTGAGACTACCGCCGTAGCCAACCCCGATAACCGAATCGCCTCCAATTCAGACTCCAGCAATACTGGCGATTCTAACTTCAGTTTCCGGGCGTGTTCTGGCTTCACTTCCAATAAATTACCCCGTTCCCCCAGTTCCACATTTAAAGACATCACCAACTTTTCCCGTAACGGGTCAATAGCCGGGTTTGTCACCTGTGCAAAACGTTGTTTGAAATAGTCATATAACAAGTGGGGTTTTTCTGACAGCACCGCTAAAGGAATATCATCACCCATGCAGAAAGTCGGCTCCTTACCCTCAACCGCCATTGGTTGAATCACCATTTCTACATCTTCTGTGGTGTAACCAAAAGCTAACTGATGACGTAGTAAACTTTGTCCGTCAATTTTGTTCGTCGGAGCATGACCATTACCATTACTATCCTGTGAACTTTCCCCTACTAGGTCTTTAAGTTCCT
The DNA here is from genome assembly GCF_034931085.1 of Nodularia harveyana UHCC-0300. Lineage (NCBI taxonomy): Bacteria > Bacillati > Cyanobacteriota > Cyanophyceae > Nostocales > Nodulariaceae > Nodularia > Nodularia harveyana. The sequence continues at coordinate 42,091 of NZ_JAYGHG010000021.1, read as the reverse complement.
GACGATATTGTTTTAACCACTTTCCATAGGGATACTGGCTAGCGACACGCTGTTTAATATCCCAATTTTTCAGGACTTCATGTTTAACTAAATCCACAGCAATCATTTGTCCTGGGCCAAGTCTGCCTTTCTCAAGAATGTTGGCTTCTGGGATATCAACTACCCCGGCTTCCGAACCCACAACAATATAATCATCTTTAGTAATTACGTAACGAGCCGGTCTTAAACCATTCCGATCTAAGGTTGCGCCAACTTTTTCACCATCACTAAATACTAAAAGGGCTGGGCCGTCCCATGCTTCTTGCAGACCACTGTAATATTCGTAAAAATCGACAATTTCTGGATATTTCGCTAAAGAAGGCTGATTTTGATATGCCTCTGGCACCATCATCATTAAGGCTTCTAAGGGGCTGCGTCCCGAACGCACCATTAATTCCAGAACGTTATCTAGGGTAGCTGAATCACTATTATCAATGTGAACCAAAGGCTTAAATTCATCAGCCCGATTTCCCCACACCGGATGATTCAAGCTAGCTTCTCTGGCCGTCATCCAGTTAATGTTACCCAATAGGGTATTAATTTCACCATTGTGTCCTAACAACCGCATCGGTTGAGCTAAAGGCCACTTAGGCATGGTATTGGTGCTAAAGCGGCGATGATAAACTGCAAAAGCACTTTTATAAGCCGGATTCTTTAAATCCAGATAAAACTCACTCAAGATTGCTGAACGCACCATGCCTTTATAGACAATTGTGCGGCTGGACAAGGAGCAAATATAAAACTCTTCGGAAATATTTTTCGTAGCTTTGAAGATTCTTCTGCGAGTAATATATAGTTCTCTTTCTAGTTCTTCCCCACTCTTATCAGCTGATGCGAGAAAAACTTGCTCTATTTGGGGTTGATTTTCTCTGGCTTGTTTCCCCAATGAATCAGGTTGCACTGGCACTACTCGCCATCCCAGAACAGTGAATTTCTCTTCTGCGGCTATTTCCTCGAATTTTGCCTTAATTTTTTGCGTAATTTCGGGATTTTGCGGGAGAAATAACATCCCCACCGCTATATTTTCAGAGGAATAGTCTTTTTGGAACAACTCCCAAGGTATAGCTGTCAATATTCCTGCGCCATCTCCAGAATCTTGGTCAGCGCTACAACCACCCCGGTGTTCTAAGCAGGTCAAAGCCGCTAAAGCTTTGCTGACAATTTCGTGGCTGGCATGATTCTGGCGATGAGCAATAAAACCTACACCACAGGCATCTCGTTCTTCTACTAACCACTTTTGTCCCTGATAGTTGTCCTGAGAGTTAATATCGGAAATGTTCATTTTTTGTGATTGATGCATCGCTTGATTTTTCATACCCTGTTCCTGAGATGGTTAGTCACAAATATTGCCAGTATTTGTGAGAAAAATTTGCTAGTCCTGAGCGTAGCCTGATGGCTAAACTTTCTTTCCTGAGAAATACATAAATAACCGAAATTTACGGAAAAAAATTTTAACTTCGGCTTTTTTCTTCTTTGACCATGTTAAAATTATTACGGTACTTTTTTTATATTTTATGTGTTAGTGCTAAGTTAGACAAATTAACTGAGAACTCACAGCCCTTTACTCATATCTTCGTCGCGCAGCGTGGCTTTAGCCATAACTATATTTTTGCTCAATTCTCTATTCCCAAATTCAAATTAGCTTTCAGCTAAAAGTTATTTGGCTGCTGCATAACACAACTTTGTTTCAGATGCCAAATTTATCCTGATTTAGCCACAAAATCAGCGTATTACACAACATACCCATTTGACAATTACTCAAAATATCTGTTGTTGTGTATATATATTGTTTGCTGATTATGTGATTTCTATTGCTACAAGACAAACCTCAGATAAGTTTATGAGGATTCAATATTTTAAACCAGTTTTGAGCAATAGAACCACCGTGCATAGTCACACTGGAACTAATGGTATTTGAAACACCTAGTAACAGTGGTTTTAATAGTATGATTACTTGTTGAACTTGGCAAGAGACAGAGAGCCAATTTATAGCATATCACATTTATTCACAAATGAAGTCACTATTTTGAGGATTTCCCCACAATTAGCCAATTTTTTGTTGGGATAAGAGTTTGCAAAAGTACCTATCAATGATGGTCAAAATGTCTAATCGTCGCCGAAAATATCAGATAACTATTGCCAAAAAGATTAATCAAAATTGGTTTCGTTCGATAAGGGCAACAATTATTTTGGGAATTATATTGTCCTTATCTGTTACCCATGCTCTCAAGGCTCAGGAATCCTCGATGAGTCCTCGACCCCTTCCAGGCTTGATTGTGCAGTCGTTGACCTCTTCCAATGAAACATTAACTTCTGGTAACCAAATTATCCTCAATGGTCGTACTTTGTCGGGGGCTTGGTTACAGGAAAAGGGAACAGGCGATCAAGTTAAAACTCATCTGAGTGACGGCGCATTGAGGCAATTTATCGGAGTAGATTTTTTAAGCAGCAATAGTACATCCAGTCAACCAGTAGAGTGGTTTTCATCAGTTAACCAATCTATGACTTTAGCCACAAGGCTAGTCCCTGGGTATCGCTATTTAGATATTACTAATTTTGCTCAAACAGTAGGTTGGCAATTGCAAGCCAATGGTAATACTCTGGCGATCGCTACCCCAAAATCTCAAATCAAAAATATTCGTCAGAGTCAGCAACCTTCAGGGGTGAAAAATCCTCCTTTTCGGTCAGCTCGCATTGTCCTAGATTTAGATCGTCCAGCACCTTGGCAAGTTTCCCAGGGTTTACCCATAACGCCATCTGCGGACTCCCAGAAACCAACCACACCACCCAACAGAGAGTGGGTAGTAGCCGTGGATGCGATCGCCGATACTACTTTAAGCCAACGATACGCCCCATCAACATCACCTACACAACAAATCGTTAGACAATTAGAGGTAGTCAAAAATCGGACAATTATTAGTCTGAGTGTGCCTTTTGGGATGTCTCCTCAAATCATCACCTTAGCAAATCCCAATCGCCTAGTAATTGATCTTCGCCCCGATGCCTTATCACAACGAGATATTGCTTGGGCGGCGGGATTGCGCTGGAAACAGCAATTTGTGAATTTAGGTACAGAACGTTTTCCTGTGGTTTGGTTAGATATTAATCCCCGTCAAGTTGGGTTAACCTTAAAACCAATTGGCTCAGATGTTAACAGCCAAACGGGGACTACACCACTGATTCAAATGGGACAGCAGTCTTTAGCTGTAGCCGCAATCAATGCTGGTTATTTCAACCGCAATAATCGATTACCTCTAGGGGCGATTCGTCGGGATGGCCAGTGGTTATCAGGACCAATTCTGAATCGGGGCGCGATCGCCTGGAATGATTCTGGGCAATTTTACTTCGGTCGTCTTTCTTTGCAAGAAACTTTAACTGCTTCGAATAATCAGAAGTTGCCGATTCTATTTCTCAATAGTGGCTACGTTCAGAGTGGTATTGCTCGTTACACCCCAACTTGGGGAAGTAGTTATACTCCTTTAACAGATAACGAAAATCTGGTTATTGTCCAAAAAGACCGAGTGACAAATCAGTTACCTGGTGGTAAATCTGGTGAAACAGCCGTTCCCATTCCCCAAGATGGTTACTTATTGACCTTCCGCGCCAATGCTGCTAAAGATGCATCAAAACTGCCCATTGGTACATCAGTTAGTATTACTAGTGCCACTAATTCGGCTGACTTTATCCGCTATCCCCATATTGTGGGAGCCGGACCACTATTAGTCCAAAATAATAAAATTGTCCTTGATGCTGAAAGGGAAAAGTTCAGTAAGGCTTTTATTACACAAAAAGCTAGCCGCAGTGCTATTTGCACAAAAACAAATGGTTCTTTGATGGTTGCTGCTGTACACAATCGTGCTGGCGGACTAGGTCCAACTTTAAAGGAACACGCCCAATTAATGAAGAATATGGGTTGTGTGAATGCTCTAAATTTAGATGGTGGTAGTTCCACTAGTCTTTATCTTGGAGGACAACTACTTGACCGTTCCCCAAATACTGCTGCACGTGTTCACAACGGCATTGGTTTTTTCTTACAACAACGTTAATTAATAATTAAGGGTGATAAACAGGGAATAAGAAGAGAAGATTGTAACTTGCCAATAACTCATGACTCATCGTTTTTTAAAGTTAATCATAAGCTCTCATTTATTGGATGAAGACTTGTCAGAAAAAGGCGATTGTGTAAGGTTTTATTGAAACCTTTAACTTTGATTTTGCTATCTTAAGCAAGGATAAGACTAAATTAGTAAGTTTTACCGTTGTAACAGTGCGCTCAAATTTTCCATTAATGGTTAAGAGCAATGATGACGGTTTGTTATGTAGACCAATGAGGTAAATATGGCTCAAACTCCAGAAACCACACAGACTAATACTCTACCTCTACCGGTGGCGATCGCTAACAAAAGCATTGCTGCAACTGAACTGCGTCCTTGGGGTTCTTTTACAGTTTTGGAAGAAGGCCGCGGATATAAAATTAAGCGCATTGAAGTTAAGCCGGGACACCGTCTGAGTTTGCAAATGCATCATCACCGTAGTGAACACTGGATTGTTGTCTCCGGTACGGCTAAGGTTGTGTGTGGTGAGAAAGAAGTACTGCTCAGTAACAATGAGTCAACCTATGTTCCCCAATGTACATCCCATCGTTTAGAAAATCCTGGTGTAATTCCTTTAGTCTTAATTGAAGTACAAAATGGCGAATACTTGGGCGAAGATGATATTATTCGCTACCAAGATGACTATGCTCGTACCCAGGATTAAGCAAATTTGCGAAATTCCCCATCGCTCTATACAGTGGGGATAAATATCAGTTTTTATACAATTAAGGACTCAATGAGTTTTTGTCATAGGGTTAAGATATACTTCGAGACTAGGCCATCCTAGTTCCAGGAAATATTAGGTAACTCCTAGTATTACTTAGTCTGTTAAAATGACCAGAGTACCGAATCAAATCTAAGTCAAAAGAACAAACAGTGCCTAAATATATAAGGTTATAGTGTTTATTCATGACTAGATGAGAAAAATCTCAGAAATGAGAATCACTAGGAATTCCGAATGGTGCGATCGGGAATCTCCATCCCCATAAGCGGTGGAGCGATTGTTAATTTCCCAAACTAGTTCCATGATTCATTTGAGTCCAGCAGCCATTAGTGAAATTAGGCGATTGCAGTTAAAACAGCAGCCAAAAACTTTATTGAGATTAACAATTAAGCTAGGTGGCTGTTCTGGTTGGTTTTATGATATATCTTTTGATCAAACTGTAAAAGTTGATGATCGCCTTTTTAATGTAAACGGGATCGAAGTTGTGATTGATGATCACAGCTATAGTTATGTACATGAGTTGGCATTGGATTATTCAGAAGATTTGATGGGCGGGGGATTTCGGTTCCATAACCCTCAAGCGATCGCTACCTGTGGCTGTGGTAATTCATTTTCCATTGCTACTGCTAACTCTGTCTAGCTCAAAAAAAATCTATAAGTTTGACATAAAAGCTGAAAAAAAGATATAATCAGGATTTGTTAAAACTTAGACCTATAAGCAGCTTTACGCGCTGTAACTCATGCCAACAATACAGCAACTTATACGTACTGAGCGCGAACAAGCGCGTCAGAAGACTAAATCCCCAGCTCTAAAGCAATGTCCACAACGTCGGGGCGTTTGTACAAGAGTATACACAACTACACCGAAAAAGCCGAACTCAGCTCTACGGAAAGTAGCAAGGGTCAGACTTACCTCTGGATTTGAAGTTACAGCTTACATCCCAGGTATCGGTCACAACTTACAAGAACATTCAGTAGTGATGATTCGTGGCGGCCGGGTAAAAGATTTACCAGGTGTGAGATATCACATTATCCGTGGAACCTTAGACACAGCTGGAGTTAAAGACCGTAAGCAAGGGCGTTCCAAATATGGAACTAAGCGCCCGAAAGCAGCAACTAAATAGGAACTAAACCATTAATCCTAGTTGGGTGGTGACTCAACCTCTTCTCAGGAAGCGCTGGTAAAAACCAAAAGACGACATTTGTTGTTCCCAAAGAAACGCTAAATCCCGCAACAGCCTGGAAAAATTAGCTAACTGTACCCATTATCAAGGGAAGCGGTTGCATCTAAATATGAAAGTTTATGATGTTGTCGCCTTCTCTAGTTGTAGTGAGAAAATTAATCAGTGAGTCCTGACTGACTACAAGATTAGAGAAAAAAGACAAAGTTTAAATGGTGGTTTGATCCAGCCATATATCCAGTGTCTGATAGCATATAATTTTGTGACAAAATCCGAATTCAAGGTGAAGTATGTCTCGTCGTGGTGTTATTCAAAGGCGTCCAGTTCCGCCTGATTCCGTATATAACAGTCGCCTGGTAAGCATGATAATCCGGCGAGTGATGCGTAGTGGCAAAAAATCACTGGCAGCTAGGCTAGTTTATGATGCCATGAAAACTATTGAAGAACGCACTGGTGCTGCTCCTTTGGAAACGTTTGAAAGAGCAGTGCGAAACGCCACACCTTTGGTAGAAGTAAAAGCTCGTCGAGTCGGTGGAGCTACCTATCAAGTACCGATGGAAGTCCGCTCAGATAGGGGTACAACTCTAGCCTTGCGCTGGCTAGTAAAATTCTCTAGGGCTAGACCCGGCCGCACAATGGCAAGTAAATTAGCTAATGAGTTAATGGATGCTGCCAACGAAACCGGAAATGCAATTCGGAAACGTGAAGAAACACACCGGATGGCAGAAGCTAACAAGGCTTTTGCACACTATCGTTACTAAGAAACGTAGCGGTATATCGTGGATATAAAAGCGGTATATCGCCTACTAAAAAAATAAATACGGTTTTCCGTAGAAGTATAGAATCTTAACAAAGAGTAATATACAAGATATCATGAGGCAAAAACTATAATAGGAGGCTACTGTGGCACGTACCATCCCGCTAGAGAAAGTACGCAATATCGGTATTGCGGCGCATATAGATGCGGGCAAGACCACGACAACCGAGAGAATACTATTTTACTCCGGTATAATTCATAAAATTGGCGAAGTTCACGAAGGAACTGCCGTTACCGACTGGATGGCTCAGGAGCGTGAACGGGGAATTACCATCACTGCGGCTGCTATCAGTACCAGTTGGAAAGATCATCAAATTAACATTATCGATACTCCAGGACACGTTGACTTCACAATCGAAGTTGAACGTTCCATGCGTGTTTTAGATGGTGTAATCGCAGTATTTTGTTCTGTAGGTGGCGTTCAACCACAATCAGAAACAGTGTGGCGACAAGCAGAACGCTACAAAGTACCGAGAATAGCATTCATCAACAAAATGGATCGTACAGGCGCGAACTTCTACAGAGTTCATGAGCAAATGCGCGATCGCCTGCGTGCTAATGCTATCGCCATTCAACTGCCCATAGGTAGTGAAACTGAATTTAGTGGCATCGTTGATCTGGTACGGAAATGTGCCTATATTTATAACAACGACGAAGGAACAGATATCGAAGAAACAGATATCCCCGCCGAAATGCAAGAGAAGGTAGACGAATACCGCACCAAGCTGATAGAAGCTGTAGCCGAAACCAGCGACGTTCTGATGAACAAGTACTTCGAGGGAGAAGAACTTACAGAAGCGGAAATTCGCACTGCCCTGCGTAAAGGTACAATTGCAGGTAAGATTGTGCCTGTACTTTGTGGCTCGGCATTTAAAAATAAAGGCGTGCAGTTGATGCTGGATGCAGTAGTAGATTATCTACCAGCACCAACTGAAGTACCGGCAATTCAAGGTACATTACCTAATGGTGAGACTGTTGAGCGCAAAGCTAATGATGACGAACCTCTATCAGCTCTAGCGTTCAAGATTATGGCTGACCCCTACGGTCGTCTCACCTTTGTTCGGGTTTATTCTGGTGTTCTTAAAAAAGGTAGCTACGTCCTTAATGCCACCAAGAACAAGAAAGAACGCATTTCCCGCCTGGTGATTTTGAAAGCAGATGAACGACAAGACGTAGATGAAATGCGGGCCGGCGACTTGGGAGCAGCATTGGGTCTAAAAGATACCTTGACAGGTGATACCATCACTGATGAAGGATCACCAGTAATTCTGGAATCCCTATTCATTCCTGAGCCTGTGATCTCGGTAGCGGTTGAACCCAAAACCAAGAATGACATGGACAAGCTCTCCAAAGCTCTGCAATCTCTTTCAGAAGAAGACCCCACCTTTCGCGTCCACGTTGATCCGGAAACGAATCAAACTGTGATTGCTGGTATGGGAGAACTACACCTAGAGATTCTGGTAGACCGGATGTTACGGGAATTCAAAGTAGAAGCGAACGTGGGTGCGCCCCAAGTAGCTTACCGCGAAACAATTCGTAAACAAGTCACCAAAATTGAAGGGAAATTCATTCGCCAAAGTGGTGGTAAAGGTCAATATGGTCACGTTGTGATCAATTTGGAACCAGGCGAACCCGGTACGGGCTTTGAATTTGTTTCTAAGATTGTTGGCGGTACTGTACCCAAAGAGTACGTTAGCCCCGCAGAACAAGGAATGAAAGAAAGTTGCGAATCCGGTGTTTTGGCCGGATATCCACTGATTGATGTCAAAGCAACTTTGATTGATGGGTCATACCACGATGTAGACTCTTCAGAAATGGCTTTCAAAATTGCCGGTTCAATGGCAATGAAAGAAGCAGTGTTGAAAGCATCACCCGTACTCTTAGAACCTATGATGAAGGTTGAGGTTGAAGTACCCGAAAACTACCTTGGGGATGTAATGGGCGACCTCAACTCCCGTCGTGGGCAAATTGAAGGTATGGGATCTGATGACGGTCTTGCCAAAGTAACTGCTAAAGTCCCATTGGCAGAAATGTTTGGTTACGCTACTGATATTCGCTCAAAGACCCAAGGACGGGGTATCTTCTCAATGGAATTTAGCCACTATGAAGAAGTACCCCGCAACGTGGCTGAAGCAATCATAGCGAAAAGCAAAGGGAACGCTTAATTAAAAAAGGAAACGAGCATTCATGGCACGCGCAAAGTTTGAAAGGACTAAACCCCACGTTAATATCGGTACAGTTGGCCACGTTGATCATGGCAAAACTACTTTAACAGCAGCTATTACTATGACTCTGGCCGCTATGGGTCAAGCTACAGGTAAAGGCTACGACCAAATTGATAATGCTCCCGAAGAAAAAGCACGGGGTATCACCATCAATACCGCTCACGTTGAGTATGAAACTGGCGAGCGGCACTATGCTCACGTAGATTGCCCCGGACACGCTGATTATGTCAAAAACATGATCACTGGTGCGGCTCAAATGGATGGTGGTATTCTCGTAGTTTCTGCGGCTGATGGCCCCATGCCCCAAACCCGTGAACACATCCTGTTGGCAAAACAAGTGGGTGTACCTAGTCTAGTTGTCTTCCTGAATAAAGAAGACATGGTGGACGACGCAGAACTACTAGAGTTGGTGGAATTGGAAGTTCGGGAGCTACTATCTAGCTACGATTTTCCAGGAGATGATATTCCCATCGTTACAGGCTCCGGTCTGAAAGCACTGGAAGCAATGACTGCTAATCCCAAAACTCAAAAGGGTGAAGATCCTTGGGTAGACAAAATCTACGCCCTCATGGAAGCAGTAGACTCCTACATTCCTACTCCAGATCGTGCTGTAGATAAGCCCTTCTTGATGGCTGTGGAAGACGTGTTCTCTATTACAGGTCGTGGTACTGTTGCTACTGGTCGGATTGAACGTGGTGTAGTCAAAGTCGGCGATAACGTTGAATTGGTGGGCATTAGAGATACCCGTAACACCACTGTAACTGGGATTGAGATGTTCAAGAAGAGTCTTGACCAAGGTATGGCTGGAGATAACGCTGGTGTACTCCTACGCGGTATCCAAAAGGCTGATATTGAACGTGGTATGGTGATCGCTAAACCAGGTTCCATTACTCCTCATACTCAATTTGAAGGTGAAGTGTACGTCCTGACAGAGAAAGAAGGCGGTCGGAAGACTCCATTTTTCTCTGGTTACCGTCCTCAGTTTTATGTCCGCACAACTGATGTAACTGGCACAATCACAGCTTTTACTTCCGATGATGGTAGTGAAGCAGAAATGGTGATGCCAGGCGATCGCATCAAAATGACAGTAGAACTAATCAACGCGATCGCCATTGAGCAAGGAATGCGCTTCGCTATTCGTGAAGGTGGCCGCACCATCGGTGCTGGTGTTGTCTCAAAAATCGTGAAGTAACACTTTTTGTCCCATAACAGAGGAGCAGAGATGGTACAATTCGTCTCTGCTCCTTTCTCTTCCTTCTATAACAGGGAGTGAGGAATAAGCTTTGCCGTAAGCGCTAGCCTGACGAGAAGAAGCCGTGCGGTAAAAATAAAATAAGCTACCCCCCATTCCCAACTAACTATTTCCTTAATTAATCAGAACCTGGAAAATTAAAGATGGCAACTCTACAGCAGCAGAAAATTAGAATTCGTTTACAGGCTTTTGACCGCCGCTTATTAGATACATCTTGCGAGAAGATTGTAGATACAGCTAACAGAACCAATGCTACAGCTATAGGTCCAATTCCCTTACCCACAAAACGCAAAATCTACTGTGTGCTGCGATCGCCTCACGTAGATAAAGATGCACGGGAACACTTTGAAACCCGCACCCATCGCCGGATTATTGACATTTATCAGCCTTCTTCTAAAACTATTGATGCCCTGATGAAATTAGATTTACCCTCTGGTGTGGATATTGAAGTAAAACTATAATTTAATCCTTGGTCATTAACATTTATGTAGAGATACGATGGATCGTGTCTCTACTAATGACTCCCCCATTTTACTAATTTTGACTAAAATTAGCGTCACTCATGTTTTCAAAGACAGAATATGCGTTGATTTTATAGTGTTATATTGACCCAACCCTGAAGAAAAATTTCAGGGTTTTTTATTGCCTGGAAAACAAATGATAGAATATAAATAAAGTACAGGAAAAGCAAAGAATATTAATAATAAATTTTAAAATTAAATTTATCCCAAGGTAAGAATGACATCCTCTTCTAAAATTGCAGTTCGTGAACTACCTCTGTTCCCGTTACCCGAAGTAGTTCTATTCCCCACCAGACCATTACCCCTAAATGTCTTTGAATTTCGCTACCGAATCATGATGAACACGATCTTAGAAAGCGATCGCCGATTTGGGGTATTAATGGTCGATCCAGTTGACGGTACAATTGCCAACGTTGGTTGCTGTGCAGAAATTATTCATTATCAACGGTTGCCAGATGACCGCATGAAAATGTTAACTTTAGGACAGCAAAGGTTTCGTGTTTTAGAATATATTCGTGAAAAGCCTTACCGTGTAGGCTTAGTAGAGTGGTTAGAAGACCAGCCACCAACTAAAGATCTACGTCCTTTGGCTAGTGAAGTAGAAAAACTGCTGCGAGATGTAGTGCGTCTTTCCGCCAAATTAACTGAACAAGAGATGGAACTACCAGACGAATTACCCGACCTACCCACAGAGCTTTCTTATTGGGTCGCCAGTAACCTCTATGGTGTGGCTTCAGAGCAACAGGGCTTACTAGAAACACAAGATACCGTACTTCGTCTCGAAAGAGAAGCCGAAATTTTGACTTCTACTCGCAATCATTTAGCAGCTCGTGCTGTTCTCAAAGATACATTTAATAATTCGTAATTAGCAACTACAGGTTAGGATTTAAGTGTTGATAGGCAAAACAAGATAGCTGCCGAAAATTTTGATTACCTCTGTGTGCATAGCTAATTCGGCTAAAGCTAATTGCATCTGTGCTGACTTTATACCTGCTTCCAAATCAATAAAAAACAAGTATTCTCCCATAGATCGCTTTGTTGGTCGTGATTCAATTCGGCTGAGATTAATCCCTAGTTGAGCAAATACTTGTAAAGTTTTAAGCAGCGCTCCAGGTAGATTTGCGGGTAAACTGAAAGCTAAAGAGGTGTGACTAGCATCTCCTAATATATTCGTTAAATTATTAACACTATTAATCATGAGAGCCTCTGGAGTTTCTTGACTTTTACTCACCACCCAGAAGCGAGTACAGTTCTCTGTATAGTCGTTAATATTACTAGCTAATATAGGCAAATTATATAGTTGAGCCGCTCGACTAGATGAGATGCTAGCTGCTGTTAAGTCCTGATCTAATCCCTTAAGTGCTTCAGTTGTAGAATGGGTTGGTATTAGCTGAACAGTTGGGAGAAATTGCCCTAACCATCCTTGACATTGTGCCAAAGCTTGTGGATGAGAATAAACAGTTTGAATACTATCTAAACTAGCTGCACGAGAAATTAAAGCATGGGCAATGGGCATAACCAAAGCCAACTGAATTTCTAAACTATCCAATTGCCACAGTGCATCCATTGTCATAGTTACACTACCTTCAATGGAATTTTCTATCGGTACAACAGCTAACTGAGTTTTTCCATCTGCAACAGCTTTCAGGGATTTTGCAATGCTTTGACAAGGGTATAAAGTACCGCTAAATCCTGTTTTTTGAGTTAGCCAATTAACATAAAAAACAGCCGCTTGTTCGGCATAAGTACCAGACGGTCCTAAATGGGCAATCGATATATTCTTCACGCGGTTCATGGCTTAGAAGTACTTAGAACTATTTCAAAATATGAATGAATCTTCTTGGACTTGACCTATCTAACTCTCAGCTATCCTCAAAGGTCGGTGATGAGTTATCAATCTGGCTCAAGCCTTATCTGGTGAGAGCGAGGTATGCTAATTAATATGAATATTAATTAGAGTGCTTTAATTCATGTCCACTCTTCCACTAGGCTCAGGGGCGACCAAGTTCAGTGCCTCTCAAACCGCAAAAATTAACATCTCATCCCAACCTATCCCCATCGAACACTACCTTCGTCAGCCTCAACGTTTAGTTAATGCCTTAACTGATAGTAGGCGAATACATCAGCTTTCAGAGCAAGTATTTCGCTTAAAAATGCAGCCTCTGACGTTTCTCTCCCTGAATATTCAGCCCACGGTAGATATAAAAGTGTGGGCTGAATCAAATGGCACTATTAAGTTGCGATCGCTTGGTTGTCAAATCCTGGGTTTTGAATATATTAATCAGCGCTTTGCATTAAATTTACAGGGACATTTGTCATTACACCAGAGCAACGGTATTACTAGCTTGCAAGGAAAAGCCGATTTAGAAGTACAGGTAGATATACCACCACCAATTTGTTTCACACCTAGGCCAATTTTAGAAGCCGCAGGCAACGGTTTACTCAAAAGCGTACTAATGACCATCAAACAAAGGTTGCTACATCAACTTTTAGCAGATTATCACTCTTGGGTAAAATCACAAATAGAAGAAAATACCTCAGATAATCATAGCAACCTACCCATTATGAATCCAGAGTGATATCCTCTGAAACTGAATCAAAGGAGTGCAGAGGGAATTTAAACTTCCCTTTCCCCACGCCTATTTTCTCATGGTTGACAAGGCCGAAATGATTTACGATGCAGTCGTGATGGCCCATATTCTTGCAGGGCAATTAAATGTTTTTGGCTACCATAACCCTTATTCTGCTCTAGATTATATAAAGGGTACTTTGATGCTAAACGTATTACTAGGTCATCGCGCCAAACCTTGGCCACAATGCTGGCAGCTGCAATACTTAGCGATCGCTCATCCCCTTTAATAATAGTTTCTTGCGGCAGGCTCAAATCTCTAATGGGCTGGTTACCATCAACTAAACAGAGCATGGGCAATACACGCAACTTCAACACAGAACGCCTCATGGCTAATAGGGTAGCTTGCAAAATATTTAACTGATCAATTTCCGTAGTGGAAGCACAGCCAATAGTCCAGTCCGTAGCTAGTTCACAAATTTGTCGGGCTAGTTTAGTTCTGCGAGAAATAGAGAGTTTTTTGCTGTCTTTAACATCAGCTGCTATTAAGATTGGCAAAGCAGAAGCTGGTAAAATTACCGCAGCCGCCACCACTGGTCCGAATAGTGCGCCTCTCCCCACTTCATCTATACCGGCGACTAACTCAGGTAAGTCCCCAGAACTAGAACACAACTCTCGCCACATAGTCAACAAATACCTCCCCAGTCCAAAGCTTTTTTGATTAGCTAGTTAAGTATCCTCATCAACGGAAGAATCTGACTCTACAGCAGAAGAACGACGGCGACGGCGACGATTGCTCATATCTGTCTTTACTTCCGAACTGCTAGGTTCAGTTGCGTTTTTCAATACAGGTTTCTCATCTGACTCGACCTGAGATGTATTTTCTGTTGAGACATGATTATCTAAATCTGCTGGCTCACTGCTAATAGTCTCTGATACAGGTTCCTGGGTGAGTTCTTCAATCTCACTCTCACTGGTATCAGCAATAGAATCAGGTAGTTTAGTTGCTAAATGCCCAGGACTGACAATATTAATAATGACAGATTTAGAACTTTTCGCCTCCTGTTCTAATTTCACTAAGGGAGAAACTCCCATTAATGCGAACACATCTTGTTCTTCCAGAGTCATTTCCACAGTTTTAATTTCCGGGGGTTCCACTATGGGCTTAATAGGTTCTACCTTAGTAACTTTCGTAGTTCGAGGCAACATAGAGCTAGACTGTTCCGAACCAAAGCTAGAATCTCGGTCTGTTCTTTCTTGCCAACCAGATTTACCCAAACCAGAAGAGACTATATCTCGCGTGGATCTTTCCAAGTCTGTCGATCCTGAGCTTGGCGATGCTCTGAGCTTGTCGAAGGGTCGAAGTTCTGATATGTCCGCCTCTAAATCTGACTCGTTGTCAAAACCTAATGGTAGAGGGGTAATGGGGTTTTCATCTTTCCGATTTACACCATTAATACCAACCCGATTATGACTGCTCTTGCGAACACGACGTTTAGAATCGCGGGCTTCTTGATAGCTGGGATGGTTGATAGAATCAAAACTGCCTAAATCAGAATCCCCGTCAAATACTTCCCCAAAGGCATCATAATTTTCCTGTGGGTCATTGATGCGAGCTATGGGCAACCGTGGTTCCTTTTGGGGTAAGGAGACTTTCGAGGGGGGGTAACCTATATCAAAACGATCTGATAATTCACCTGCTTTTGGCAATATTCCTGGGCTAGTAGGTGAGGCATCGTTTCTAGGTGTGGACCGTCCTTCGGTTTCTCCCGGTAGGTGCATAATATGACCTAAACCACCGCAGGTTGGGCAAGTATCGCCAAATAACTCATAAATATTTTGACCTTGGCGTTTGCGGGTTAATTCTACCAAGCCCAATTCGGTTAACTGAGCAATTTGAGGTCGGGCTTTATCAGCTTTCAGGGCTTTGTTAAAATGTTCCAGAACTTGCAATTGGTCTCGCCGGGATTCCATATCAATAAAATCAACTACTATTACGCCGGCAATATTTCGCAGACGTAACTGACGAGCAATTTCTGTAGCAGCTTCACAATTTGTCCACAAAACCGTTTCTCTGGCTGTGGCGGAGCGGGTAAAGGAACCGGAGTTCACATCTACCACTGTTAAGGCTTCTGTGGGTTCAATAATAATATATCCACCGGAAGGTAAATCTACTCTAGGTTTGAGTGCTTCTTTAATCGCAGCACTAATCCGGAAATATTCTAGGATGGGTGAGCGATCGCGGTGATGGTCGAATAAAACTCCCTGTGGCGTTTGACCCCCACTCCAGTTTTGGAGATATTGCTTAACGCGCTTTAAACCAGAACTGGAATCCACTACAATGCGATTCACATCTGCACCATACATATCGCGCAGCACACGCTGAATAAAATCATCATCCCGATTTAACAAAGCTGGCGCACGAGTAGAATTTGCTTCTTGCTGAATCGCTTCCCATTGCTTTTGCAATAGTTCCAAATCCTCTATAATCGCCTCTTCTGGTTTACCTTCAGCCTCGGTGCGAACCAGCAAACCCATACCAGCTGGCTTAATCAATATGGCCAAAGCCCGCAAACGATTACGCTCACTTTCGCTCTTAATCCGTCGTGATAAATTTACACCCCTGCCATAAGGCATAAGGACAACATAGCGCCCTGGGAAAGTAATATTCCCGGTCAGTCTTGGTCCTTTAGTTCCTGTTGGCTCTTTCATCACCTGCACCAAGACTTTTTGCTGTGGTGCTAACAACTCGGTAATGGCGGCGGCTGTGCGTTTTAGCTTGAGGGGACCTAAGTCTGTGACATGAATAAAACCATTGCGTTCTGGGTCGCCAATGTTCACAAAGGCGGCATCTATTCCAGGTAAAACATTTTCTACCACACCTAAGTAGACATCGCCAATTTGGTGATGACCTGTGGCTACAACCAGTTCTTGTATTTGATCTTCAGAAAATACAGCCGCAATTTGATGCTGCTCTGCTATGATAATTTGCTTTGGCATTCAACTTCCTCAAAATTTGGCAGCACCAACCAGAAGCTTCTGGAAGTTCTTATACCTTTAGCTAATCCAAAAGGTGCTGCTGATCATACAAATAAATGGTCACTTTTTGGCTCAAAATCAAGGAGCCTTATGAATTAAACCGTTGCGTTTATACGCCAGATTATTCCCAAGGGGCTGCGGAAAGTTTTTCGCAAATAAATCAACTACATGAGGTTGATTGTTTATGCCTTATGGTTAGGTCGGGATTAAGCATTCAAGAAGTTGCTTAAAAAGCAGGAAAGATAAATGGCCGCGGCAGTCTATTTTTAAATTACTGGTTCACAAGATGCTGGAAATAAGGAGTGATTTTTTTAATCTGCACTTCGATCCTTCGACAAGTATTACAGTGATCTTGTCGAACTGCTCAGGGCATCGGAAAGCTCAGTGACCACTTCACCTGATTTGAGATTCAATCTTAGAAATCTCATGCTCATATCTTCGCTTTGGCTTTCTGATTACCAAAAGAGTGAACTAGTTGATTTAATGCCAGTCCAAAAAATTCTGTTCATCTGATTTTAACGCAACTTAGTTGAAATTAAATCCCATACTCTGCTGTATTAAGACAACTACTAGCAAGTCGTCTTTCCCGGATTATACCCCTAAAATTAGGTGATTGCGGTGAATGTGCAGAAGTTGAAAATTTTTCCCTGACACTATTTCCAGCATAGACAGAATTTGTTCTGGACGCAAGATGGTTCCATCATGACGACAACTACCGACATAACGCAATTTTACGGTGGTGACTGATGTGGATTCTGCAAAACTTGGAGAACTTTCCACTAACTCCAGTTCAAACAAGCGATCGCGCAGATTTATGAGTTGGCTTTTCCCAGATTTGGTTGTTTTCTCCCACCACAGTTCTGTTTTGGCTTGGATTTGGTCTAACCAGTTTTGCCATTCTGTGTTTTCTACTGATATCTCTGCTGCTACTGTTATTGAATAGTCTGCGGCTGCCATCAGTTGGTTAGCGGCTGGACTCTTTAAATCTATGGCAGCAACGTGATATATGGGGATATCTGTCGGCAGTTCTTTGGCTAACTGTTGCTGGAAAAACTCAGGTTCTACTGCATCGGTTAGCTCAAAGTCTACAATTTCTCCTGTGCTGGTGGCTCCTAGTGTTAAGGCACTGGCGATCGCCATGCGGGGACTAGGATGAAACCCGCCAGTAAAGGCAATGGGCAAACCTGCGCGGCGAATTACTCGGTCAAACAGACGCATTAAATCTAAGTGACCCACTAAAGCCATGCTACCTTGTTTCCCAAACCACATACGTAACCGTTGGGTTTTATTGGTGTTGGGGACGAAGTTGCCGCTAAAGTCGGGGATTGCTGGTGGTGGAATGACAATATTATGTCCGAAGTCAGTGCCGCAGACACCGCAATGTGAACAGTCTGCAAAGGAGCAGTCAGGTACTACAGCCGCCTCTAAAGCCCGGTTTAAGTCTTCCTGGAGCCATTTTTTAGAAATTCCGGTGTCAATGTGGTCCCAAGGTAGGGGACTGGCTTCTGGGAGGGATGAAGAGGATTTTGTTTCCTCAATTTCTGTCTCCTCGACATTAAACAGATTCAACTGTCCCTGTTCTATATGACGGTATTTCCAAGTTAAGCCAGCTTCTGCGATCGCCTGTTCCCAAGCTCCAAAGGCCGCATCTAAGTTTTCATACCAGGAATCCATCCCAGCCCCTAGTTCCCAGGCACGTCTTACTACTTTTCCGAGAGTGCGATCGCCCCTACCTACAAAGTCTTCCATAGCAGAAATGCGAACATCAGTGAAATTCACCTTGACTCCTCTGATGCGGCGAAATTCTTGTCTGAGTAGATTTTGTTTACGTTTAAATTCCGCAGTAGAAACAGAATGCCACTGAAAAGGGGTATGGGGCTTTGGTGTAAAGTTAGAAATTGTCAAGTTGAAGTTTAAGGGTTTTCTGCCTCTAGCTCGGCATTCTCTTTGTAACCAAGCCACTGTTTCGGCAATGCCCACTACATCTGCATCGGTTTCACCGGGCAGACCAATCATGAAATATAACTTAATTTTATCCCAGCCTTGTTCCCAAGCTGTTTTTACACCTCTTAATAATTCCTCATTAGTTAAACCTTTATTGACAATATCCCGCATTCTTTGGGTTCCCGCTTCTGGGGCAAAAGTTAGCCCACCTTTGCGAGTTCCACCCAGAATATTGGCAATATTTTCATCAAATCTATCTACCCGTTGACTGGGAAGAGTAAGGGAAATATTTTGATTTTTTAGCTGATTTTTGATTTCCATGCCCACAGCAGGCAAGGCTAAATAATCTGAACAACTCAGAGACAAAAGAGAAAATTCGTTGTAACCTGTGGCTTGCATTCCTTGGGCGATCGCCTCTACCACGGCCTCTGGTTCCACATCCCTCGCTGGACGGGTTAACATTCCCGGTTGACAAAAGCGACAACCACGGGTGCAACCCCGACGAATTTCCAGACTTAGGCGATCGTGGACTGTCTCCACGTAAGGAACTAAGCCAATGGAATAAGCTGGGATTGGCGTGGCAACGCGGCGCACAATGCGTTCCGGTACATCTGGACGGAGTGGATAAACACCAGCCCTCATTTCGTAAAACTGAGGGACATAGACACCTGGAATCTGCGCCAAATCCAGGAGTAAGCTTTGCCGATCTAAGTTAGTTTGTTTACCTTCTTCCAGTACCAAACCAATTTCTGGTAACAGTTCTTCCCCATCTCCCAGGGCAAAAAAGTCAAAGAAATCGGCATAAGGTTCAGGGTTGGAGGTTGCCGTTTGTCCCCCAGCAAAAATTAACGGGTGATTACCAGCCGTTCTTTCTTGCCATGTAAGGGGGATTCCCGCTAAATCCAACATTTCTAAAATATTAGTTGCACCCAGTTCATAACTGAGACTAAAACCTAAAATGTCAAATTCCGAGAGCGATCGCTTAGATTCTACAGCAAACAAAGGTGTGTCGGTACTCCGCAGTTTAGCCGCCAAGTCAGCACCTGGTAAATAGGAGCGATCGCACAACTGTCGAGGCTGGGCATTCAAAATGTTATACAGAATGATATGCCCTAAGTTGGATGAACCGACTTCATATACTTCTGGGTAGGTTAACGCCCAGCGTATAGTTGCCGTACTCCAAGGTTTATGTACCGCTAAATGTTCGTTACCCAAGTAACGAGCTGGTTTTAAAATATCCGACGTGATTAATTTTTCAACTGCAACAGCCACTATGCTATCTTCTAGCTACCTTAATTACAGCTTACCAAATATAACTTAGCATTGATTTAGGCATTTCAGCACAGCTAATCATATTAACTTACAACTCTTTTACACAAATTTACTTTCTGACTGTTGCGAGACATTATGTGCTATGGGGTACGTTTAATTGTTTGACACCTCATCACCAGTTGGCAGGTTAACACTTCCATATCAGGGGATTTATTCAGTCTGCCAAGTTAATCATGCGTCAAAGATCAACTTTTTTCTGAACTTGATCCAAATTTTCCGGCATCTTTGCTGAATCTTTATTACTTTCATAGGTCTATTTAAAGATTGTTATAAACACAGGGCAAAATGTATTGATATATACTTTTTTCCCACCCCAGTTCCCAAACAATCTATATAGATAGTCGTAGAGCCAAGAAACTAAGCATAATTTGGCTGACAAGGCTTACTTTGTCTAAATTCAGCTAATTTATTCAAACCTGAGCTATAGATTTCAAGACTTGCTTTTCATTCTGATTAGGTTTATGCACCAAGGTTCATAACAAATTATTTTTTACCTCTTGTAGTGATCTATATCACGGTTTTATCAGACTTGAAATCACATTTTATACCAAGGGTGATCCTGGATAATTACTATCAAATATAATTTGGTGTATTAGTTATGAGAACTAAGTACGTTATTCGTCAATTAGTCGCAAAAGCACTTGATATTAAAAAATTAACCCCTGAAATCGAAAATGAAATCAACTCAGAACTAACTCAAATGGGTCATATCTCTGATGTTGATTATGAAGCCCTAGAGTTATTAATGGCAGAAATGGATGCTGGTCGAGTTCAGCTAGTACCTACTTGGGGATATTAGTCTTAGCTTTGCTATTGTGATTTTCAATCGATTTTAACCATAACCAGGAAATTAAGGCTGAAATACAGCACTAATAGCTAGCGTTTCTGTATGAGTTTTCATATTTATCTCACCATTCTGGCGTAAACTATGCTGTTGAGCATCCACAATTTGCATTAACAGTAAACCGCCATGCAGCCCGCTAAACGTTTAGAACAAATTCCTCCCTATTTGTTTGCTGAGATTAACCGCAAACGGGAAAAACTCGTGGCGGAGGGAGTTGATATTATTAATCTGGCACTGGGCGATCCTGATACACAGACTCCAGAACATATCCTTCAAGCTATGCACACAGCCATAGATGATGTTTCCACCCATAACTACCCTCCTTATCAGGGAACCAGAGAATTTCGGGAAGCAGCAGTTAATTGGATGGAAAATCGGTTTGGGGTGACAGGGTTAAATCCAGAGACAGAAGTTATCTCTTCCATCGGTTCTAAGGAAGCAATACACAACACATTTTTAGCTTTTGTTGAACCTGGAGACTATACCCTAATTCCAGATCCTGGTTATCCGGTGTATCAGACTGCGACAATTTTTGCTGGTGGTGAACCTTATACTATGCCGTTGAAGGCAGAAAACAATTTTTTACCTGATTTAAATACGATTCCTGAAGAAATTGCTCGTAAAGCCAAGTTATTGTGGATTAATTATCCTAATAATCCTACGGGAGCCTTAGCTAGCTTAGAATTTTTTGCAGAATTAGTTGATTTTTGTAAGCAGTATAATATTTTACTGTGTCATGACCATGCTTACTCGGAGATGGCTTATGATGGTTATAAACCGCCTAGTGTGCTGCAAGTTCCTGGTGGAAAAGATGTCGCCATTGAGTTTCACAGTTTGTCTAAGTCCTATAATATGACGGGCTGGCGTATTGGCTTTGTAGTTGGTAACGCCATTGGTATTCAAGGCTTGAGACAGGTAAAAACCAACGTCGATTCTGGAGTATTTAAGGCAATTCAAAAAGCGGCGATCGCAGCCTATTCCACTACTGAAGCAGAACTGCAAAACTTAATGTCAGTGTACCAAAAGCGGCGTGACATTATTGTACAAGGATTACAATCTTTAGGCTGGCCAATCGAACCGCCAAAAGCGACACTTTATGTTTGGGTTCCCGTACCACCAGGGTACTCCTCCGCAGAATTTGTTGATTTGTTACTTGACAAATGTGGCATCATGGTTCCTCCAGGTAATGGTTATGGTGCAAATGGGGAAGGTTTTTTCCGCATCGCCCTGACAATTCCCGATGAGCGGATGCATGAAGCTATTCAACGTCTCAAAGATGCCGGCATTCGTTATGCTTGATGGGAAAATGGGCGAAGGGACAAACGGGATATTGGGTATTGGGAAAAATTCACCCCCTGCTCCCTACTCCCCTGCTTCTTCTCCCTCCTGATGTGCGTGCCAAATTTCGTGGATAAATTGATTAAATTCCACCTTAGCAGCAGAATCAGGGTGATTATTTGGTTCTTTAACCAAAACTTGGCTCAAAAAGGTAATTACTTCTGTATCTAAGGCTGGTCGAAACAAATTGACTGGCCAAAGCAAATCAGATGCATCTCGCATATCAGTAACCAGTGGTGACTCCTGGGTCAAGCTAACTAGTAACAAAGGACGTACCCAGCATAACTGACGAGAAACAACTACTTGGATCACTTCTAAAAACAGATTCCTGTCACTATGTTCTAAGGACACAATCTGTCCTGGTTTAAAGTCTAGACTCATGTTCACGGAGTTGGGACAGTGGTAACCAACGATTTTTTCTGCTTCCTTTCATTTTAAAAGCGAAAATGCGCTATCCTTAAACGGAAATACTTTAAAATTAGATTATTTCTTAGGCTTGTCAGATATTGTGACTTGTACGCGAAACTTCTTTAACCGAAAAGCATTGTTAAGCCATCAGGTTTGCATAAGAATGTTATAACATTGAGTAAATAACTGTTAAGTAAATGCTCAACAGTTATCCGGTCGTAGTAAATCATCTAATAAAGAGCCAATAGCCGTGTCAGTCGAAACTATTGAGAAGCGTTCCACCTCCCGCAAGCTCGCGCCTCGGTATCGAGTTTTAATCCATAACGACGACTATAATTCTATGGAACACGTCGTGCAATCACTATTAACTACAGTATCGAGCCTTACACAGCCTCAAGCTGTGAGCATTATGATGGAAGCCCATACTAGTGGTCTGGCTTTAGTCATTACTTGTGAGCAAGAACACGCTGAGTTTTATTGCGAAACCTTAAAAGGTCATGGTTTAAGCAGCACAATTGAACCTGAAGAATAGCTAAAAATATTGTTTAGTGAAGGAAGACAGGACAAATAAATTGCCTCTAACTTGCGACTTTGATTTTGTCCTCTTCCTAAATATTTCATGAAAATTAACCTAACTCGTTTAGCCCAACGCCCTGTCCCCATCAGGCTGGGTTATTTTATTGCATCTTTATTACTGCTATGGTTACCCTTTGCTATCCCGATTTACTTATTAGTTAGTGATTCTAACTTAGTAAGTATATTGACAATGGTGGTGTTATATGTCGAATTTATTTTTCTCTTGCAGCTATGGGGGAAAAATCTCTATCAGCAACCCCAGATACTCAAGCACTATGGTTTGGAAATCACCCAGACAAACGCTGTCGATTTGCTGAGTGGTTTAGCAACTGGGATAATTAGCATTCTCGTAGTGTTTGGACTACAAGGTTTTTTTGGTTGGCTGGTGTGGCAACAACCCCAAGTTTTCTTGCTCAGAATCATTATAGAGGGTTTAATTGTCTCTTTGGCTGTTGGATTTGCTGAAGAATTGTTATTTCGAGGTTGGTTACTGAATGAGTTGGAACGGGACTATAATCCCAGTTTGGCACTTGGGATTAATGCGGTAGTTTTTGCTGTTCTGCACTTTATTAAGCCTTTGCAGGCAATTATTGAAACACTTCCACAATTTCCCGCTTTAGTATTGCTGGGGCTAACGCAGGTATGGGGAAAGCGCTGGCGTAGGGGACGTTTGGGTTTACCAATTGGTTTGCATGGTGGTTTAGTTTGGGGCTATTACATCATTAATGTTGGGGGATTAATTGAATATTCTGGTCAAGTTCCCGATTGGATAACTGGTGTAAATCAGAATCCTCTACAAGGAGTAATGGGGGTCGTGTTTATGGGTATCTTGGCTTTGTGGATGCGGTGGCGAGCAAATACCAAATCTGAAAGTGTATAAATTTTAAAGGTTATTCTCTCATTTGAACTACTGTACCGACCAAGCAAGCTTTATCTAAATTTACTCCGCTTAAATTTGCTCCTTCTAACTCTGCACAGAGTAGATTTGCGCCGGTGAAGTTCGCCCCTGCTAAATTTGCGCCACGTAAGTCGGCTTCTTCTAAATTAGCTTCACTTAACAAAGCCCCTTGCAAATCAGCGCGACTCATATCAGCACCTTTGAGATTCGCCCCTGTGAGGTTTGCACCACGCAAGTCAGCACCGCGTAAGTCAACACCTTGTAAGTTGACGTTCATCAAATTTGCACCACTTAGAAAAGCGCCAGCCAAAGATACATTGCTGAGTCTCGCGCCCATTAAGTTTGCACCGCGCAAATTACTACCCCGCAAGTCAGCACTGGTTAAGTCTGCTTGCATGAGGTTCGCTCCCATGAGGTTGGCCCGCAGGTCGGTTTTTTGCAGGTTTGCGCCCATTAAGTTTGCGCCCTGAAAATGCGCCCCTTCTAGTTGGGAACCGATGAAATTAGTCCCGACTAAGTTAGCCCCTGCCAAATTTATCCGGTTTAAATCCAGTTGGGAAAGTTCTTCATCTTCTAAGTTTGCGCCTGGGAGTTGTTTGAGTTTTCCTGATTTAATGGCTTCGATATTCATTTGGGGTAATTCGTAATTCGTAATTCGTAATTCGTAATTCGTAATTAGGAAACTCAACAGTTTTATCCTATTTACGCTGTGTTGTACTTGTTTTGCTGTGGCTATCCCATTGAGAGTCAAGTAGCCAGAGTCCGGTGCTGACTTTAGGTGATATCAGAGGTAAGTCTAAGCCTTGCTGTAAACCCATGACTAATAAAGCTAGGGCATCTACAAGTTTAGGGTCAAAGCGGGTTGATTGTTGTTGTCTGCATTCGTCTAAGGCTTGACCAAAGATTTCGGTGGGAGTTTTTTCGGATGATTTTATGTTGTTGACTCGCCATTGAAAATCAGCAACTAGAGCCAAAATTCTCGATTCTAAAGGAATTTCATCTCCAGCTAAATTGGCTGGTTCTCCTGTACCGTTCCACCATTCGCTTTGGTGGGTGATAATTTGAGCAATTGCCCTCAGTCTGGGCATGGTTCGTAATACCTGCGCGCCTGGGACTAGGGGACAAGTTAGGGGACAATGGGGGGCTTGTTCTTGATAGGAGGTCGATGTACCCGGAGTTAGGAGGCTTTCGGCATTTTGTAATGGGTCTATCCGATGTAAAAAACCTGCTAGTCGCAATCGTTTAATTTGCCATGCGGGTAGTTCTAAAAGCTGCCCCATTGTTTCGGAAAGTGCTACTACTTCGGAGGCGGCCATGGGATTTTTGACATCTGCCATGTCCATTAATTGCGCCATCCGCAAAAATGCCTGGATTTCGTTAGAAACCAAGTTGCGGTCTAATGCTTGCTGACGCAGGGCTGTGGGGATGGATAAATTGTCCTGTCCTGTTTGGAGATAATCGACGACGCGAGAAACGACTGCACTTAGATGTTCTGGTGTGGTGAAAGTTGACTGTATGGGATTTTGATGGGCTTTGAGTTTTTGTGCTAGTTCTGGGTTATATTTTTTTATGTGAGCGATCGCCAACTGTGCTGTTTCTTGGACTAACTCCGGTTCAAATGTCCATAAGCCATAGAATTTCCGCTCGACATCTGAATCTGGTCTGCCATCTACACCATAATCAGCCTCTGATAATTCTTGACAAAGTACCATTGCTGTGTATTCTGGTGATAAAATAATTAAGTGCCACTCCTGCGCCACTGGGTCGGCTGAATTTAATGCTACTAAATCTACATTAGACAGTTGGCTGGTGGGATGTTCCGCAAAGCCAGCATCCGGTGCTGCCATAATCACAATT
Organism: Nodularia harveyana UHCC-0300; assembly: GCF_034931085.1. Classification (NCBI taxonomy): domain Bacteria; kingdom Bacillati; phylum Cyanobacteriota; class Cyanophyceae; order Nostocales; family Nodulariaceae; genus Nodularia; species Nodularia harveyana. Next base: position 16,433 of record NZ_JAYGHG010000021.1, on the reverse strand, counting down.
TCGCGGCTACACTGAGCGATACTGGCGTATCTTTCGGCTTCTTGCAGATACCATTTACCCTGTTGAAAGGCTGTGATTACTAAGGGTTTACCATCTTCAGTTAAAATATGGTCTTCTAAAGCATGACACAGAGCAACTAAAGTATTTTTGTAATAAACACCAAATCTAATTGGTCTAGTAGTATTGCGGTGTGCTATTTGCAGCTGTTGTAATATTGAACCTTCTAACATGGGTTTTTAATTCGTAATTCGTAATTCGTAATTCGTAATTCGTAAATTTTTAACGATTTCGAGACTAGAGGCGAAGAAGGATACAGGAGATGAAAGAGAAAGACTTTGTGACTAGCCCAAAAATTTCTCCCCTGCGCCCCAGGTGCTATAATTTTCCAGCTAATTGTTTTTCTTTCTTTTCCATAGGTGCAGAAAGTGCGGCTTCTAAATCGGCACAACCCAATTTTTCTTCTAAGATGTTCATAACTTCTCGTCCGAAGTCGTTGGGGTTTTGTCGCCAAGCTTGTAAGCAGACTTCTCCAAAGAAGGAACCCAGGGGTTCAGGATTCCAAAGAAGCTTTTTAGCTGTCCACGGCATTAAGCTCATGGGGTTATACCCTGGTTTTAGGATACCTTCTTTAAAGGCATATTCTTCTAAATGGGTATGAGGTTGTAGTCCAATAAAGAAGATTGCAGGTTCAACTTTATCCGCACCGAATATTTTTTCAAGTTCGCGGTGATAGGCGATGGTTTGACGGATGGTTTCGGGACGTTCGTCAATGACGTTAAAGGAGTAGTTGACGGAAACTAAGTCGTTAAAGCCGGCTGCTTTTAAGTCACGACAGTTTTGTAGAACTGTTCTGAGATTGTAACCCATCCGCATTTTCCGCACCAGTTCCTGAGAACCGCTAGTAATGCCGATTTCAAAGTAATTCATCCCAGTTTTAGCCATCAAATCACACAATTCTGGTGTGAGGTTGTCCGCTCTGATGTATGCTGCCCAGTGAATATCTGTCATCCCAGAATCGACGATTTTTTGCAGGAGTTCTATAGCATCATCCATAAATCTCCGTGCGGGGATGAATTGAGCATCGGTAAACCAGAAATTGCGAATGCCGCGATCGTATAATTGTCGCATCTCGGCAACTACTTCTTCTGCTGGGTTAATGCGTACTTGTTTACCCTCGACAACGGTGTAGACGCAATAACAACAGTTGTGAGGACAACCACGCTTAGTTTGTACGCCGATATAAAAGTCCTGTTCTTGCAGGTAAAAGTTAAATTCTGGCCAGATACTTTCTATATAGTCATAGTTACAGGCGGTTTTTTCTAGGGGGGTGGGTTGTTCATGAATTAATCTTTCTCGTGGTTGAGTTTCTCCGACGATGTAGCAACGTTCATCTTGAATTTCTCTACCACCTAAAAGTTTTTCTAGAAGTGTTTCGCCTTCACCTATAGAAATAATTGTTCCTTGAGGTAAGGTTTTACCCAATTCTTTGTAGAATACGCTGACTGCTCCACCACCAACTACTGCACAAGCTTGATTATGATATTTTTGGGCGCGTTTTAAGCCACGTTTGATTAATCCTTGATTGCGCCACAATTCTACATAGTAAGCAATAAAAATTCGTAACCCACCTAATGCGCCACGTAATTTAATTAGGGGATTTTTGGCGTAATAAAATTCAAAGGCATTTTGTAGTGGGTTCCCACCACGTCCACCTACTGGGGCGTAGATTTGGATATCACGCCAGGAAAATACTAGGAGTGTGGGTTTAAATTCATCAATACAGGTATCTAGGGCGGAGGCGTAATCTAAAGGTGGTACTGTTCCTAAATCAAAGATCCGTTGTTCGATATTGGGGAATAGTTTGTGAACATGGTCGGAAAGATAGACTACCCCAATGGGAAAGATAGGGTTACAGGGAAGGCGAACGTAGAGGATGCGATTTTCCATCATGGTTTGTTTAACTTCCATCTTGCCAATTTATAGGGGATTTGTGGGCTTAATATTAATTTACCAATATTTAATTTTAGTTTGCTGAGGGGATTTTTTTGTCTCTCCGCAATTTTACTTACTGTAATGTAAATAAAAAAATAATTTTAAATTATAATACTTTAACCATTTTTTTTAGGTTAAGTTAAGCGACAGCGCAACCCAACTTACGAATTCAGCATTTTTTCAATTTGGCTAAGGTATTGAAATTGGCGAGTAATTTGTTTGTAGTAAGTATGTCAACATTAAAAAACGTAAAATGCAGAGACTGGGATTGCTCGATTCCACGTCGTTCCACTCGCAATGAAATTGTATATTTAATTAAGTTGACCTACTTATCTGCAAAAAATACAGAGGATATGGACTGGAATTTTATGTTTTTGTAGTGCTACTAATACCAATTAGTTATGAGGCTGCATATTATTTCTACCTCTCCAGTTCCCTCCCTGCAAGCGGAGAGAACTCATCAGGAGCGTTTTCCTCCGGTTGAGGGTGGTGTTCTTTGTCTGCATCTTTACATTAAATTTATATAATCAATATCTAAGTAGAATTATTTCTGTATATAAAGATAGCCCATTTTGCCGATCTAAAACTTATATGATTACAGTTAATATAACAGCAAATATTATAAATTATAATCATTCGTTAACGTATTTCTTATGATTCGGAAATTACCAACCTTATACACATTAATAAACATTTTTTAGCATGAGGAATTTGCTAATATTAATTTACTGTTTGTCAAACAAGTAGTAATATCATATGATTACAAAGATTTGACCGATAAATTAAGAGCAAAAACGTCTTAATAATTTATTTTTTTATTTTGTATGAATTTAGTCGATAAAACAAACAAAAAATTTGCATTGACAACACCTCTATATTATGTAAACGATGTTCCTCACGTTGGCAGTGCTTACACAACGATGGCCGCAGACGTAGTGGCGCGTTTTCATCGGCTGTTAGGGGATGAAGTATTGCTGATTACAGGTACAGATGAACATGGGCAAAAAATTCAGCGTTCAGCCGAGAGTTTAGGGAAAGCACCACAAGAATTTTGTGATGAAATTGTACCTAGCTTTATCAGCCTATGGCAGTTATTAAATATTCAATACGATCGCTTTAGCCGGACTACCGCTCCTCGTCATGCAATCATTGTCGCAGAATTTTTCCAGAGATTATGGGAATCTGGTGACATTTACTTAGGACAGCAAAAAGGTTGGTATTGCGTCTCTTGTGAAGAATTTAAAGAAGAACGGGAATTGTTAGAAGGACATCGCTGCCCCATTCATACTAACAAAGAAGTGGAATGGCGTGACGAACAAAACTACTTCTTCCGCCTATCGAAGTATCAAATTCAACTAGAAGAGTTATACAAATCTCAACCAGATTTCATTCAGCCAGAAAGCCGACGTAATGAAGTTTTAAGCTTCATCAGTCAAGGGTTACAGGATTTTTCGATTTCGCGGGTAAATTTAGACTGGGGTTTTCCAGTCCCAGTTGATCCTCAGCATACGCTTTATGTATGGTTTGATGCGTTACTAGCTTATGTGACAGCATTACTAGAACCAGATGCTGAGGCGACTTTAGCCAATGCAATAAAAACTTGGTGGCCGATTAACTTGCATCTGATTGGGAAAGATATCCTCCGCTTCCATGCAATTTCCTGGCCAGCCATGCTATTCTCAGCCGGTTTACCCTTGCCGGAACGATTATTTGTGCATGGTTTTCTGACTAAAGATGGTCAAAAAATGGGTAAGTCTCAGGGTAACACCCTCGATCCCATAAGACTAGTTGAAAGTTATGGTAGTGATGCCGTTCGTTATTACTTCCTTAAGGAAATCGAATTTGGTAGAGATGGAGATTTTAATGAAGTTAGATTCATTAATGTTTTAAATGCAGATTTAGCTAACGACTTAGGTAATTTGCTAAATCGCACCTTAAACATGGTGAAGAAATACTGCGCTGATGATGGACTAACAATTACAAAGGAAGGGATTAATAATGAAAATCCTTTAAAAGTGATTGGTTTAGGTCTAGGAGACAAGGTAAAACAAGCATATCAAACGCTAGCCTTTAACCAAGCCTGCGAAGCTACCCTGATGCTGGTCAGAACTAGCAATAAGTTTATTGATGAACAAGCCCCTTGGTCACTATATAAACAAGGAAAGCAGCAGGAGGTGGAAACAGTCCTGTACGCAGTTCTAGAATCTGTTAGACTAGCGGCTTATCTTTTGTCCCCAGTCATTCCGAATATCAGTAACGCGATTTATCAGCAGCTGGGCTTTGGAATTGACTTTAATGACCAAATTAACACTGCAATGCTTGCTCCTTTTGCTACCCATGCACAGTGGGGAATACTAAGCAGTGAACAATCCTTGGGTAAACCCCAACCCGTCTTTAAGCGCATAGAAATTCCCAAAAACGATTAGTTTTTTTAATTTTTGATTCTTTTTCGATTCTGTTCAATTTCTTAATTTTCTCAAAAAACTGATCGGGGCTGAACTTATTAGCTCTGAAACCTTATCATAAGCTGTTCTAGCATAAAATCTCGAAAAATTCGTATCAAATATAACAAGCATAATAATGAGGTATGACAACAATGTTGAATAATTTGGAAAGTGACTCCATATTTACGCCGGAACAAGTCTTGGAGAATCGAGGTCGTGTAGCTATATTCATTGATGGCTCTAATCTCTTTTATGCGGCCTTGCAACTGGGAATCGAAATTGACTACACGAAGCTACTCTGTCGATTAACTGGCGGTTCTAGACTATTGCGGGCTTTCTTTTACACTGGTGTAGACCGGACAAATGAAAAGCAGCAAGGGTTTCTGTTATGGATGCGTCGCAATGGTTATCGAGTCATTGCTAAGGATTTAGTACAGTTACCTGACGGCTCTAAAAAAGCCAACCTAGATGTAGAAATTGCCGTAGATATGATGGCTTTGGTAGACTCCTATGATACCGCAGTTTTAGTCAGTGGTGATGGGGATTTGGCTTATGCGGTCAATTCAGTCAGCTATCGTGGTGTGCGGGTAGAGGTTGTGAGTTTGCGCTCCATGACCAGTGATAGCTTAATCAATGTCAGCGATCGCTATATTGATTTAGAAGCCATCAAAGAAGATATCCAAAAAAACCCCCGTCAAAGCTACCCATATCGACCTCTATCCAGCATGGGTTTTCTAGACGATATCAGTGAAGCTGATCAACAGTTAGAAATCCAAGATTAATTAATGAATTATCCCAAATACAGGCAGAAACAGAGACTAACTTGTGCTAAAAAAGGGCAATTTAAGCAAATTTTATCCCAGACATTTTCATTACCATCTCTGAGTTTTTTACAATTGAAAGCAAATTGCTTTTATCTGCCTGTAGTTTGTTTATTGCTAATGGGATTAGTTGCTTGTGGGGGTACATCCCCCACGGATTCTCCATCAAATGAAACTGATTCATCTCCCAAAGAAAGCAATTTAACTTTTTTTGATGTCACATTAGAACAAGCAGACGAAGTAGGAAGACCTGTTTGGAAAGTGCGATCTAAAAAGGCAATATATACTCAAGAAAAACAACTTGGTCAGGCAGAACAACCCGTTGGTGAACTCTACCAAGATGGTAAACCAATTTATCAAATACAAGCAGAAACAGCAGATATTGAACAGGATGGACAAAAGTTATTTCTGAAGGGAAAAATTCTGGCAAAAGATCCTATTAATGGGATTGTATTGCAAGGTAATGAATTAGAATGGTTACCTCAAGAAGATTTATTAATAGTTCGTAACCAAATAAGTGGTACTCATAAACAACTCAAAGCAGTAGCCCAAGAAGCACGGGTTAAAACCAGGGAACAGCGCATAGAATTTACTGGGGGTGTAATAGCACAATCCGTCGATCCTCAAATGCAAATGCGAACTGAGCATTTAATTTGGCAGATTGAGGCAGAAAAATTAATTAGCGATCGCCCAATAGAAATTGACCGTTATAATAACAATCAAATTACTGACCGTGGCAAAGGTGATGCGGCTGAAGTTAATTTAAAAACTAAAATTGCTACTATCCAAAAAAATGCCCAGCTAGAATTGGTAGACCCACCAACCCAAATAGCTAGTGAGTCAATGACCTGGGACATGAACGCAGAAACGGTGAAGACAAATTCCCCGGTCAAAATAGTTCAACGTGCCGAAAACGTGACTGTAACCGCCAATCAAGGCGAAATGAAAATACAACAAAAAATTGTAAATTTAAGCGGAAATGTCATCGCTATAGGGCAACGTAGTCAGACCCTGAAATCTAATCAATTAAATTGGTATTTAGATAAAAAATTATTAGAAGCTCAAGGAAATGTTGTTTACCGTCAGATTGACCCACCAATAAATTTTACAGGTGAAACAGCCGTTGGTAATTTGGAAACAGAAGATATTGTGGTTAAAAGCGGGAATTCTGGCGGTAGAGTAGTAACAGAAATCATTCCTCAAGATCCAGGGATTCGTTAGGGATTGGGGAGTCTGGTCACTTATTCTTAGTGGCGGTGAATAAAATTTCGTTACGACTAGCTGCACCCAATTCCGGTGAAAAATATTTAGGAGAGTGGGGAGTAATTGTAGGAGGAATATTGGGAGCTACTTCTAACTGTTTTACCAGCGCTTGTAACAGCTGATCTTGACTAGCGCGGAAACCGGGAATTTGTGAGCCATGGTTAATAATAGCAAACCACACCAAACCGCGATCGCGTGTAGGAATTACCCCAGCCAAAGCACTCACCTCGCGCAAAGTACCAGTTTTCATCACAGTCGCATAAGGCATTTTTCTCGCTTGCATTGTTCCTCTACGGTCAAATCCAAAAGTAGGAAACAAGTCAGCGACGTTAATTTGATGGGCGGTTGCTTCCCTTTGAATTGCCATTAACATCGCACAGGCTGCCCTGGGGGAAATGCGATTTTCTACCCCTAGTCCTGAACCATTAATTAACTGAATTTCTGCCTCCGGGACTCCAGCCAGTTTAGCGGCTTGGGATTGCATGACAGATGCGCCTCCCACCGATTTTGCCAACATCTCAGCCATGAAATTATTACTGAAAACGTTCATTTCCTTAATCAGTTGCTGCAAAGTTAAAGAACGGCGACGCAGCAGTAGGCTTTGTTGGGGATTTGCTTGAGATACTAATTTCACACTACCCGCAATCACAACTTCGGGCTTGGCTGTCCCCTTCCGCATAATTGAGTACGTGTAATTTGCTGGACGAGTCCAAATCTTGTGATTGAATGCTTCCTTGAGCATTTGACCAGCTAACATGGGATTCGGTTCAAAATTCATAGCGAAATTGTCTGTAACCAACAAATTTCCCTTGACTTCCTTGATACCCATTTTATTGAGAGTATTACCCAGTGCGATCGCTTCTTCCCAAACAAACAACGGATCACCACCACCTGTAATCACCAAATCACCCTGTAACACCCCCTTAACTATGGGGCCTGTAGTGCTGACTAAAGTTTCAAATTGGTGGTCTGGTCCCCAAGTTTTCAAAGCCACCAATGAAGTCGCAATCTTAGTTAAAGAAGCAGCAGGGAGAGGCGTTGTACCTTGATGATTAGCCATTAACATTGGCCCCGACTGCAACCAAATGCCTTGACTCTCAGTTAAATTTTCCGTTACCAACTTCGAGGAAATCAGTTTTTGCAAATATTGTTTAACAGTGGTGTTACCGGCTGGATTCGGATCTGGTGCGAGAACTAAGCCAGGGCTAGTTTGCGAAACTAATGTTTGTAGGGCTTGTGTTGGCTTAATTTCGACTCCAGCCATTTCTAGCCAGAGAGAAATTAAACCTGAACCTAATAATTCCAGCATATTGATTCCCCTATATGTTTACGAGTATCGGCTCAAACCCCCTTATTGATGCGGGAGATATCAGCTAAAATAGTCTGTGCCTCCCGTGGAACAAAGAATCCCGGAATTTTTGGGAGAGTGCCAATTAGCTAATATACAGGCTTTTTCCAGATCATCAGCATTCAAAAATCATAAATAGTCTTTTTCAGACCAGCAGAAAACCAAAAAAATATAGGGTGGTTTTCCCACCCCAAGTAGTTATTTTCTTTCAGGATGTGCCTTTTCTTCCAGGGAAAGCTTACCCATCTGATTAATAGCCGCAATCATTTGATATAAACGACCCAAATCACGTTGGTTAAAGTGCAAAACGAGGCGGGGTAGTTGCGTAGTTTCATCTTGGTTTTCTTGTGGCAGGGCTTGACTTTTGATAATTTTGCCTTTTAAGAGAATGTCGCTAAAGTTAGCATTTAAATTCTCTACCGCAGCATCCGATAAATCTGACGATAAACGAATCACTAATTGATCACCGACGTAGCGGCTGGAGTGATAAACCTGATAAAAACCAGTAATCGCATTACAAGCTACTTCTAGGTTGTCAGTAACTGTATAAAGGCTGGGATCTTCAGGACTCACAAGACCTTTTTTGATCAGTTGCTGATCAATATATTCGCTCCAAGAACGCCAGTAATCGCCACCTGGATGATCAATTAAAACTACCGGAACAGGGCCAAATTTACCCGTCTGGCTTAAGGTCATACACTCAAAAGCTTCATCCTGAGTCCCAAACCCTCCAGGAAACAAGGCCACGGCATCACTTTCTTTGAGGAGGAACAGTTTCCGGGTGAAGAAATATTTAAAATGAATCAGCTTAGGATCACCCTCGATAAATGGGTTCGCTTGCTGTTCAAATGGTAATTGAATATTTAAGCCAAAGGAATGATCTCTGCCAGCGCCTTCATTTCCCGCCTGCATGATGCCGCCACCGCCGCCTGTCATCACCATGAATCCTAATTGAGAAACAGTGCGAGCTAACTTCAAAGCCATCTGATATTCTGGTGTTGCTGGCGATATCCGAGCAGAACCAAATATAGTGACTTTGCGGACGTGTCGGTAGTCATAAAATAGCTGGAAACCTAGTTCCATATCTGCTAAAGCAGATGACAAGATTTTCCAGTCAAGACGTTCAATCTCACCCTCAGCCAGACGTACTATAGTACCTAGTGCTTGCTGAATCAGTTGCTGATTTTTTAATGTTGGTAAACGATCAAATAGTTCAGCAATATCCGCTTGGAGAGTTTCTAATGTTTCAAATGACGCAGATGAAGTCATGAAAACTGTCGCTACAATGGCATTACATTTTACCTAATCTGGCAATGTAATTGATAATTTTGACTGATTAGGGCATAGCCCAAGCTACTCCCACAAATATCAGGGAGATATTACCTCATGAAATTGTTATACAAACTCGATATTTTTCCACAAACTTTTAACACAAAAAAGGTTTTTTGAGACGCGAGTTTTCGCGCCTCGCAAAATTCTTAACAAAGATTTACCTAAATTGAAAGTCAATGGGACACACAAGAGGATTGTGCTAGCAATTGAGTTTCAAAGATATTTTTCTAAGGTTTGGGCTAATGTAGTTTTAGGCACTGCACCAACAACCATATCGACCTTTTGCCCATCTTTAAAAATCATTAAAGTGGGGATACTGCGGATACCGTACTGACTAGCAACTTGAGGATTATCGTCAGTATTGAGTTTGACAACTTTGATTTGACCTTCATACTGATTGGCGATTTCCTCAACTACAGGACCCACCATGCGGCAAGGACCGCACCAAGGAGCCCAGAAGTCCACTAAAACTGGTACATCGCTATCGAGTACTTCTTGCTTAAAACTATCATCTGTAACTTGTGCAGCTGTTGACATTCCTAAAAACCTTTGCCAATTATATTTCTGAGTTTGGTGAAAATTCTACCATAGCAAAAACAGCAACTTAGAAGTTAAGAATGTACATTTGCAACGAAACTAAAGAAATGATGCACAAATAATAAGGAACCGCCCGAACAGTAGTCCGGGCGGAGTGTGGTGTGAGGAGTGAACGGAAACATGTGTCTCCGCTATCTCTATTGTAGGCGACATATCGAATTTTTCCAGAGATTGTTTGTGAGTCTGGAAAAAATTTTCAAATGGATGGGAGTTTATACCTGGGGCATAGGGCATAGTAAAAAATATATTTTATTTATTATTTAGTGATTCCTTACTGCCTATTCCCCATTTTTTATTTACCCATGCCTAATTGTTGGGCTTTTTGGTATACTTTGCCTTCGGTTAGCAGGGAAGGAGCAATTACTACTTCCACTTGCTGCATTTCTTTGATGTTTTTGGCTCCTAATGTACCCATGCTAGTTTTTAAGGCTCCCACAAGGTTATGAGTGCCATCATCTAGTCCGGCGGGACCGATGAGTATTTGCTCTAGGCTACCTGTGGTTCCCACGTTGATGCGTGTGCCACGGGGTAGTAATGGGCTAGGAGTTGCCATACCCCAATGATAGCCTCGACCGGGAGCTTCGGCGGCTCTGGCAAAGGGAGAACCAATCATGACGCTATCTGCACCACAGGCGATGCATTTACAAATGTCGCCACCTGTAATTAAACCGCCATCGGCAATGATGGGAATATAGTTACCAGTTTCTTGATAATAATCATCTCTGGCGGCGGCACAATCGGCGATCGCCGTTGCTTGTGGTACGCCTACACCTAAAACACCACGGGAGGTACAAGCTGCACCAGGGCCAATTCCTACTAATACCGCCGCCGCGCCAGCTTTCAATAAGTTCAAGGTGACTTCATAGGTGACACAGTTCCCTAATGCCACGGGGATGGGCATAGAGCGGCAAAACTCAGCTAAATCTAGGGGAACTATGGAATCTGGGGATAAATGTGCCGTAGAGACTACTGTGGCCTGCACAAAGAATAAATCTGCTCCGGCTTTTGCTACCACTTCACCATATTTGCTGGCGGCGGCTGGGGTAGCACTAACTGCGGCTATACCACCTTGTTGTTTAATTTCCTGAATACGTTTTTCAATTAATTCTGGTTTTATGGGTTCGGCATAAAGTTCTTGCATCAGGGAAACAAATTCGGTTTTCCCTACTGAGGCAATGCGATCTAAAATTGGCTCTGGGTCAGCATAGCGAGTTTGGATACCTTCGAGGTTGATGACTCCTAATGCGCCTAATTTTGACAAATTTACAGCCATTTTGACATCGACTACACCATCCATCGCACTGGCAATGATGGGGATTTCTCGCTCAATATTGCCTATAGTCCACTTAGTATCTGCCAGACTCGGATCGAGTGTTCTGTTACCAGGGACTAGAGCAATTTCATCAATTCCATAAGCTCTACGAGCTGTTTTTCCCCGCCCAAGTTGAATTTCCACGCTTTAACTTTTCTCAAATCTGTTTAAGCTAGGGTATCAAATTGTGAGGGGATTTGCAGCGTTTTTTTTCGTCACTAACGACTAATTTTTCAACAATAAGAGTCTGAGAGAAATTGTTAACCAATTTCGGTGTTGCTTTCGCTGTTATTTGGTGTTGGTTTCTTCGTTAGGGTGGAATTTCTATCTGCGTCAGTTATGACTTGATTATCGCTACGGACTAATTGACTAAATTGACCGATTAATTCTCCTAATTTTCCATCCTCAAGTAAGGTGTTAATTAAGGAAAGTCCACTAGTAGAAAGCATTAATTTGTTAATATCTTGAGCGCCATTACTACCATTAGCACCGGGGAATGAGTAAATACGGGTATCTCCTAAAACCCCTGCTTGTGGGGCGAGGGCTGTGAGAATTTCCGGGAGTTTTTCGGCTAAATCTGGCCAAATTGTGGTTAGCATTTTGGCGGTGAGGTTGGCGTTACTAATTTTGTTTTCGGCAGCAATTTTGACTGTTAAGGCTTCTGCTTCTGCTAAAACTTGGTCACGGTTGGCTGCTGCGAGGATACGAATGGACTCGGCTTCTAATTCTGCGGCTTCTTGGGCGATTTCTGCTTGACGACGACGGCGGAAGACATCAATTTCCACAACGTTGCGATCGCTAATACTGCGTTCTTGGGCTTCTCTTTCTGCGGAAATTGTAGATAAACGCTTGGTACGTTCGGCTTTTTCAATTTCCCCGGCTGTATTAACTGCTTCTTCGGCTTTGGCTTCTTCGGCTTGGGCGAGAAAGGTTTCACGTTTTTTGGCGGAAATACTAATTTCTAAATCTTCTTGAGCAATTTTGGCGAGTTTTTCTGACTCGACTATTTCCATTTCGGCTTTCAGTCTCCCGGCTTCTACTTTCTGTTTGCGAGAAATTTCGGCAATTTCGGCTTCCTGCTTTTGCAAGGCTTGGGAGACTTTTAAATGTTTATTACGTTCTTCTAGAGCAATGTCGGCTTCAATTTGGCTTTCTTGCAAGGCTAATTTTTTGCGAATTTCTTCTTCTTCTACAGATTTTTCTTGTAAGATGCGGCTGCGTTGAATGGCTGCGGCTTCGGTATCTCTGGCTTCTTGAATTTCCCGTTCTCGCCGGGCTTTCATGGCTTCTACTTCTAATTTTTGGGATAATTTGGCGCTTTCTTGTTCCTGGGCAATTTGTAGCGATCGCTTTTGAGCATCTAGTTCTTTTTGTTCAATTGCTACTTGAGTGCTTAATTCAACTTCCCGTTTTTGTTGAATTGAACGTTGAATAATTTCTGTTCTTAACCGCACACCTTGGGCATCAAAGAAGCTATCAGGATCATAGGTAACACTTTCTAAAATTTCCGAAATAGCAATATTATTCAAGGTTAATCCGACTTTTTTTAAGTCTGGCTCTACTAAGTTCAATACTTCTTGAGCAAAACCCAATTTATCAGAATCAATTTCGGCAATTTCTTTGGTTTTGGCTGCGGCTCTAATAGCGTCATCTGCCCGTTTTTCTAAGGCATTTTTAATATCATTTGCACTAATGATGCTGCCATTTTGAGATAATCTGGCTGCGGCTCTCAAAACATCTTCTTCTGAGGAATTGATGCAGACATAAAAGGTAACTCTAATATCTGCTCTCAAATAATCTTTAGTCCGGACAGCCATTTTTCCTGTCCGTTCTACGTCAATGGAAATTTCTCGCAGAGGTACACGGGTGAGTTGATGAAATCCTGGTAAAACAATGCAACCACCATACAGAATTACTGATTTCTTTTTGATAAATAAACCGCCAGTCCTCACGAAGGCTTCGTTATTGGGTGTGACGACATAAATTCTTGTATAAGCATACAAGCTGACTAAAAGTAAGAAAACTAAAGTAACAATGATTCCCGGTAGTACTAATCCGTTGTTGATTTGAGCAATGTTAGGCTGAACAGGAATTTGGGCTACAGTAGGTGATACGCGTCTGGCTTGGTACTGTTTCGGTTCTAATTGACCTATGGGAATTTCTGATAGAGGAATTGTTGGTAATGATTGGATGAAAGTTAACCAAAATGACATGATTTTGCTCCCTGATTATTGATGTTTAAGTTCTCTGGCTGGAGTTAGCCAACCAAGTTTGTTCATCTGGACTATCTTTGGCAATTACCAGATAATTTTGCTGTTGATTTTCAATGACAATCACTTGATCACCTCTTTGGGGTGCAATAGTTGCCCATTCTGGTAAAGCGGCACTTATGGTCAAAAAATTATGTTTTGTATCTATTACATCTACTTGACCAATTTTTCCTTCTTTTTCACTAGGAATATAGAAGGATGTCACATTACCTTCACAACCAATTAGGCGATCGCCACTCGCATCTTCACTAAATTCAGCAAAAATCTTGCCCATGATTTCGGCGATGAATCTTCCCAAGATTAAGCTAAAAATTAACGAAACTAAGAAAATAGCACCAGCCCAAAAAATAGTCACATCTTCACTAAAGTTAATTACTAAACTAGTTAATACCAGACCAAAAAAACCCCAAAAACTCAAATCTATGGCTAGTAATAAAATGAGTGGCGCTTTCCCAATCCCTACCCATCCCAAAAATTGACCAAAGCTCAATTCCCCATCAGCATCCAATTCGATATCACCATCAGCATCCCCGTCTCCCCCACCAGAAATGATCACAAACAAAAATAGAAATACTCCTATACCCAGGAATATCCAATAAGCTAAGTTAGCGGGGTTAAACAGCATAAGGTTCTCTCAATGCTATGTATACAGAATTTTTTTGATAATGTTTTCTCGTTTGATTAGAATGTCTAATGCAGGAATTCGTTTAGACAGCTACAACTCGGTCAGAGTCGATTTCGGAAATATCGCAAATTTATTGCCGAGTAATTATGCTTATTGAAGCTGTATTGATTTGTAGCTGAAGTTTTGCGGAAAATTAAACTGGTTCTTCCGGTATTTTTATTAAGTCTTATTTAAAAAATCAGCCATGAAATTTTTATACAACTCTTCTGACTCAGATTCATTTCAGAGGAAGAAAAAATCTTCCCCTATACCTCTGGTATTTCTAGTTTTAGCGGACTTGGCAGAACTTGCGATCTTTATCATCTTGAGGGTTTTGCCAAGAGTAGGCAAAATGGCTGACACCTGCTAATTGGGGGGAAAGTTGGCGCAGTGCTTGCATTTGCGCTTCTAGTGATGGCCGATTACCGACTGATTTTCCCCAACTTCCGGCTAAAGCTGGAATAACTTTTGTGCCTGGTTTTGCAGCATTTAAAACTCGTTTTACTTCTTGTACAATGCAACTGGTGTTACCACAAGTCGAATAGGACATAGGATGCCATTCTAAAGAATTAGGGAACCTATCCCAAGGTTGCAAGCGGGAATCATAACCTTGTCCGATAGATTCATTACCGTTAGGAAAAAACACGGCTCCGGCGGGTATTCCTTGTTGCTGGGGGGTATAAGCGGCTAAGGCGACAAAATCTAATACACCTTGCATGGCGTGAGCAACTGCTAGTTGCCACAATTGTAATTGCAGTAGTGGTTGTCTTTGGGTGGCAGAGAGGATAGACTTTTGCTCTGGCTGAAGAATCCGGCCTTGCCACATAGGTTCATTTTCGTTGGGATGAAGCTGATCAACTGCGTCAATATCTCCGGCTGTGATGTATCCCTGACCCAAGAAACGCTGAATTAATTCTCTTCCTTTTTTGTTTTCGGCGCGGTTAAATAAAGCTTGTTGAGTGGCTGGACTAAATAGCCATAAATCAGAAACTTTGGTCGCAATGGAATCACTTCCGGCTTGTCGGGGATAGCGCACGTAGTCAAATAGGACTCCATCGGGGCGACGGCGGACTATTTCCTGTACCATTTGATAGTAGTCGCGTTTGGCTTGTAAATTATAGGGGTCAATGAATAGTTGAGAGCCATTATCGGTGACAGCTAGGCTATTTTGACCTTTGCCATTGCGCGCGATCGCATCTGCCCGATCTGGGCGTTGCGCGTAAGTATAGCCGAAATTCTTGGTGAACATCCAGGCGTAAACTTTTAAACCACGTTGTCGCCCTTTTTCAATAGCTGTAGCTAGTAAATCAATGTTTTCGGCTCCTGGAGTCCGGATTGCAGAAGGCCAGACGGTGGGATTAGCGGCGGCTGGTAATAATACTTGTCCGTCATAGAATACTTCCACATAAACTTGATTGTAGCCATCATTGACAATCCGATCCATTACCCTGTCAATTGCTCCTGGCTGAATATCACAGGGATATAAACGTAACCAGATTGCTTGGTTTTGCGGCCAAGTGCGTGTGCGACAATTTTGTAAATCTTCGGCGTGTTGTTTCAGCAGTTGTTGGTAGCGATTCTGATCATCCTGATTGCCTTTGATTGTTGACAAACGTAAGTCTTCTTTAGCTTTAACTGCTGCTGGGGATAATTGACAATATTCTGTGATTTGTGCCTGTGCGGGTGGGCTAGTAAATAGTGAAATCAACAAAGTACTAGTAGAAAGGCTAGCCAGCAGACAGCGCCAAAATAAAATTTTTCTGGCAACATTCAAAGGGAAGTTAAACATAACTGAAAATAGAACCACAAATTAGTGAGCAAGCCTAATCCGAATAAATTTGAGCGACAGGTATCAACTATAACAGTTGATTATCGAAAGTTGTTTAGGTTATGACTCCTAAAATTCCATTTGTGTGGCTAGGTTTTATCCCAAATTTTTGCATAACAGACACTAGAATATTCAGTTAGCTCATGTTCTAGGTACACAAATCACTCTGCACCCTGATAGAGAAACTGTATTCTCTAAATTTATATTTATAGCAACCGCCAAGGTGGTTAGGACACAAACGGATCATAAAACCATTGTCATTAAAGAGTTTCAAGACTTCCCCCTGCTCCCGGACACTGAGCGGCTTGTACTGAGCGAAGTCGAAGTAAGCCGAAGTGCTGCTCCCCTGCTCCCTGCTATATCTGTGGTGGATGATTCTTTGAGTGTACTAAGGGAATTACCAAGCCTTAAAAGTCAAGAGTCAAGAATCAAGAGGTGAACTACCCACACTGACTTGGAGTACCAAGTACAGTGTTGGCTTCTGTAATCACGGGGGAATGCCGCAACTTGGACTTTCGCCCTAGTTTTGGTCTTACTTCCCCTCCTACAGCAGAGACGGCTG
>NZ_JAYGHG010000020.1:0-82473 GCF_034931085.1 Nodularia harveyana UHCC-0300 | reverse complement strand
CTAGTTCTTCTATTATCCACTTTTCCATTTACTGACATTGGTTTAACTCTGGGTTTTCGTATATAAAATACACAATTACTGGCTTTTGTCAAATCTTATGTTAAGAAAGATGTGGGTAATGGATAGCTTTTTAAGGGGGATTTAGGGGGATCAGATCACTTGTGTGTACACCGTAGCGGATACTAGCGAGAGGAGGGGAAAAAGATATGCCTACTTACTGAAATGCAATGGTATATTTAGGATGATAACAGTAATCAGGGTATCATCTAGGTAGTCATGAGCTACTGCATTAATCCTCAGTGTCCACAGCCGCAAAACACAAGACAACCTCTATTTTGCCAATCTTGTGGTTCTGATTTGCTTTTAGAAGGGTGCTATAGAGTCGTTCGTCCATTGGGTGGGGGCGGTTTTGCTAATACTTATGAGGTAGATGATTCCGGGACAGCAAAAGTCCTCAAAGTTCTGTTTAATACCCATCCCAAAGCTGTAGAACTGTTTCAAAAAGAAGCAGCAGTTTTGAGTATATTACAGCATCCTGGTATTCCTAAAGTTGATTCAGACGGTTACTTTACTTATTTACCCAGAAATCAAGAAATCCTACACTGTCTGGTGATGGAAAAAATTGAGGGGATGGATTTAGCAGAATATTTCACGCAACGTAACTATCAACCCATCAGTGAACGCGCCGCAGTGCGATGGTTGAAACAGTTAGCGGAAATTTTGCACCAAGTTCATCAACAACAGTATTTCCATCGTGATATCAAACCGCCTAATATCATGCTACGAGCAAATGGGCAGTTGGTATTAATTGATTTTGGCACAGCGCGGGAAGTAACGGAAACCTTCATTAATAAAGTAGCAGGACAGCAAGTTACAGGAATTATTTCCGCAGGTTATACGCCACGAGAACAAATGAATGGGAAAGCTGTACCGCAATCTGATTTTTTTGCTTTGGGAAGAACTTTTGTTTATTTACTAACAGGTAAATCTCCTGATAATTTTTCTGAAGATTCCCGCAATGGGGAGTTAATTTGGCGAGATCATGCGGCTGGTATTTCCGAAAAATTAGTTGAGTTTATTGATGATCTCATGGCTCCCTTTCCAGGGAATAGACCTCAAGATACTCAGGAAATATTGGATAAATTAGCAGGATTTGAGACTGGTTTACCGCAGGAGAAGCAAAAGACTGGAAATAATCAATCTGCCAATTATTATAACCAAATTAGTCAGAGAATAGAGTCGGAATCTCTAGCAGTTAATCAAGGAGAAACTTCCTCTCCTTATGCAGTATTTGAAAGGCAAATATTAGCATTTTTTATCGATATATTAATTACTATTTTTATTGGTGTCATTCCGTTCATAGTAGGAAGAGCATTAACTAACGGATGGGTATTTTTAGTTGGATGGATCATCTTTACTTGGCTCTACTTTGCTTTATGTGAGAGTTCTGTCAAACAAGCCACTTTGGGGAAAATGGTTGGCAAAATAATTGTGACTGATTTAAAAGGAAAGAGAATTTCCTTTTGGCGAGCTACTGGGAAGTTTTTAATTAAAGCATTCTTCACACTGTTGACCTTATTTGATTTTGGCAGATCATTACGCGGTTTTAGCGGATTATTGTACGGATTGTCGTCTATTCATTACTTTCCTTTAGACCTTATGTTATTGGTATTTGTATCTGGCTTAATTGATGTGATATTTCTTCTATTTAACAAAAGAAAACGTTCTCTACACGATATCTTAGCTGGCACATTAGTGAGCAAAAAACCATCTCCATAGCCTTAGATATACGAGCAAAAACTCATTTTACTCTCTGCGACTCTGCGCCTCTGCGTGAAATAAAAAAATGGGGCAATTCTAGCTAGAACCACCCCAAATCTACTTAAACTGCAAACAAACTTAATTAAGCAAAAGCCGCAGTTTTGACATCATTATTTGTCAAAATTTCTTGTAACTCGTCAGAGTCAACTGTTTCTTTCTCCACCAGCATTTTGGCGATTTCATCGAGAATGTGGCGGTTGTTAACTAATACTTCTTTAGCTCGTGTATAAGCTACATCCACCAGTTTCCGGACTTCTTCATCAATCGCCGCAGCAGTTTCTTCGGAGAAATCACGTTCTGACATGATATCTCTACCTAAAAACATATTACCTTGCTGACGACCCAGAGCTACAGGACCCAGGCGATCGCTCATCCCGAAGCGAGTAATCATCTGACGCGCTACACGGGCTACTTGTTGCAAATCATTAGAAGCACCAGTGGTAACTTCTTCATCACCAAAGATTAACTCTTCAGCTAAACGACCGCCTAAAGCCACAGCCATTTGATTTTCCAGATAAGCACGGCTATACAAACCTGTATCCATCCGGTCTTCACTAGGAGTAAACCAAGTTAAACCACCAGCACGACCGCGAGGAATAATGCTGATTTTTTGTACTGGGTCATAGTCGGGCATCAACGCACCAACTAAGGCGTGACCAGCTTCGTGATATGCTACTAAGGTTTTGCGCTTTTCGCTCATTACCCGGTCTTTCTTCTCTGGACCAGCTAAGACGCGATCAATGGCATCATTGATTTCATCCATCGCAATTTCAGTTAAATTGCGTCGTGCTGCCAAAATTGCGGCTTCGTTCAGCAAGTTGGATAAATCTGCACCAGTAAACCCAGGAGTCCGACGAGCAATTTTATCTAAGTCTACATCCTTGGCTAAGGTCTTACCACGGGCGTGAACTTTGAGAATTTCGCTACGTCCAGCATAGTCGGGACGGTCTACAACTACCTGACGGTCAAAACGACCAGGACGTAACAAGGCTGCATCTAAGACATCAGGACGGTTGGTAGCAGCAATAATGATAATGCCAGTATTACCTTCAAAACCATCCATTTCGGTGAGTAACTGGTTGAGGGTTTGTTCCCGTTCATCGTTACCACCACCTAAACCTGCACCCCGTTGACGACCTACAGCGTCAATTTCATCAATAAATACGATACAAGGAGCGTTGGTTTTCGCTTGTTCAAATAAATCGCGGACACGGGAAGCACCCACACCGACGAACATTTCTACAAACTCAGAACCGGAGATGGAAAAGAAGGGTACACCAGCTTCTCCGGCTACAGCACGAGCCAGGAGGGTTTTACCTGTACCAGGAGGGCCAACTAATAATACACCTTTAGGAATTTTTGCCCCAACTGCGGTGAAGCGGTCGGCGTTTTTCAGAAAGTCTACTACTTCGTTTAATTCCAACTTGGCTTGGTCAATACCTGCGACATCGCCAAAGGTGACTTGAGTTTGTGGCTCCATTTGCACTCTGGCTTTGGATTTACCAAAGTTCATGGCTTGGTTACCAGGACCACTTTGAGCGCGACGTAGTAAGAAGAATAAGCCCACCAGAAGTAATACAGGAAAAAATAAACTGCTCAGTGCTTTAAACCAAAAGCCTTCATCACTTTGGGGTAGAACTGAAATATCAACGCCCTTATCAGATAAGTTATTAATTAAGTCTGGGTCATTGACTAAATTTACAATCTTTTTGTCACCATCTCTGGAGGTAACAAGTGCTGTAGAGCGGTCTGCACTGAGACTGACTCTATCTACTCTGCCGTTGTCAACTTCTTCAATAAATTGACTGTATCGCCATGTTTCTCTAGTTTGAGGTTGTTTGTCAAAGAATGCTGTTCCTAGAGCAATGACAACTATAAATAGCAGTGCATACAGCCCCGCATTTCTCCATCTTTTATTCACTGAGGTCTATCCTCCGGTATTTTTTGTGAGTTAGCGTAGCTTCTCTGATATGAGAGGGCTTTATTAAGAATTATGTTAACTTATCTTAAGGTATAACATAATGTTGCGGCTGTCATGTTAAAAAAGTCCCCTGATTTGTTTCAGACTAGGATGGTAGGGATTATATTGTAGCGACCCTGTGGGCTGATTAACGGTATGAATAGGAATAATTTCCACTAAACTATTAGTGTAGGCGATCGCCTCAAATTCCCTGACTAACTCGGCAGTCCAAGGTGATTCCCTAACTATTGGCAGATATTTTAGCAGTTGCGATCGCATAATTCCCGGTAAAATTCCCTCTGTTAATGGTGGTGTCCACCAACTACCATTCTGCCATCCCCAAAGGTTTCCTGTGGTCGTTTCTAGCCAATTGCCATCCTCATCAATTAAAATCGCTTCCTGACAATTCATCTGTTGGGCGTGAGTCTTCGCTAACCAAGCACTCAGATAATTGCCAGTTTTATGAGAAGGTAAACTGCGATAAAATTCTGAAAATGCCACAGTTGTGCTAATACCATGCTGTTGTTTTGTGATTAAATCCGGTGGTAAGAATCTCCCAGTTATCCACTCTCGTCCATCCGCAAACAGCGTAATTCTGAGAATGGGGAAATGCGCCGCCATAATTTCTGCACCTTGACGCACCAGATTCCAGTTAGGTTCTTGCCAACCAAAGGATTGTAAGGAAAGAAGTAGGCGATCGCAGTGTGCCACCCAATTAGTTAAACTATCATCGAGGCTGCTATCATAAATACGCAACGTTGTAAATACTGTCGCCCCATAAAGTAGCCCCAGGTCGTTAATATCTAATTCTATAGTTGGGGACTCTATCAGTTTGCCCTGATACCAATAAATATCACTCACTCATCTGCATTTGGAAATGAAATCATGTTACCTTTTGGGGTACTAGTTATCTTTGCACCCAAAGCCTCAAGTTCCTTAATTGCTCTAGCAAGAGTCTTTTCATCAGATTGATTATTCAAAACCATTATCCAAGCTGATATTTTCGCTTGCTTACTGTCAGGATTTTTACTTAAAAAATTCGCAGTTTGCCCAGATATTGCTGCAATGGATTGACTTTCATCATCGGAGAACTGACTAGCCCATTTTGCTGCAGTTGCAAAGGATGTTTGTGCAGATTTCGTGTCTCCTAAAAATAATAACTCATCAATTCCTTTATACCGCCACGCATAATAAGACCTTTGAGGAACTCCGGGAGACAAAGACTGCAAAGCCTTATCCATAATTTCTATAGACCGCTCTGGCATACCAGCGTAAATAGAAGCACCAGTAGAAAGACTCAAATAAGCGTCTAAAAATCGGGGGTCTTGTTTCAAAACCACGTCAAAATATTCTGGCGTGAGGCGATAACCTGTTTTGTCACGCGCTTCATCATCACCAAAATATTGCAAATAACTCAGATAAACCCAATTGGCGAATAAATTATCATAACCAAAACTGGGCATATTTTCGAGAAAATTGAGCCGAATACTTTCAGCATTAATTTCTCTTTCTAGAACATCTAAAGAGATATCTTGTTTGCTCCTTAACAAAGTTTGCAGTTGAGGCAATTGCAGCCAGCCAACTCCCAACAGACACAAACAACCGACCAACGGTGTGATCACAGCTTGACGAGATAAAAATAACATATTTAGCTTGTCTTTGAAGATGCAGTGATTCTATTGTATAGAATATGACTTTTATTTAAATAGGAATAGCGGAGAAAAAATTCTCTTGTGGCCTCAACTCATCTAGAATTTTTATCAAATTGTCCCCTCTCATTGCTAAAAAGAGGGGTTGGGGTGAGATTCTGTATTTTCAACAGATGCTACTACTCAGCATGGAAGAAGCAGTCTTCAGGCGCTACCAGTAAAGGCAACTTCAGGGAACTTCAATTGAGCCTCTGCCATCGGTCTTCTTCTGCCTTCTTCTTGCCAGTAGTTAATCACTTCTGTGGCTTTGTTAAGCAATTCTACGCGGTCTACATCAGTAATCCAGTGTTTGGACTCTAATTCCTTTTTTAACTCTTCCCAGGCATCATTACGAGGCCAGAAGAAATATTTAGTTAAAGGACTTGTGCCTTTGCCGACAACTTGATCCACTGCTAGGGCAACGTTTTCGTCTAACCAAAGGATTTTCAGAATAAATTGGGTCAATCACGCCTCCGGGGAATATCTGGGGATTAATACTAAGTTGCTAATGGCACGGGTGGAAATGATGCCCACTTTTATGTGCTGTGCGATCGCTTATTCTAACGCAATACTTCTCCTAATGACCAAATAGTGCTAGCAAATTAGTTCACCATCACCCATTAAAATTTAAAAGCCGCCTTCATCTCTAAATCTTATGACTGCCAAATCTTCAGTAACAACCATTGTCGTTTTCGATATTGACGGTGTAGTAAGGGATGTTGGTAATTCCTACCGCCGGGCGCTGGCGGACACTGTAGAGCATTTTACTCACACAGCCTATCGTCCCACACCAGCCGACATTGACCAGCTAAAATCTGAAGGACTTTGGAATAATGACTGGGAAGCCTCCCAAGAATTTATTTACCGCCACTTTGAATCTCTTGGACAAACTCGCCAGCAATTGCAACTAGATTACAAAAATATTGTGGACTTTTTTCAATCTCGTTATCGAGGCACAGACCCAGAAAACTGGAATGGCTATATCTGTGATGAACCCTTACTATTACAACCCCAATATTTAGAAAACCTCACAGCATCTGGAATAAACTGGGGATTTTTTAGTGGTGCTACCCGTGGTTCTGCTACTTATGTTTTACACAAACGTCTAGGTTTACAGTCCCCTGTATTAATTGCGATGGAAGATGCACCGGGTAAACCAGACCCCACAGGACTTTTTACCACTGTAGAACTATTAGAAAACCAAGTCAGCAATCTACCCATCATCTATGTGGGAGATACCGTCGCCGATATGTATACCGTCAGGAAAGCGCGAGAAATCAATCCTCATCGTAATTGGATTGGTGTGGGAATTTTACCCCCTCATGTCCAGGACACAGCAGCCGATAGTGATGCTTATAGTCAAACACTATTAGCCGCAGGTGCAGCCATTGTTTTAAGTAACGTTGAACAACTAAATCCAGACAAAATAACAGAATTATTCCCAGAGATAGCGGAAAATAAAGCTTAAAAATTCTACCTTTCAAATTAATAGGACTTACGCAGACTCTATGAGTTCTTGGCGTTCTACAGCCCTTGCGGGCATCGCTGCGCGCGGGCGACTTGGCGGTTACATAAATTAAGCCTTTCGGCAATTTTTGCGTCAGTCCTAATTAATAGCAATGATGAATTACGAATTAAATTCGTGTTCTAAAATTAATCAAGATAATGGGTGCATACATAAATGACTGGTTGATAAAATTCTGAATCCAATCATTGGGAAAATAATCAAAATGTCTGCAATTGAATTACCTGATGGTCCCAAAAGTCACCCTTGGCTACAGACATATCGGTGGCTGAGTAACCCTTTGGAATATATGGAAGACTGTGCTAAAAAGTATGGTGATATTTTCACTATCTGCGTCGGCCCAGTTTTTAAGCCTCAAGTATTGGTCAGCAACCCTCAAGCCATTCAACAGATTTTTAGCACCGATACTCAACATTTAGATTCTGGTCTAGCAGCTGGGTTTCAATCGCCCTTATTGGGAAATCAATCACTATTATCCCTAGATGGTAAGCCTCACCAGCGACAACGGAAGCTGTTGACACCGCCTTTTCATGGTGAACGAATGCTGGCTTATGGTGAGTTAATTCGTGATATCAGCCGGGAAGTGACTAGTCAATGGCAGGTTGGTGAAACTGTTTCCACGCTGTCATCAATGCAAGCCATTTCCTTTCAAGTGATTTTAAAGGCTGTATTTGGTCTGACTGAAGGCGCACGTTATGAACAACTGAAGGAAGCTTTAATTGCCATCCTCAATCCCAAAAAGCCTATTTTACGTTCAATGATGCTGATTTTGCCAGCATTGCGCCGGGATTTAGGTGCGTGGAGTCCTTGGGGACAGTTTCTGCGTTTACGAGAACAAATTGACGAACTGATTTATGCGGAGATTCAAGAACGCAAAGCCCAGCCTGACCCATCCCGCACTGATATTTTATCTTTGATGATGGCAACTCGTGATGAGGCGGGGGAGCCAATGACGGATGTGGAGTTGCGTGATGAATTGATGACTTTATTAGTAGCAGGTCACGAAACTACGGCGACATCTCTGACTTGGGCTTTATACTGGATTCACCATCAGCCAGAGGTATATGAGAAATTATTGGCAGAGTTAGATACTCTGGGGGAAAATCCCGACCCCAATGCTATTTTTCGCTTACCTTATTTAAATGCAGTTTGTTCGGAAATATTACGTATTTACCCAGTAGCAATGATGACTTTAGCTAGGTTAGTTAAATCACCGCTACAAATTGGAGGATATCAGTTTGCACCGGGAACTTTATTGATCCCCTGTATTTATTTAACCCATCATCGGGAAGATTTATATCCTGATTCCTTCGCGTTTAAGCCAGAGCGTTTTTTAGAAAGGCAGTTTTCTGGTTCTGAATATTTACCTTTTGGTGGTGGTAATCGTCGCTGTATTGGTATGGCTTTTGCTCTATTTGAAATGAAACTGGTTTTGGCGACGGTGCTTTCTAGCTGGCAGATGGAATTGGCGGATAGTCAACCAGTGCAGCCAGTGCGTAAGGGTTTACTGTTTGGGCCGAAAGGAGGTATACCGATGGTGATTAAGGGGAGACGTGAGCAAAATCAGTTAGTTGCTGAGGTTAGTTCAGTTTAAAACGATGGGGTGTGGTGCAGAGGCTCCACGCCCACGGTCAGCAGGATTTACTGAAGTTTCAAAAATTTTTCTAAAGCTGCCACCATACTGGGAGGCCAACGGCGGATATTTGTAACCCAGTTCATGTCTTTATAGCGGTTATCCAGCCCATAAGCTGCTACCCAGTTGCTTTCTGCTTCGCCTTGGTTGCCATTTACCCAGTAAGCTGCTGTAAGGGCGGCACGCATATCGGCAAATTGGGGATATTTGCGGACGATATTTTTCATTTCGTGGATGGCTTCTTGGATTTGACCTGTTTCGTAGAGGGCGAGGGCGTAGTTAGCACGGGCGAAGGCAAAGTTTGGGGCAATTTCTACTGATTTTAGATAGTCCGCGATCGCATCTTGCCATTTTCCTAAACCTGATTTGGCATTACCCCGATTGTTATATGCCATCGCATCATTGGGATCTAGTTCTAAAACATGATTATAATCGGCGATCGCTTCTTCCCATTTTCCCAAACCTTCTAAAGCTGTACCCCGATTTAAATAAGGATCAGTCGCATTGGGAGCCAATTCTATAGCTTGGTTATAATCTGTCAATGCTGCTGCCAATTTATTCTGACTCACCCGCGAATTTCCCCGGTTACTCCATGCACCGGCATTGCTAGGAAACTGCTCAATAATCTCTGTCCAGTAAGTTTCCGCCGTCGCAAAATCACCCTTATTCGTCGCCTTCAAAGCCTTAGCAGCTAGTTCATTTCCTTGATCTAACTGTTCTTGCGTAATCGTAGGCGTTTCAGATAATGCCATAACTGGTGTACTCCAGCCCCACACCACTAACAAACTCAAAATAATCCCAATTAACTTGATCATCGTCGATATATTTACCTTTAAAACTGTTGAAAAGCGATTAATACCCTCTGATTCTTCCCCCCCTGCCTTTTCCCAATTCTCCTAACTACAATAACGATAACTGTTCATTAGGCGGCTTAAAACCCAAATGCTTATATGCTGCATTGGTGGCTATTCGCCCACGGGGAGTCCGACTGAGATAGCCAATTTGCATCAGGTAAGGTTCATAAACTTCTTCGATTGTTTGGGTATCTTCACCAGTGGCGGCGGCAATTGTTTCTAATCCCACAGGACCCCCATTAAATTGTTCAATTATTACACTCAGCATTCGGCGGTCTGTCCAATCTAAACCAGAAGGGTCTACTTGAAAGAGTTCCAATGCTTCAGATGCCACGCTTTCGTTAATTTCACCCGATGATTTAACTTCCGCATAATCACGGACACGTTTCAGTAATCTATTAGCAATTCTGGGTGTGCCTCTGGAACGACGAGCAATTTCTCTAGCACCATCTTCTGCGACGGGGGTTTTGAGGAAGTCGGCACTTCTTAATACAATTTCACTGAGTTCGTTAACTTCGTAAAACCGCAGTTTTTGTACCAAGCCAAAGCGATCGCGTAATGGTGAAGTCAAAGCACCTACACGGGTTGTCGCCCCTACCAGAGTAAATTTAGTCAGTGGTATACTTCTAATTCGGGCGCTGGAACCTTTACCAACTGTAATATCTAAACGATAATCTTCCATCGCCGGATAGAGAATTTCCTCTGTCATCCGCGAAAGACGATGAATTTCATCAACAAATAGGACATCTCCCGGTTTAAGATTCACTAGTAGCCCGACAATATCTCTGGGACGTTCTAGCGCTGGCGCACTCGTAATTTTGTAGTTTACTCCCATCTCCGATGCTAAAATCATTGCCATTGTTGTTTTACCTAATCCCGGAGGCCCGTATAGCAGCAAGTGATCCAGCACTTCACCCCTTGATTTAGCTGCTTTCATGGCAATATCTAGCACATCCTTTAGGTCTTTTTGGCCAATGTAATCAGCAAATCGCTGCGGCCTGATACTCTCTTCGTGTTTACCTTCTTCTTCTGTCGCAGCTTCCGGTTGTAAAATCTTCTCATTTTCAGGTGCGGGAGCCGACTCCCGACGCGGCTTTTGTTGTCCGTTGGGTTCTTGAGGCTGTTTTTTCGAGGAGATTATCGCCATAATTCAGCTATCAACTTTGACTTGAGGACTGTGGGAACGCTATCTAGGCCGCAAGGGCAAAAATTTTCCGTGAGAATTACACGCGTCAATTTAGAATTTAAATTCCAGACGATTACCCAGGAGTGAAAAATTTATTATGTTGTCTAAAAGAATCTTACCGTGCTTAGATGTGAAGGCGGGACGCGTTGTTAAAGGAGTTAACTTTGTTGACCTCAAGGATGCTGGTGATCCTGTGGAATTAGCGAAGGTTTACAATGAAGCCGGTGCTGATGAGTTAGTGTTTCTGGATATTACGGCTACTCATGAAGACCGGGATACAATTATTGATGTGGTCTACCGGACTGCTGAACAGGTCTTTATTCCCTTGACTGTCGGTGGTGGGATTCAATCCTTAGAAAATGTTAAAGCTTTGTTACGAGCTGGCGCGGACAAGGTTAGTATTAATTCTGCGGCGGTACGTGATCCAGACTTAATCAATCGGGCAAGCGATCGCTTTGGTAATCAATGCATAGTTGTGGCAATTGATGCCAGACGCAGGATTGATCCTCAAAATCCAGGTTGGGATGTTTATGTGCGAGGTGGTAGGGAAAATACTGGCTTAGATGCCTTACGTTGGGCGCAAGAAGTCGAAAGACGAGGCGCAGGGGAATTACTGGTGACAAGTATGGATGCCGATGGGACTCAAGCTGGCTACGATCTAGATTTGACAAGAGCGATCGCCGAATCTGTACAAGTCCCCGTCGTTGCTTCTGGGGGTGCAGGTAACTGTGAACATATTTATACAGCACTAACTGAGGGCAAAGCCGAAGCCGCATTACTAGCATCATTACTGCATTACGGACAATTAAGCGTCGCAGAAATTAAAAATTATTTGCGTGATCATTCAGTACCAGTACGGTTGTAATCTTGGTGAAAAAAAGTTGCTAGAAATTTCAAAACATCCATAGTTAGTCAGATACAGTTCTCTGAAATAGTGTTAACATTGGTTTACAAGTATGAATAAATATTAAGAAATGTTATGTTGATCGTTATTTTACTATTTGACGTAGCGCTAGTAGCTTGGTCATTGCACCTCATGGAAAAAGCCGTAGAGCATAAAGAGTTTTCCTTAATGCTGGCTGGGACATTGGTTGCCCTTGCAGCTGCCGCTATGTTGGTAGTCTATTTTCTCATGGGACATTGTATGACCTATTTATTACAATTGTCTTAAAAATCCTCTGTAATGGCAGATATGTTTTACATTTATTTAATAAATCTGGCTTGACAAAGCTTAAATCTTAAGCCATCATAAATAGGCATCGCATGGGGCTATAGCGCAGTTGGTAGCGCATCTCAATGGCATTGAGGGGGTCAGCGGTTCGAATCCGCTTAGCTCCATATTCTAACTATCCAGTCACGAAAACTGGAAAAATAAAGATTATATCTAAATCTAATTCGATTTTAGCTATATGAATCTGCTTCATACTAGTAAAATTTTGCAAACTGGCGATCGCATTTAGTAATGTGTCGTTCCAACAGGCATCTTGGCTGTTTTGGGCGGGCGAAGTATACCCACCCCACAATATTTTCTGTTTTAGTAGATTCCTATCTACATTCCAGAGATTCACGAGTATCCACACCAGTTTGAGGATTCACCCCACTAGCCTGAGTGCAAAGTTTTTTAATCTCTGTTCCATCTAAAATTGCATTCGTAAAATCAGCCCCTGTGATGTCAACATTATCAAACACCGAACGTAGCATCATGGCATTAGTAAAGACTGCATCAGTTAAATCAGCACCTTTAAACTGTGTCAAATAAGCAATGCCATTACTAAAATCTACACCATGTAGATTTACTCCCTCCAACAGAGAACCATTAAACACACCGCCACGGAAATCAGCATTACTAAAGTTAGTATTCTCCAAAATCACATTAGTAAACTCCGACCCCACCAAATCTTCACCAGAGTAATCCTTAACCTCAACTTCCTCACTCATATAACTATTAACGCTAGAAGAACTAGCAGCTTCCGCCGAGAGGGGAAACAAAAACAGAACCATAGCTAAAACACAACTAACCAGTAATTGCCAATACTTCATAATCTTTTATTAACAAATCTCAACAATTGCACTATTAACCATTAAACCTTACAGCAAACGCCCTTAGCACTGGGAGCGTCAAAAACGATCACTTACTATATATAAGTAGTATTGACGTGCGATCTTAAAAAAACACCTGTGGCTAATCAACAAGACATCACCCTAACGCAAACCCCCCTATATCAAAGCAGTGCAGCACTCAAAGCCCGCTTTACCAGCTTTGGTGGTTGGGAAATGCCTGTACAATTTGCTGGTATTAGCCGGGAACATGAAGCTGTTAGAAATACCGCCGGGATGTTCGATATTTCCCACATGGGCAAATTTACCCTCCAAGGTCAACACCTCATTGACAAACTTCAGCCTTTAGTACCTTCAGACCTAAATCGGCTGGAACCAGGTCAAGCACAATACACCGTATTATTAAATCCCCAAGGAGGAATAATTGACGACATCATTATCTATTATCAAGGTGAAGATACCACTGGTAAACAACAAGCCACAATTGTTGTAAATGCCTCCACCACCGCTAAAGATAAAGCCTGGTTATTGCAGCAACTTGACCCAAATCAGGTAGACTTTCAAGACCTGTCCCCCGAAAAAGTATTAATTGCCCTCCAAGGGCCAAAAGCAGTTCAATATCTTCAGCCCTTATTACAGGAAGATTTAGCACCCATTAAAGCCTTTGGTCATCTCTCAGCCCAAATACTGGGTAAACCCGCCTTTATCGCCCGCACAGGTTACACCGGCGAAGATGGTTTTGAGGTGATGCTAGATGCAGATGTGGGAGTCGAATTGTGGCAAAAACTTCATCAAGCTGGCGTTACCCCTTGCGGACTAGGTGCTAGAGATACACTGAGACTAGAAGCAGCAATGGCACTTTATGGACAAGATATTGATGACACCACCACCCCCCTAGAAGCAGGTTTGAGTTGGTTGGTTCATCTCGATACTAAAGGTGATTTTATTGGTCGTGAAGTTTTAGCACAGCAAAAAGCCGATGGAGTGCAGAAACGATTAATTGGCTTGCAAATGCTGGGGCGTAATATTGGCCGTCATGGCTACCCAGTGCTATCAGGAGGTGAAGTTGTGGGAGAAATTAGCAGTGGAACCTTATCACCTACACTCGGTTACCCCATAGCCTTAGCCTATCTTCCGACTCAACTGGCAAAAGTTGGTAAACAGCTAGAAATTCAAATCCGAGGCAAAACTTACCCCGCCGTTGTCGTAAAACGTCCCTTTTATCGGTCGAAAAATCGTGTCAGCAGCTGATAATGTGTTTTGAGTTACTCAATCTCAACTATGGTTAATTACCGACTATAACTGAGATAACTTTGGGATGCTAACTATTTTCAGATAGAAGGAAAAATGATATGTCTTTGGAATATCCACAGGATTTTAGATACCAGGATACTCATGAGTACGTGCGGCTAGATGGTGAAATTGGTACTGTTGGTATTACTCAATTTGCTGTAGACCAAATGGGTGATGTCGTATTTTTGGAATTACCAGATATTGGTGACTTGCTGACCAAAGGAGAAAACTTTGGCACAATTGAATCTGTAAAAGCCGTGGAAGACTTGAATGCACCAGTGACCGGCACAGTCATAGAACGCAATGAGGCTGTCATTGATTCTCCCGAAGAAATAGCAGAAGACCCCTATGGCGAAGGCTGGTTATTAAAAGTCCGTGTCAATGATGCAGATGAAGTTTTGGATAGTTTGACTGCGGATGAGTATCGGGCTTTGGTAGAAGGCGAGTAGAGAAATAAGGAAATGGGGAGGCTTCTGACTTCCTTGTTTCCCCCTACTTAGCAAGTAGAACACATTAATTAATTAAGTAGCTAGGCACGAATATTGATATTTATTGATATTTTTTGGTATCGGATTTCCTTCCTAAACCCAACCTATCTAGCTATTTATCCAATTCTTTCACAATCAGGGCGATTGATTTTTCTCAGAAAAAAGTAATAAAAGAAGGTTACTCAGTCCCACTGGTTATGAATATTTGTTGCAAAATATGAAATAGTTTCATTTGGAGTTCCACTTGTGGTCAATTACGCACCTTTTCCCAAATCAAGCCATAAACCAATGCTGAATCACAAGAGTTCACAGTCAGACAATTTTGCACGACGACACATTGGCCCGAACTCTGATGACATCCAGCAAATGCTTGCGGTTTTGGGTTTCAACAGTTTGGACTCTCTGATTGATAAAACAGTCCCCCAAGCTATTCGACTCCAAAAAACCCTAAATTTACCCCCAGCCCAAAGTGAGTATGCAGCGCTGGCAAAATTAAAACAAATTGCGACTAAAAATCAGGTGTGGCGTTCATATATCGGGATGGGATATTACGACTGTGTTACCCCGCCAGTAATTCAACGCAATATTTTGGAAAATCCTGGTTGGTATACAGCCTATACTCCCTATCAGCCGGAAATTGCCCAAGGGCGACTGGAAGCGCTGCTGAATTTCCAAACAATGATTATTGATCTCACAGGTTTAGAAATTGCTAATGCTTCTTTACTTGATGAGGCGACAGCTGCTGCTGAGGCGATGAGTCTGAGTTATGGTGTTTGCAAAAATCAGGCAAATGCTTATTTTGTCTCTGATGACTGTCATCCCCAAACCATTGATGTGTTGCAAACGAGGGCTAAACCTCTGGGGATTAAGATTATCATCGGGGATCATCAGACTTATGATTTTGCTGAACCGATTTTTGGGGCAGTTCTGCAATATCCAGCTAGTGATGGTACGATTTACGACTACCGTGCTTTTATTGAAAAAGCCCATGCTGAGGGTGCATTGGTGACGGTAGCAGCAGATCCTCTAAGTTTAACTCTACTGACACCACCAGGAGAATTGGGTGCTGATATTGCGGTGGGTAGTACTCAACGTTTTGGTATTCCTTTAGGTTTCGGAGGCCCCCACGCGGCTTACTTCGCTACGAAGGAACAGTATAAGCGCCAGGTTCCAGGGCGAATTGTGGGAGTATCTAAAGATTCTCAGGGTAATCCTGCGTTACGTCTGGCTTTACAAACCCGTGAACAGCATATCCGCCGAGATAAAGCTACTAGTAATATCTGTACTGCACAGGTACTGTTGGCAGTGATGGCAGGGATGTATGCGGTATATCATGGCGCAGATGGTATCCGAAATATCGCTGATAATGTTCACCAGTTAACTGTTACCTTGGCAACAGGATTGCAGCGTCTGGGTTATCAGATTAGTTCTGAACATTTCTTTGATACGCTGCGAGTGGAGTTAGGTACACAGTCTATTAAGACTATTCTGGAAGGTTGCCAAGGAAGAAATATTAATCTCCGGGTTTTTGATGGTACATCTGTGGGGATTTCCCTTGATGAAACTACGACGGTGGAGGATTTAATTGACCTCTGGCAAGTTTTCGCAGGTAAAGAAAATCTCCCCTTTTCTTTAGAAGAATTGAATACCTCAGTTTCTCATCTTCTGTTACCTCGTACCAGTGACTATCTGACTCATCCGGTGTTCAACCGCTATCACTCAGAGACGGAGTTGTTGCGTTATCTACATCAGCTAGAAACTAAGGATTTATCTTTGACGACATCGATGATTCCTTTGGGTTCATGCACTATGAAGTTAAACGCAACGGCGGAAATGATTCCGGTGACTTGGGCAGAATTTGGCAAGATTCATCCTTTTGCGCCAGTTTCACAAACACGGGGTTATCAAATTCTATTCCAGCAACTTGAGAGATGGTTGGCTGAAATTACAGGATTTGCAGGTATTTCTCTACAACCTAATGCTGGTTCTCAAGGGGAATATGCAGGACTTTTAGTGATTCGTGACTATCACGAAAGTCGTGGGGAAGGACACCGTAATATTTGTTTGATTCCGGAATCAGCACATGGGACTAATCCAGCCAGTGCGGTTATGTGCGGGATGAAGGTGGTTGCAGTTGCTTGTGATCAGTTGGGTAATATTGATCTGGATGATTTGCAAGCTAAGGCAGCAAAGCACAGTGACCAATTGGCGGCTTTGATGGTGACTTATCCTTCAACTCATGGTGTGTTTGAGGAAGCAATTCAGGAAGTCTGCGCGGTGGTGCATGGTCATGGTGGCCAGGTTTATATGGATGGGGCGAATATGAATGCCCAGGTGGGTATTTGTCGTCCTGGGGATATTGGTGCGGATGTCTGCCATTTAAATCTGCATAAAACTTTTTGTATTCCTCATGGTGGCGGTGGTCCTGGTATGGGGCCGATTGGTGTGGCTGCACATCTTGTCCCGTTCCTTCCTGGACATTGTGTTGTCCCTAATGCTGGTGATGTTCAAGTTGGTGCTGTGGCAGCTGCGCCTTGGGGTAGTGCTAGTATTTTGGTGATTTCTTGGATGTACATTGCCATGATGGGGGCTGAGGGTTTGACTCATGCAACTCAGGTGGCGATTTTGAATGCTAATTATATTGCCCACAGGCTGGATTCTGATTATCCGGTGTTGTATAAGGGGAAAAATAATTTGGTTGCCCATGAGTGTATTTTAGATTTGCGATCGCTCAAAAAATCTGCCAGCATCGAAGTTGATGATATTGCCAAGCGGCTAATTGATTATGGTTTCCATGCGCCCACTGTTTCTTGGCCTGTGGCTGGTACTGTGATGGTGGAACCGACGGAAAGCGAATCTAAACAGGAGTTAGACAGGTTCTGTGAGGCGTTGATTGCTATTCGGGGGGAAATCTCGGAAATTGAATCTGGGAAGATGGATGTTGAGGATAATCTGCTGAAGAATGCACCTCATACTGCTGAAAGTCTGATTGCTGGAGAATGGACTCATGGCTATTCTCGTGAACAGGCTGCTTATCCTGCACCTTGGACGCGGGAACATAAGTTCTGGCCAAGTGTGGGGAGGATTGATGCGGCTTTTGGCGATCGCAATTTTGTCTGTTCTTGTCTACCGATGGATGCTTATCAGTAACTGAGAAATGATGTCATAAAATACTGAACCCTATCCCCTCCTGGCTGTCTGGGAGGGGAATGGCATTTCTGGTTAAATCCTGTTTGCTTTTTCGGTAGTTATAGCAGGGAACAGAGAACAGGGAGCAGGGAACAGGGAACAGCCTTGAGAATCTCTATATGTCTGTTTCTGTCCTAACTCCTTCGCGGTTGCCATATTGATAACTGATAACTGATAACTGATGACTGAATCTCACTCCCCTTCACCAAATCCAGAACCTTTACCCGCAGAAGATTTTGAGGGTACAGATGAAAATCACTTAACTCCAGATGGACTAGTAGCACAAGAATCTTTAGCCACAATTGCGGCTTTGCAATCTCCAGAAAATAAAAGTGCTTTGCAACAAGCCCATTCTCAGGTCAAGGAATACACTGTTAGCAAATTTACAGTCAAGCCTAGAGCATTACTTTTCACTCTGGTGGCGATCGCCATTACTGTTCTGGGACTAGTAATCAATAACTGGATTATTGGCTTGTTGGGAACACTGATTACTTTGGTGCTATCTCTAACAATGTTGTTACCCTGGTCAAAATATGTGGTGCAACAGTGGTTTTTATCTCAGGATAGAACCCTGTTTATAGCCTCTTTGGGTCTAGTTGTAGGGATAATCGGCTTATTCAAGTTTACTGCTTTGGGCGATCGCTTGCAGACATGGATCACGCAAATTGGCTGGGAAGCTTCCGGGACTTTAGCGGAATGGTTTGGGGCTTTGGGGCAAATTTCCATTGCAATTGTGGCTGTGTATGTAGCATGGCGACAATATGTAATTTCTAAAGACTTGACAATTCAGCAAAACCTGCTGACGATGCAGCAAAATATTATTACCCAGCAGCAAACCATTGATTCCTATTTTCAAGGAGTCTCAGATTTAGTGTTAGATGAAGAAGGATTATTAGAAGATTGGCCGCAAGAAAGGGCGATCGCCGAAGGACGTACAGCCGCAATATTTAGCAGTGTCGATGGTAGTGGTAAAGCCAAAATTATCCGTTTTCTCTCCCGTTCCAAATTACTCACCCCCCTGAAGCGCGATCGCCGTTTAGGTAGAGCCATTCTCGACGGTATGGGGGGTTACGAGGAAGACCGCCTAGATGGTGTACGGGTGATCGACTTAGGGGTAATGTTAGCCGCCGCCGACCTCTCTGGTAACGATTTACGCTGGACTGACCTGAGTGAAGCTAATCTGGTTCGTGCTAATCTCAGCAATTGTGATTTAGTCAAAGCCAACCTTGCCCGGACTATCTTATACAGTGCCAATCTCAGTGGGGCTGATTTGAATGGGACTCGTTTTTTCTATGGTTCTCTCACCACAGCATCCCCTCGCAGTCGCAACGAGCCACCAAAGTACGAAACTGGCGAATACACTGGCGCTGTGGTGGAAAATGCCGATTTCAGTGATGTTCAGCGTTTACCTGAGACGACTCGCCAGTATTGTTGTGCTTGGGGAGGAGAAAAAACTCGCGCCACAATTCCCGGCGGTTGTGAAGGTATTCCCAATCAGTTAGGAAGGTGAGAAGAAGTAGGGGGGAAAAGGCAGAGGGAAGCTTGTACTCCCCCAGTTGCATGAAACATCTCTACATTCTTTCTCAGCAGATGTCTACTGATAACTGATAACTGATAACTGAACTTAAGCTAGGGTGAGAATTTCTACACCTGTTTCTGTGACAGCTAAAGTATGTTCGCATTGGGCGGATAATTTGCGATCGCCAGTCACAGCTGTCCAACCATCATCGAGGACTTCCACTTCCCAAGTACCCTCATTTATCATCGGTTCAATAGTGAACACCATTCCCGGTCTGAGACGTTTACCTTTGCCTCGCACACCATAATGAGGAATATCGGGCGCAGTGTGGAAAATATTACTGATACCGTGTCCCACAAAGTCCCGTACCACAGAAAACCCTTGTGACTCAGCATACTCTTGAATAGCTGCACCAATATCGCCAATTTTTGCCCCTGGCTTGACTTCAGCAATTCCCCGGCGGCGACATTCTTCAGTTACCTCTACCAACTTCTGGGCTGTGGGTGAAGGAGTACCCACAAAAAAGGTTGTAGATGTGTCGCCGTGGTAGCCATCCACAATTAATGTCACATCAATATTGATAATGTCCCCATCTTTAAGAATCTGTCTGGCTTGGGGAATACCATGACAAACTACCTCATTCACACTGGTACAAATAGACTTGGGATAGCCTTTGTAACCCAGAGGTGCGCTTTTCGCTCCGTGGGCTTGAGTCCAACGTTCTGCTTCATCATTGAGTTGGAGAGTGGTTACTCCCGGCTTCACCATTGGTTCTAGGTGCTGTAAAAGTTGCCCAGCCAAGCGTCCGGCTTGACGCATTTTTTCCAGTTCTCGTGTAGATAAAATGACAATTGGTTCGGTTTTCATAAATTTTTATCGGCAGTATCGCTCATAAATATAGTTAAACCTGTTTCGGCCGCTCTTTGGATAGCATCAGCAACCTGGAGGGCATATAAACTTTGCTCTGGGGTGACGTACAAAGGCGTGTCATTGAAAAGATGATCTAACACCATATTTGTATCTTTAGCAAATAAACCCCGACGTGTGCCAATCTCTATGGGTGTTGTTTCCTGAGACTGGATTAACATTCCTTTGTCGCCATCAAAAATTAAACCACCCTTGTCGCCGTGAACTTCAAATTTGCGTTCTGCTTGCCAGAGGGTTTCACCTTTGCCATAGACTACTTGTGCTAACAGTCCATTTTCAAAGCACAGTTGACTGATGCAGAAACAAGTTTGATAGTAATCCGATTCTGTTTCCCAATATCGCTGATGACAGTTAACCGAAAAGACTTTACCAAATAAATTAGTTAGACGATGTAATCTCGATAGTGCGCCAATTAACGGAAAACCAAAAAAATCATGGTTATAAGTCCACTTCCGGGGTGCGGGATGCTGAGGATTGATGGTGCTGTAGCGAACATAAAAAATATCACCAACTTGGTCTAAGTTTTGCTGCAAGGCTTGATGTAAGCCCCCCAAGAGTTCGATGTGTTCAACGTGTAAGAGTTTATTTTGGGATTTGGCTAAAGCGATTAATTCCTTAGCTTCTGTGATATCTACAGACAAGGGATATTCCACAATTACGTGTTTGCCTTGTGAAAGTGCGGCACGAGCGATCGCACCATGATCACGATTAATTGTAGAAATCACCACCAAATCAATATCTGAGCGTTCTACTAATTTTTCCCAAGAAGTTAACGCTTCTGTTTCATATTTTTGGGCAAAGGCTGCCGTATTTTCTGGCTGATGACCTGCGATCGCTACTAGACTTGTGCGTTGATCACCAAGGAACGCCTCAGCCCGTAGTTTTGCCGCATATCCACTACCAACCAAGCCTACACGCACTTTTGCTGTTTCCAAAGCTGCCTTTGAATTATACATGATTCTCATCAGTTCTGTTTTCGACATCCCACCCTGAGAATATGGGAAATTTTGCGTCGATACTCAAAAAAATTAATACATAAAATAAACTTATAATTATTTACTAACTCAACTTCATTACTAATCGGGGTAAATTTCCAGTTAAAACCTGTAATTTTTCTCGTAGTATCAGAATTGGAGCAAATAAAAACTAGTGGCTAATGTCATAAACAAAGCCCTATGCTTTGCTTCAGGATAACTTATACTGCCGTTTGAACAAGAGAGGATTATTTAATGGCTACTTTCAAAGTTACTTTAATCAATGAAGCCGAAGGCTTGAACCAAACAATCGATTGTGAAGAGGATACCTATATTCTTGATGCAGCTGAAGAAGCTGGTCTTGACTTACCTTTTTCCTGTCGTGCCGGTGCTTGCTCCACCTGTGCTGGTAAAATCACCGCAGGTACTGTTGACCAATCTGACCAATCATTCTTAGACGACGACCAGATTGAAGGCGGATATGTCTTGACCTGTGTTGCTTACCCAAGTTCTGACTGCACAATCGAAACTAACAAAGAAGAAGACCTCTACTAACAGTTCGCTGTTAAATCACAATTGCTGCTGAGATCATAGGGGTGTGATGCTTTGCACCCCTGCATAGGTCTTTATCAGTTATCAGTTATCAGTTATCAGTTATCAGTTATCAGTCAAGAGACTTAATTAGGTTGAAGCCTCCCACCTTACTCCTTGATAACTTTTCACTGATTTAAAATTTGATGTGGCTACTGAGAGTTTTAACTTGAGTACCGGGATAGTAAAATTGCAAAATTCGGGCATTTTCCCAACCTATTTTTGCTAAATTTTGCGCCCCGGTTTGACTTAAGCCCACTCCATGTCCCAAGCCACCACCAATAAAAGCATATCCCCATAGGTCTGTAGTGCCTTTGTTGAGGGGTTCTATGTAAAATAGGGTACTTCTGGGAGCCGCAAAAGCGCTACGAATTTCGTCTTTTTCCAGGGTAAAAACGCCAATATCTGTTTTTATCGCTAATTCCAGAATCCTGCCACTTTTACTACGCTGGATTACAGACATAGCCTCAACGGTGTTAAATTTGGCATAGGGGCTATTTTTGATTTCCAGAAATCTTTTTAAGAGTTGGTTAATATCAGCAATGGGTGTTTCCTGGTTCCAACGAAAGGTATTCCAGGTACTTTCGTTAAATCCTTCACTCTGATTAATAAAGTTACGAAAGTTGGTTTCATCAGCTAAACTCTTTTGAGATAAATCCCACAACTTAGTAGGCGTATCTATGACTGGGCGTAAGTATGGACGGTCTTCACCATGCCAAACATCACTAAAATAGGCAGTAACGCCGCCAGTGGTGGAAGAATACAGCGCATCCACTAGCTGGTTATTATAGGTTAAAACCATACCTTTAGTGGCTGCGATCGCCCTGTCGGTAATGGGGGCGGTTCCACTCCAACCGTAATAAACTTGACAGTGAGTATCAGCACATAATTGATAGTTATCAGTAACAAACCGCCGCAAATTCCGTAAAGCATAAGTCCGGGCGATAATTGCTTGGGCTTCTACGGCTGCGGTGGGGGCATTTGTGCCAATTTCGTGGGGTACAACTCCCCGCAAATAGCTTTCTAGGGGGACTTCATTAACTAAAGTATATGTACCATAGGCGTTGGGCTGTAAAGTCATTTCTCCGGGATACAGACGATTAGTTTCCAGCTTTTCGCCGATTTTGACCCGAATTAACTGTTTATTGCTGCTAATTTCTAAATTATCGGCACTGTAACTGTTACCGTCTACTTCCCAGGTGACTTGTGGGACTTCTGGCAAAATCTGGGTATTGATATAAGCCATTTCCTTACCCGCAGCTTCCACACCCTGAAATAACAAGCGCCGCAATAAGGGACTACTGTAAACGTCCCGTTTCGCCCAAACTTGCCAACGATCTGGTTGGGCTATTTCTACTTCTATGCCCTGAGAACGCCAATTTTCGGCACTGTCTTCCGCCGTTTCAAAGGTGCGGTATGTCCCTAAAACTACTACCTCCTCTATCTCCACCTGGGGTAGAGGTTTCATGACTGTTTGTAGTTTGACTGGGTTTTGGGTGACTAAGGTTTTTTGCTGATTATCTACTGTAAATTTTAGCTGTAGGCGATCGCCTGATGTGGGTTCCAGTTGTAACTTGACTTCGGGATTCTCTCCAAATCGCTGTACAATTCCCACCCTCAATTCTACATCCTGATTTTCGCTATCAACGGCGGCTGCACCTGTCAGTCCCAGCAAGCAAAATGTTGTCAGTACAGTGGAGGAAAAACGCCAGAATGCAGATTTCATAGTAGTCATTTGATTTTTACTCACTCCAAAATGCTAACAATTATTCAGATATTATTGTTGTTTTTACTGAGAGTCGGGAATAGGCTAATTTTCTGACCTCCTGGGGGCGATGATAATTTCTCAGTTACAAACACTTGTAATTAAAGAAAAGTTTTGAGTCAAAATAATTAAGATATTTGTTTTACCGTTTCCACTGGCTAAAATTCCTATGACTCCTCACGAAAGTGATGTAAAACCAGCCGCTACCTCATCAAAAGGATGGAGTAGTTGGCAAGAAAATCTCACTCTGATGGCGATCGCCTTATGTTTAGCCATCCTGATTAGAACCTTTATCGCCGAACCCCGCTATATACCGTCAGATTCCATGCTACCTACCCTACATACAGGCGATCGCTTGGTAGTAGAAAAAGTCTCATACCATTTTCACCCTCCCACCACTGGCGATATTATCGTATTTCAGCCCCCCGCCGAACTACAAAGCCGGGGATATCCCGCAGACCAAGCCTTTATTAAACGGGTCATAGGTCTTCCTGGTAAAATCCTCAAAATCAACGACGGTGAAGTTTACCTCAACGATCAACCCTTAGCAGAAGACTACATCGCCGAACCTCCAAATCAACCATTTCCCGCCATCCAAGTTCCGGAAGACCAATTTTTTGTCATGGGAGATAACCGCAACAATAGTAACGATTCCCGCTACTGGGGATTTTTACCCAGACAAAACATCATTGGTCGCGCTGCATTTCGCTTTTGGCCTCTTGATCGCATCGGCTTTATTTAAGGAAAGAAACAGCCGGACTTGTTTGATCTCCCCATTCCTGTTGGAAAGTATCCCATAGGATAAATGTTAACTCTGGCGGTGAATGCTGTGTCAAAATTGGAGAAAATACATCAATTGGGCGATCGCCTCCCCAGGTAGATCCAACCGACGCTGAAAATCAGCCAAATTCCGATAACTCCCCGATGACAGCCGATTTTGGATCACAGCTTCCGCCAGAGACACATCCATAAAAGGAATTTTAACCAATTGTTCCACCGTCGCCGTATTCGGGTTAACTAACTGGCGAGGAGAATCTAAAGATTCATTGTCATAGTAAATAAAATGTAGCAGAGGCGTTAAAGGTGCTAATCGCTGAGTTGGTATAGCTAAAGCCGCAGCCACATCTTCAATACAATAAAATTTAACACCAGAACGGGAAAGTTCCACAAGCGATCGCGCCTGATGAATCGACAAACCAGGTAAACGTAACCAATCATCCACAGTCGCCTGATTCGCATCAATTCGCAACCCCAACTTGACCGCCAGTTGAATTTCCTCCCCAGACTGTAAACGATAATAAGGATCATTCAGCAGTTTAGCCCGCAGTTTTTGCAACTTCAAATTTAAAGGTAGCCAATTCATATTCCTGAAATCAAGAAATATCCTCTAGCAGCTGGCGGCGCTTTTGTTCAAATTCATACTCAGAAATCAAACCATCCTGACGCAGAGTATCCAACTCCCGCAAAGCCTTAGCCATCGCCTCCACATTATTCCCCATTTCTGGTGAACTTTTCCCAACTGACCTACCAAAATTAAAATGACGATCAAAAGCCGCCTCATCCTGTGCTAAATACCAAACCCCCTCAATCGCACTTGCGACCTTCGGGATAGGTGTCCACGACAGCAAAACATACAACACACCCCACAGAGGTTGTCCCAAATAAAACTTATGTAACCCCGAAATAGTCAGCGTCCCCGATAAAGCTAAAATTGCTGCAACACTGCGACTCTTGCGTTTAGTCAACATATTCCCCATCAACCTACAACTACCACAGTTTTCTTAAAGATATGATACACAGCCAACCTCAGAAAAACTAAAATCTTTGGGTACTTTATTCGGGAAAACTATCCCAACTAGTCAGTTTAAAACCTCTTCCCTGCTATAAATCAAAATCCCCCGAAAATACCACCCGCAAACCAGATATCCTCAAACCACCATCACACTCATTCCAGCTACGACTAGCACTGCGACAAAGTTCTGCACTAAAACTCCAGGAACCCCCACGTAATAGCCGGCGATGCAAATCACCCCCAACTTCCCAAGCACTACCATCAGCAGGTGCGCCATCATAATTATTGTGCCAAGTATCAGCACACCACTCCCAAACCTGCCCATGCATATCATATAAGCCAAAAGCATTAGCTACCCCAAAACTGCCCACATCAGTTGTTTCTTTGCGGTATTTGCTTTTCACATCCATCCCATAACTATCGCTACTACAATTCACCAAATCAGTAGTAACCATTTCGCCAAAGTGGAAAGATGTCGTAGTTCCAGCGCGACAAGCATATTCCCATTCCGACTCACTAGGTAAACGATATTCACGCCCAGTTTTTTCGGAAAGTCTAGCGCAAAATTCTACAGCTTCATACCAAGATACATTTTCTACAGGGCGATTGAGTCCTTTAAATTTTGAAGGATAAGGATTTAAATCTTGTTTAACTGGAGGTAAAGCCGCTACAGCTTTCCATTGTGCTTGAGTTATGGGAAACTTACCCATAAAAAATGGTTTGAGAATAACTTCGTGTTGCGGACGTTCATCAGCATCGCCTTCAAACTCCGGTGAACCCATCCAAAAACTACCACCAGAAATTAACACCATTTCCATTGTGACTGCGGGAGTCAATTTTTCCGCAAAGAATTTAGCCGTAGGGAAATCACGGTTAACTTCTCTACCTGCTGTATCTACAGTCACCACTTTAAAATTAAAGGTTTCTAAGGGGGGTAACGATGTAAGTTTATTTGGTGGTGGTAATTTAACTAATACAGGTACTGAAATATCCGCAATTGTTGGTTCTACAGCCAATTTCTTACTAGTCAGCAAATCTTTAATCACTTCTGTAGCTGCTTGATATCTTTCACTGGGTAAATGTTTTAATAATTTATTTAAAATTTCGCCTAATTCAGCGCCGATAATCATACCTTTTTTTTGTAATTCTTCTTGCCATAACCAATTACCATTCATGGCATCATAAAGAGGATCATTAATTTCCCCATAAGTATTTTGTGATGGTAAACACTGCGTTAACAAACGGACGCAAGTCACACCCAAAGCATATAAATCACTCCCATGACAAGGAAAACCCGCCATTTGTTCCGATGGCGCATAACCAATGGTATAAATAACCGTTGCTTGTCTAGCTAAAGTCGTTTGCGTTACCTGTTTAGCACCCCCGAAATCAATTAATACAGGTTTACCATCACTATCACGACGGATAATGTTTTCTGGTTTGATATCTCGGTGAATCACATTAGCAGCATGAACAAATTCCAGGACTGGTAATAAGTCCATTAAAAGCTGGTAAATTTCTGCCTCAGTAAAGGGTTTTTCTTGAACTTCTTGTAAAAGTGTTTTCCCTTCGATAAATTCCTGGACAAGATACAAACTAGAACCTTGTTCAAAATACG
Organism: Nodularia harveyana UHCC-0300; assembly: GCF_034931085.1. NCBI lineage: Bacteria > Bacillati > Cyanobacteriota > Cyanophyceae > Nostocales > Nodulariaceae > Nodularia > Nodularia harveyana. The sequence goes on along the minus strand of NZ_JAYGHG010000020.1, from coordinate 55,592 downwards.
CCAATAATCTGGGAATTTGAGTGTGATTTTCTCCCAGTTCATACAGTCTAAAAGCCTCTTCTTTGAAAAATGCGGCGGCTTTGTTACGTTGAATTGTTCCTTGGACTTGAGGGAAGAATTGTTTGATTACACAAGGCGCATTCAGCCTATCAGCGTCTTCCGTTGCATAGGTTCTGCTAAATCCACCTTCACCTAAAAGCCTCAATACGCGATAGCGATTTCTCAGAAATTGACCAAAGTTGCTTTGTCCACAACTCATACAAAATCTATTTTCTTTAGGGTTGAATGGATTCGAGCAATTGGGATTTTGGCAAATTTGCATAATGAGGAGGAAATAGCATATTATCCAAAGTTCGCCCCAATAATATCAAATTCAGAATATACATCTAGACAAATAAACCTGAACAAAGCTACATCTGCATATATACTTGTATGGGGAAATACAAAGGCAGAACTTTTCTAGCTTTTATTAGTTCTCGATTTTATTTAAATAGAATTATTTCTGAAAATATATATTTTGATCACAATAGAAATACTATTGTGAAACTATTGATTTTGTCAAGGGTGTTTTACCATGTTAATTATGTACATTATTCTGGTTATTTATTGTTATCAAAAGCACGAATAAATTCGGCGATAAAGGCGACGATTGCAGAGACTGTAATTAAGATTACACTGAGGGCATTCACATCAGGCTGGACTCCTGTTCTAATGCGACTAAAAATTTCTATTGGCAGGGTGTTAGAACCGCTACCTGATGTAAAACTAGCAATGAGAAAGTCATCTAAACTGAGTACAAAAGCTAGTAGGCATCCCGCGATAATTGCAGGCATTAATTGCGGTAATAATACTTTAATAAATGCTTGCATTGGTGTAGCACCTAAATCTAGTGCTGCTTCTTCTAAATAGGGATCTAAATTGGTGAGTCTGGAAGCAACTACAACTCCGATATAAGCTAGACAAAATACTATATGGGCGGCGATGATTGTCCATATACTCAGGGGGATGGCAAAGGCGGCTAGAAACACTAATGTCGCCACGGCGATCGCAATATCTGGAATAATTAACGGTAAGTAAGAAACACCACGATACAAATTCTTACCCAAAAACTGATAACGTGCCAATCCTACCGCCATTAAGGTTCCTAACACAGCCGCAACACTCACGGCACAACAGGCTACTATCAAACTACTTTTTAACGCTGATAAAATGCGATCGTCGCTAAACAGTTTCTCATACCAATTGAGGGTGAATCCTTGCCAAGTTGCGCTATAGGGTGACTCGTTGAAGCTATAAAACCCCAGCACCAGTATAGGCAAATACATAAATATAGATAAAACTACCGTGAAAACCGCCTGCCAAGAGACACGCGGTTTTTTTTGAGACGGAGAAATATTCACGTTGATTATATTTGTTTTTATAACTGATGAACGTGTTCTGTATAGCATGAAATTTTGATTTTGTCAATATTAGGGATGGGAAACTGGAGAGAAATATTTTCTATATGTCTATTTCTTTGGAGTGAGATGAATGAAAATAACTTCTTAGCAAAAAAAGCTTTAAAGGTTATCTAAAAAATAGATATTTCCAGGGAAATAGCCTAATTAATCGGATATTTTCGATAAAAATCTCAAAAGTAAATTAACTGATTTATTACTTATAAATTATTAAATTTATTTCCTATGTCAAGGTAATTATCCCTACTAAGGTAGAAACACAATTAGGGTAATTAACCATACAATTTTAGTGGGAGTTTTTATTAGATGGGCATTATTTGGGATTTCTAAGTGCTAATTAAATTAGAACAGCACTTCTGGTTTATCTGCTTTTCCGCTTATCTTGCAGGAGTTTTGTTATGCGAATTGCTCAAATTTCCCCATTACTTGAGAGAGTACCACCTCCAGCTTATGGGGGCATAGAGTTAGTTGTAGGATTACTCACTGATGAATTAGTGAGACGAGGACATGAAGTAACCCTATTTGCTTCGGGAGATTCTATTAGTTTGGCAAAGCTAGTATCAGTTCATCCCCGTGCTTTACGACTTGATCCAGATGTTAAGGAACATCAGATATACGAAATGCTACAACTAGGCCTTGTCTATGAACGGGCAGAGGATTTTGATATTATTCATTCCCATGTCTGCTGTGCGGCGTTACCTTATGCGAACCTGATTAAAACACCTACGATTCACACTCTGCACGGTATTTTTACCCCTGATAATCAAAAAATGTTTGAATATGCTAAACGTCAACCTTTTGTGAGTATTTCTCATTCTCAAAGGGAACTGAGGCTAGGGTTAAATTATGTCTCAACGGTTTACAATGGCATTGATGTTAATAGTTATAAGTTTCATCCTCAACCCGATAACCCCCCATATTTGGCGTTTTTAGGGCGGATATCTCCAGAGAAAGGTACACACTTAGCCATCAAGATTGCTAAAGAAACAGGTTGGCATTTAAAAATAGCTGGGAAGGTAGATGTAGTTGACGAAGAATACTTTGAAAAAGAAATCAAACCCCATATTGATAATCAGCAAATTGAATATCTGGGTGAAGCCAACCATGTGCAAAAAAATGCCCTCATGGGTGGTGCAGTAGCTACTCTTTTTCCTATTACTTGGCGAGAACCTTTTGGCTTGGTTATGGTAGAGTCAATGGCAGCAGGTACACCCGTTATTGCTATGAGACTAGGGTCAACTCCGGAGATTATTAAACACGGAACAACAGGTTTTCTGTGCAATAATGTGGCGGATTGTATTAGTGCTATTCAGCAAGTAACGCAGTTAGACAGGTATGTTTGTCGAGAGTATGTTCGCAATCATTTCAGTATGGAAAAGATGACTGATGGTTATGAGGCGGTTTATCGAAAAATTCTGGCTGCACAAGTTGCTAAAAATAATTTTACCCAGGATGTGGTTAGCCTAGGTGTCAGTAGTCATGTCTAAATCTGTTTAATTTAGCAAGATGGTAATTGGTGGAACTCAAAACCAATTACCTAGAAGTGGATCAGTAAAATAGTTCAGTCTTTTACGGACCAGAAAATACTGCTTGTTCGATATCTTTCCGGCTGAGAGAATAGGTAAACGAGCGTTGGATGTCTTGGTTATTCTCCCCAGACTTGATATATCTGACTGTAATTTGCTCAATATCAAGCCACAGTTCAGCTTGCCAATTTGGTCTTTCTATACGCCAAGAATGTAATTCATTTTGATCTTGTTGACAGCCTTGGTCTTTTAACCACTGTTCAATTTGTGGTAATGGATGACTGTATAAAGGTTTGTCGGGGCTAATCATAGGAAAATAAAAAAAACAACTGAAAATTTTAAATTGACGATTAAAAAGTAATCTTAATTTCTCTAGTGGTGGGAAGTTGAGAAATATGGGTAATTTGTGGTTGATTAACTTGGGCGGGAATATTACTATCACCACGAATCACAGCCACGGCGATCGCAACTAACACGCAACCCACTAGGGTTAAGCCTAACACAAATAATACAAAGATTTCCCCGGCTGATAATGGGCGATCGCTCGCATCCAGATACATTGATTTTGAGAAATCATGGGATTTAGGCGCGGGATGGTTTAAATCAGTTGGTGCTTGAATCACCCCAAACCGAGAATAGCCGATTTTGGTATCATAACTTAAACGCCGTTCTGGATTACTGAGAGTGGCGTAAGCTTCGTTAATTTGCTGAAATTTCGCAGTCGCAACTGTCGCCGGTAATTCGGTAGTATCTGGATGATACTGTTTACTCAGTTCCCAATAAGCCCGACGGATATCGATCACCGACGCTGAAGGATGCAGTCCCAGCAGGCCGTAATATGTCCTATTCTTGCTCATTTGTCCCTTTGTTCCGTTGTCAGTCACGGTTTTAATTCACTTGCTCAAATTCAGTTATTTATATTTTAAATCTTTTATTAATTTACGCGATCAAGGCCAAACTTATAGCAGGGAACAGGGAACAGGGAACAGGCTCGAAACTCTTTAATTGTGAGGGTTTCATGATCTGTTAGGTAAAATGCACCCCGGTTTTCTCAACCCAAAGCCGAATTAAAACGTGAAAGTAGTCCGAACCGTCCCAATGACCACATCAGGATTATTACTGTTTTGATTAGGAGCCACGAGCCAAATTACACCTGGTGTAACGGAGATATGATCATTTAGTTGATACTTATAGAAAACTTCCAGATGTAGGGGTGTTTTCGTACTATTGGGGATGTCAGTCAGGATCTCCCGATTTGCACGAGCCAAAAATGGTCGATAAAAAGGAACAAAACCAGAAATATCAGCATAGGGAGGAACACCTACCACAATACCTCCCAAATTACCCTCTTTACCCAAATCAGGAAAAGCTAAGGCGATCGCATAACTGAAAACATCAGCACTTTCATTATCAACCCCTGCCGATCTACCCTCTTGATTAGTATAGGTAAACCAGCTATTAACCGCAAACTTGGGAGAAATTCGCCACAAACCAGCTACACCATAAGAATTACTGCTACGGCGGAAATTATCAGAAATTAAATCTGGGGAATTAGCCGCAGTTGTTCCCACATCATTGCCAAAAGTTGGTATTCCTGCGGTATAAGCATTGACGTAAGTTAACCCAAAAGCTAAATTTTGTGTCGGTGCGATCGTTAATTGCGCCAAAGCTGAATAGGAACCATTGAATAACCCTCCAGCATTTGTATTAACATTGCTATTAGAAGTTAAATTTTCTGGATTATTAGCATTTGCAGCTAAATAACCTAAACTCAAATTAATAGCGGGATTTAACTCATAATTTAAGCCCAAACCTGTACCACGGGAACCAATGCGGTAAATAGGGCTATATTGAGCAAAAGTAGAAAGTGAACCAGAACCACCATCTTGATCACCAACAGCACTAAAAACATTCGGTAAATAGTCTGCGTGTTCACCACTATTTGCAAATATAGCAGCCCGTAATTTATTACCTATCGGAAACTTATAACTCACAGTCCCGATTTCTACATTACCAACCTCAGAAAAGCCTTGGTTAAATGTTTGTCCCCCTTCTGGTGTAGTTTCTTTAGGGCCTAAAGCAGCAATTAAAGCATCTGCGCCATAGCTAAAACCGCCTTCCTTTTGAGGAGAAGGAGTACTACCAGATTGGAGTCTAATTTTTAGCTCATCTTTTCCAGTAAAACTACTAATTAAGTTCAGACGAATTCTATTAGCGAAAATAGTGTTATTTCGAGATACACCAACTCCAAAAGGATCGCTATCTCCACTAAAAACATCAGTAATCGCAAAAATTGCTTCACCAGAAAGCTTGGTAGTTGTGGAAAACTGCTGACTTTCTAAAGCTGCTGCTTGGCTTTCTACTGCGTCTACTCGTCTCCGCAAATTTGCCAGTTCCGAACTAAATTCTGCTTGTAGTCTTTGTAGAATTGCTAAATCTTCTTTCTTAACTACATCAGATTTACCTGTAGTAATTAGTTGATTAATCTTATCTAAACAAGCATTTAAACCAGTTGCAAATTCGTAACGTGTCAAGGTGCGATTTCCCCGGAATGTACCGTTGGGATATCCTGTTATACAGGCATAGCGTTCTACTAAAGATTGTACAGCACCAAAAGCCCAATCTGTCGGTTGGACATCGGATAACTGAGAAACGGAATTTACTGGTGTAGAAGTATTAGTTTCTTCAAGTTCACCCGCTAATACTGATGAAGAAAACACAACTATTGGAGCTGATAACAATAAAGCTAAAAAAGTTTGTAACATCATATTTTCACTATTCACGCACTCTTATCATTCCTATGATTTCGATCATCGATACACAGGTGTAGATACATATACTGGTTTATTTCAACTCATCGGGAATATAGTTAGTCGATAGTTGTTTGAGTAAATTCACCAACAAAGATTAACAACTATAACCAGCTTGAAAAGCTACCAGCAAGCGGATTTATGCCTGATATAGTTACACAAGAATAGTATGTGATTTTTTAGTAAATAGTTTATAAAGCTATGATAATAAGAGCTTAAAGCTCCTTCATTTTAAGAGTTTAATTATTTCAGGACTTACGCAACAATTGCCAAAAATCTTGGACAAAAATCTTGATTTATCAAACCGCCAAGCCGCCAAGAACGCCAAGAAAACGTAGATTATGCGTAAGTCCTATATTTATTTGTGTCATTATTGGTTAATGAAATCTGTTGTATACTCATCAACATATCCCCGACTTCTGAGAGAAATTGGGGATTTTTTCATAATATTTATAATCAACAACATAATTGCTGATTTTTACCAGTTTATTGAGATTTAACTATTAGCTTAGTTGGCTGTTAGTTATCATTTGTGATCATTGGTTAATTAGCAGGAAATTACGACAGATAGATTATGGTAGTTTATCGTAATAAATCAGCGCGGGGTTTAAAGGTTTCTATTTCTCGCAACTTTTCATAAAGTTCTCGTTCTTCAGATGTGAGATTTTTGGGAGTAACAACTTGAATTTCTACTAATTGATCCCCGCGATTCCCGTTTTCACCAGGGTAGCCTTTGTTAGCTAAACGCAACTTTTGACCAGTCCTCACCCCTGGGGGAATAGTCATTTTTACGGGGCCATCTAAAGTAGGTGCTTCTACTTGTCCTCCTAAAACTGCCTCACAGGGAGTTACTGGCACTTGGCAAAGTATATTAAAACCATCGAGCTTAAATAAATTGTGGGGTTCGACGGTAATTTTCAAATAGAGGTCGCCACCGTTAATACCTTGATTACGTAGGCGGATAGTTTGACCTGTTACCATACCTGGGGGCATACTGACTTCTAGCGATCGCCCATCTTCTAGTCTAATCCGTTCTTTCCCACCTTCATAAGCCTTTTCTAAGGGCAAAGTTAATCTGGCTTCAATATCTCGGCGGGGTGTGCGTGGTGGGTTTTTGGGGACTGTATATTCAACTCGGCTTTTAGGGGAACGAAAAGGATCTGTTTTGGTGTTACCCCCATTTCTGGTGTCTTTACGATTTCCTACACCAATAACTTGATTAATAAAGCTTTCAAAATCATTAAACTGTCCTGGGTCAACATCTGGATTGCTGGTGCGACCATTGGAGGAACCCCCCCAGGTTTTAGGTTTGGGTGCTTTATTATTAACAAAGCCTTTTTGCTTCCAGTAGCGGCTAAACTGGTCATATTGCGATCGCCTAGCGACATCAGAAAGCACTTCATAAGCCTCACCAATATCTTTAAATTTTTCCTCTGCGGCTTTGTTTCCCGGATTCAGATCAGGGTGATATTGCCTTGCTAACCGCCGATAGACCTTTTTAATTTCTTCACCGGTCGCATCCTTAGTTACTCCTAAAATTTCGTAGTAATCTCGAAAATTCTGCAAATTTTGCATAGCTCAATTGTTTAGCTGTTAATTCTAGTGATAGGAAGTGGGGAATAGAGAGGAAAGATTGTTATTTGACTAATGACTACAACCAATCATCATCATCATCCCAGTTATCCTGATAGGTGGGACGAGACTGTTTACGAGATGGACGATTATCATAAGCCGGGTAACGGTTATCTCTGCCGTAATCCCGATCATAATCTCTGCCATAGTCTCTACCATAGGAATCACGGGAATCACGTTCTCGATATGTATCGCGGGAAACATCGCGGTCTCTTTCCCTATCGCCTCCGGTAAAAATGTCCCGAATTGTCCCCAACAAGTCTTCGTCCTCATCCTCAGCGTAATACTCACGCACTTCTCGGTTCAGTTCATACAAAGCATCTTGTAAGTCAGCATAGGCTTGATCAATGCCCCGATCTTCATTTTCTTGGAGACTTTCCCGCAAATCTCGGCAAATACCATCAATTCGCTGGCGGCGATTACGGGCAAACTGCATCCCAAATTCTAACGCCACTTCTCTGAGTTGCCGTTCTGCTTGTAAAATCAAAGCCTCCGAACGAGTCCGCTTTTCCACTCTTTCTTTGCGTTCTCGGTCAACATCAGCATATTTTTGAGCATCCTGAATCATCCGATTTACTTCGGATTCGCTCAAAGTAGAAGCACCTTGAATTGTAATGCTTTGTTCTCGTCCGGTGGTTCTATCTAAAGCTGTTACCTGCAAAATTCCGTTAGCATCAATATCAAAAGATACCTGGACTTGGGGAATCCCTCGCGGCGCTGGCGGAATACCATAGAGTTTAAAACGTCCCAGGGACTTGTTATTTGATGCCATTTCCCTTTCACCCTGGACTACGTGAATTTCCACAGTGTTTTGGTTATTTTCTGACGTAGAAAAAATATCAGAACGGCGCACAGGAATAGTAGTATTGCGGGGAATCAGTTTTTTCATCACACCACCAATGGTTTCCAATCCCAAAGATAATGGTGTCACGTCCAAAAGCAGTATATCTTTGAGTTCACCCGCCAAAATACCTGCCTGAATAGCAGCGCCGATGGCTACAACTTCATCAGGATTGACATTTTCATTAGGTTCTATCCCAATTAAGTCTCGCACTAACTGCTTCACAATTGGCATTCTTGTCGAACCACCAACCAAAACCACTTCTTCAATATCCACCGGCGAGAGTCCAGAGTCTTTGAGAGCGCGTTTCACAGGTTTACGTAAACGTCCGATCAAATCAATACACAAACCCTCAAATTGAGAACGAGTCAGGCGAGTTTCTAGATGTTTTGGACCATCTTCTGTGGCGGTGATAAAAGGTAAGTTGATCTCAGTGACGCTAACCGCCGAAAGTTCGATTTTGGCTTTTTCCGCCGCTTCCATGAGACGTTGTAGAGATTGTCTCTCCCGGCGTAAGTCTACCCCTTCAGCTTCTAGAAATTGGTCTGCTAACCAATCTACTATTTGTTTGTCAAACTCATTACCACCGAGTTGAGTGTCTCCACTGGTGGCTTTAACTTCAAAAATCCCTTCACCTACTTCCAAAATTGACACGTCAAAAGTACCACCCCCCAAGTCAAAGACGAGGATAGTTTCAGTCGTACCTCTATCTAATCCATAAGCCAAAGATGCGGCTGTAGGTTCATTGAGAATCCGCAACACTTCCAAGCCAGCAATTCTGCCAGCATCCCGGGTCGCCTGTCGCTGAGAATCATTAAAATAAGCCGGAACTGTAATTACTGCCCCTGTGACTGCTTCACCCAAATAGCGACTAGCATCATCGGCTAATTTTTTCATCACCATCGCCGAAATTTCTTCTGGGGCGAAATCCTTTTTGAGACGGGGACAGGGAATAGTAATATTACCTAGTTCGTTTTTGCGGATAGTGTAAGGTACACGCTTAGATTCTGGGCTGAGTTCACTATACTGTCGCCCAATAAAGCGTTTAACTGCAAAAAATGTATTTTGGGGGTTGAGAACGGTTTGTCGTCTGGCCATTTGCCCTACTACCCTCTCGCCCTCTTTACTGAAGCCGACAACAGAGGGGGTTGTTCGCATTCCTTCTGCATTGGCAATTACCACCGGCTTGCCACCCTCCATTACGGCGACTACTGAGTTGGTTGTACCCAAGTCGATGCCGACTACCTTGCCCATGCGTTACTCTTCTCCTAGCGTGTCTTGTACTTTTATTATGATTATGCAGCACTACCTCTAGCTGTTTGCTATGGTATGAAAACGCCTCAATGATATGATAATCATGATTAGGGTAAGAAGTAGAGGAGTTCAAACTTGAGGAGCTAGTTGCAAGACTAGGATAGCATTGACAATGCTAAGTATGTCCAAGTACCCTAAAATCTAATCAGGTAAATATCCGGCTTTAGCGTTGGTTAAAGTTGGGAAATCCACCCTCGTAAGTTTTTCTTTTGCCTTGATTCTGTGAATAAAAGTTGATACTGCAACTATTTTAAGGTTTTGTGTTTAAAACAGCGATTACTAAATCATCTGCGGCAGATAGCGCGAGAACGTGATCCTTATATGGCCTGTGGTGGGCATTTTTTTGTACAAGAATATATCCGTCGAGAATTTGCCCGATGGGGAAGTGTGGAAATCCACACCTTTTTAGTCCGTGGTAAAAGCTGTCATAATCTCATCCTTAATTTACCCAGCCAAACTAAAAAAATAAAAAACGATTTACCACCAATTTTAATTGCGGCTCATTATGATGCTGTACCAGGGACACCAGGGGCGGATGATAATGCTACAGGTGTAGCGGTATTGTTGGAGTTAGCGAAAAAGTTTGCGGACGAACCGGTGAAATATCCTGTGAGGTTCGTGGCTTTTGATATGGAAGAATATGGGTTGCTGGGTAGTACTGAATATGCAGCTTTGTTACATAAACAACGGCAACCTCTGCGGTTAATGATATCTCTGGAAATGTTGGGATATCGTGATTTAACTCCTGGTTCTCAACGTTATCCATCTCCTCTGCAACGTTTTTATCCCAGTCAGGGGGATTTCATCGCTTTAATTGGCAATTTACGCACAGTACCCGATTTAATTGGAATGAGTCGCCATATTCGCCAAGTTGGTATACCTAGTCAATGGCTACCTGTGCCGAATCGTGGTTTAATTGTTCCTCAAACTAGACTCAGCGATCATGCGCCGTTTTGGGATGTGGGTTATCCAGCCCTGATGGTGACAGATACGGCATTTTTAAGGAATCCTCATTATCATAAATCTAGTGATAGTATTTCTACTTTAGATTTAGATTTTCTCACAGGTGTTTGTGCAGGTTTAGAAGTGGCTATTAGACGGTTGTAATTTAATTAAGTATAGTTAATATTTTTCAGAATAAAGTTCTTTAGAATAGTAGGGGATCACACCTTTAATTTATCCATAAAATTCAGTAAGGTGTGTTATTACAAAAGCTAAATAATGACAGATAAAAGCTATGTTTTTTCACTCACTAAATATTTACTATACTGGATTTCGCTTTGCCTCAACATATTAGACTGTGATAAAAAAATATTTTATCGCTGATACTTAGGAGGAGTCTTTTTGGAGCGTCTAAATTTTTCAGATTCTGCATCCTCTGGATGCTTAAAACACCAATCTACTTGTACTCCTTTCCGCTCATCACTTAAATAATAAATACCTCTATAATTTTCATTTTTCAGATTTTCAGTAGCTCTAATAGGATATCCAGAAGGGCAAGTACATTTATCTGCTGGTGGCACTCCGAGGTTCAATTTTTTTCTTTCTCTCTCCCTCTCTACCCTTTGCCAATACTGCTCAAATTCTCTCTTTTTTTGTTCTTCTCTTTTTTCTCTTTCTTTCCTCTCTATTTCTTCACGAATTTGACGTTCTTCTACCCTATATTTATATATATATTGAGAGGTTTCTTGACCTATATTTGCTTGTCGAATAATTTTTTTTAGCTGAGGATGTTGATTAACTAAATCAGGATTTTTGTGGACATACTTATTAAGTATCTCCTTAACTTTAACAAATTCTTCTGTAGCATTCTGCAACTCAGCTTCTTCAAGCTTGTTGAGCTGCTCTACTTTATCACGCGAAATTTCAAAAAACTGAGTCAAGGAAGGTGCTAAACCTATCCATTCATTTGGAATATTATAAATAGGAGATACAAGTGGTGCTAAACCAGCTGCAACACCTCCAAGAAATAGCATTAAATATAAATAGATGAGTTGGTTCCAAGCAATATAACCGCACGCACACAATGCAGCAAGTATTAATAAAAACTCAAACCAATCTTTTATAGCCTTCCAAGACCAGGATTTAGATGTCATTGATGAGTTTATATCAGTTAGTTCTGAGAATTATCTGCATCTAAGTATAATATTCTAGTTGTGTTAGGGTCAGTGGTGAGATTTATTGTTTCTCTAGCAGTCTTAAACCCTTGACGAATTAAGGTAATCTGGGCAGTTCTTCTAGTTGGTATTTGAACTTCGGTATATCCGTTTCTATCAGTCATCTTGGAATCTGGTGGCCCATCAGAAATAATCTTGACTTCTACATTTGGTATGGGCTGAGAGTCTCTTGTCAGAACTGTAAGGCTTATATTCTGTAAATCTGAGCTTGTAGAGACTTGATTACTAGAATCCGTAGCAGTTTGAGATGTCTTCTGCAAACTCTCATAGCCCGCAATTCCAGCAACTATGGCTATGAAAACAAATAAAGCTTTAGCCCAATTTGGCAAATTATTCAATAATTGCACAAAAAACCCTGTTAGCAGTGTATTTACCGAGGATATCACATTGTTAAAGGAATCTGGATTGAATTTATACGACTCAATAGAATAAATTATATTTAACCTTGCGTGATCAGACTCTTAAAATTATGGCCAATGTATACCTGTCAATCAATCAAGTATCTACATCTGTGGTTAATTAATAAACTTAATTGGGAACATCAAGCAACCAGTCAAGTAATAAATACAATTATTCGGTAAAAAATTTGAAAACATCCATATCGGGCAAAGTCAACTGGCGCAGGGAATGATTAATTTCCTCAGATGCAGCCAGTCCAGAAATCATTGCGTCTTCGGCGAGATGTCCGCCACACCAATCACCACAACAGACTAAAGGTAAGGCGGAAGTGGCTGATAATACCGGATTTTTCCACGGACGACTAGGAAAGGCGTAACGCCAGCGATGTACTTGCATCCAGTCTGGTGTCTCTAGCCAGGGAAGGGCTAAACTTTGGGCGGCTTTTTGCAGCATCTCTTTTGCTACTGGTTCTAAATCGGGGGTTTCTAAGTGCAGTTCGGCAAATTTAGCGCTACTTTGCAATACAAATACAGGTTGCTGAGGGTGGGGACGTTTGCTGCTGTCTAAACCAATCCATCCGAGGATAGGATCATCTGTAAATTTACGGTCGTTCCAAGGTGGTAATAGTTGGGATGTGGAAGAATATCCTGCGATCGCACTAATAGAAGGATAAAATTCTACAGCACTCAAATTGTCGATAAATTCTTGACCCAATATATCTGCGCCTAATGGTGCTAACAGTGCTAAGGCTTGGGGTGCGGGAATGGCTAAAACTAAGGCTTTCGCTGTTAATTGTTCGTTACTTTCCAGGGTCAAACACCAGCTATTTTCTGCGGTGGGGTGAATGGCTGTTACCCGTTGATTGAGTTGGATTTGTAAACCTTGGGCGAGAAATTTACCGATCGCATTCATTCCCCCAGGTGCAATATAACGGGGTGCTGAATCTGGTTGGTGGGGATCTTTCCAGACTTCTAAAATCTGGCGATCGCATAACAACTTTACCAAACTTGCGAATAATTCACCTTGAGGTTTCAAATAACACGCCCCATGATCTGCCCAAGTTCCATATAATCGGCGTGTAGCAAGTCTTCCCCCCAAACCACGAGACTTTTCCACCACCAACACCGAATAACCAGCGTCAATTAATTGTTGGGCGCAGATTAAACCCGCCATTCCAGCACCAACTATTACAATATCAGTCATAATTCGTAGTTCGTAGTTCGTAATTCGTAGTTTTTGACTTTTGCTATAAGATGACCAACGACTGGTAATAGTAGAATAAACTACATAGAGGCTGCACGAAGGGAGAAAAAGAAATTGGATGAGCTGAGGGCGGCGCTGGAACTAGCAACAGAAGAGGAATTGCAGGACTTAACAGCAATTTTGTTTAGTCGTAAATTTAATCCCCTCGATTATGTTCATACACCTGAACCCCTAGAGGTTCAAAGCCAAAACCACGAGGCTTGGTTAGATACATTAGAAAATCGGTTTCGGTTTTTAGCCGCAGATGGGATGACGGTATTACGGGGGCGCACAAGTCAAATAACTTACCGCCAAGCATTAATTCAAGTCTGTAAATATCTGAAAATTCCCTATTCTGCTGAACTGACAACCGTTGATTTAGAAGCAGAGTTATTTTTACATCTATTAGGTCAGGTATGGAAAAAATTGCCGGACAATGAGAAGCAAAAATTAAATGAGCAGGTGCAACATCAACTGTCCCAGTCAGACTTAAAACAACCCTTACCATTATTATTACAGCGTGACCCCTTGGGATTACTTGTTAAAGGTGGTAGCGCTTTGGCTGTTACTTCCATTCTTCAGCCATTGGTTTTGCAACAAATAGCCCGTCAATTTGCCATCCACTTTGCTAAATATCAAGTAGCGAAACAGACGGCGATCGCAGGTTCTCAAGCAGCGACGACCCAATTTAAAGGCTATGTAACTCTACAAATGGCGCGGCGGGGTATGGCAATAAATGCGGCTCGTTATGGGGCAGTTAGGAGTGTGTTTAGCTTGATTGGCCCAGTGATGTGGACCTGGTTTTTTGCAGATTTAGGATGGCGAGCCATTTCTACTAATTATGGTCGGATTATCCCCACTATCTTTGCTTTAGCTCAAATTCGTCTCACCCGTGCAGAATATTGGGAGCCAGCTTGAAATTAGCCTTTAATCATCCCCATCCTGCCTTACAGACCCCTTGGAATGTGACTCAAATTGGACTGCTGATTTTTCCCTTGAGTCCCTTGGTGGGTGGTTTGAGTATGCTATTCGCAGCATTAATCACCTGCAAAAAAGAATCTCAGGTAGTTATCCACAGTCCCCTCAACCGGGGTTTTGCTGTTTTAAGTGTATTACTAATTATTAGTTCTAGCCTTGCCGATGACAAAGCACAGGCTTTTCTTGGCTTGTTTAATTTAATACCATTTTTTCTACTTTTTGCTGGACTCAGTACCCTAATTCAGACCACAGGCCAATTACGGCAAATCGCGGCAATTTTTGTGCTTGGTTCGCTACCAGTGGTAATTATGGGGTTTGGGCAAATGTTTTGGGGTTGGAGTTTCCAGTTACAGTTTTTGTGGATTTTATTGGATATAGGACTCGCCCCTGGAGGAAATCCACCAGGACGTATGGCTGCTATTTTCATGCACGCCAATCTGTTTGCGGCTTATTTGGCGATCGCATTTACCCTGGGAATAGCCTTATGCTTGGAACAATGGCGATCAAGATCCACAATTCCCGCAATAGTTTTAACTGTGTCAGTAATTACCAGCTTCATTGCTCTCATTTTAACTGACTCACGCAACGGATGGGCGATCGCCGTCGTTGCCTGTTTAGCTTATGCAATATACCAAGGTTGGCATATTGTCATAATTACTGTATTTGGTGTTATAACTAGCACTCTTGTTGCAGCCTTCGCCCCCTCAGTAATTGCTCAAATTTTCCGCCGCTTTGTCCCAGCTTTCTTTTGGGCGCGGTTAAATGACCAAATGTATCCAGATAGACCAGTGGCTTTAATGCGAAGCACTCAATGGGAATTTGCTTGGTCTTTAACTCAGCAAAAACCCTGGACAGGCTGGGGTTTAAGGAGTTTCAGCGACCTCTATAAAGCCCAGATGCAGATTGATTTGGGTCATCCCCACAACTTATTTTTGATGCTATCGGCTGAAACGGGTTTACCCAGCGCCCTGTTATTGTTTGGCTGTCTGGCGTGGATTTGGGTTAAGGGTGTGCAATTATTGCAAAAGCCTCACTACTTAGAAAAAAAAGATAGATTGATATTTTTCAGTTATCTTGTTGTGATTTTACAATGGGCAGTATTCAATACCGTAGATGTAACTTTATTTGACTTCCGGTTGAATACAATTTCGTGGTTATTATTCTCTGCACTTTGGGGCGTTGTATATACAAGTTCTCGCTTCAATCAGTACGGTGAAGACTTAATTGACTAGAGATAGCTGGCGCTAATACAAATTATTTGTGAGGCTCCATATTATCAACCCCATCTCTAATATTTCTACCTTGAGGAGAGGTTCAGAGTGGGGTGATTTTTATGGAGATTCATACAAAAACTATTACCAGTTTTGTACTTTATTTAAGTGGAAGATCAAAAAACAATTTCAGCAGTAATGTATGCGCGCTGTTGGCTAATTACCAAAAATAGGCATTTCTAACGCTTCTGCTAGCGTAAAATCCTAACTGCAAGGGTTTGATAGTTTTCGGAGATGTCTAATATATCTACAGTGCAACTACTCGATACAATAGATTGATGATCATCAAATAAAATACACCTAAGTAACCTATCTGTATGCTTACAACAGCTGACTTTCTTCAGTATGCCCAATGGTCGGGTATTGCCACACTAGTATTTGGTGCGATCGCAGTTCTGGCTTTTATACTCAAATGGGGTCCCCGCTTTCGGCTGGTAGGTGCAACTGGCTTTATGCTGGTGCTGACTGCGGGTTTATTTTCTCTCTCGTTGGTTCCCCTCAGTCGGACTGTCATTCCCGGTGCAGCCAAATACACTCTAGTTTATGATAATGCTTCCACACAAACGGTAATTGCGACATCACCGAATATTTCCCCTGACCAATTAGAAGCGACTTTGCGACAAGCGGCGAGTAATTTATACTCTTACGGTCGCTTAGGTTCACGGTCAAATAATCAACTGACAATTCGCGCCCGTACTGTTATCCATCCAGAACCAGGGGTATCTGTACCGCTTTTCTTGGGACAAATAAAACGCACTTTGGCTACCCGTGAAGATGCGGATATGGATATTGAAATTTATTTGGAAAAATTCGATCAATTACCTAACTCTGCTGCTTCATAGTTTTCATTAGACCGCTTTGACAAATAATGTAGAGACGTTTCGTAGAAAGTCTCTACAAGGGTTCTCTCTTGACTACAAGTAAAAAATAAATTTGTTGCCAAAATTACACATATTTTTGGTATTCCACTATACAAAAGTTATGATTTTTAGATTAAAATAGAAGATAGTCAAAAAACTACTCAAACTTTTATTTCTCGGTGTCCTCTGTAATATCCTGCGGCTAGCGTCTGTGAGTCTACCTTGTAGTGCAGAATTGGAGACGACAGGGCATTGTTAAAGTCAAGAGAAAGGAAAATTACAGAGATAAGTCTAAAATTTTATTAAGAAATATCAATGTTTTGGCAAACTAGATTTATATGCCCAATCAATTTTCTCCTAAAACTGTGTCTACTGAAACCTCTAGCTCATTATTGACCCTGACGGTTGCTCCAGGAAAAATCATTCGTGGTGCTGGCGTGTTGCAGTCAGTATCAGCAGAAATTAGCCGCTTAGGGAGTCGTCCATTAATTATTGCAGGTAATTCCACCTTGGCGATCGCCCAAAAAAGTTTACAAGCAATTTTCGCTGAGTCAAATTGGCACACAGCCCATGCTAACTATGGTGCAGATTGCTGTGAAGCTAGTTTAGAAGCTTTAAGGAACACAGCCCAGGAACATCAAGCTGATGTCATTATCGGGGTCGGTGGCGGTAAAGCTTTGGATACAGCGAAATTAGTCGCCCATCAATTACAGTTACCAGTGGTGACAATTCCCACATCAGCCGCTACCTGTGCAGCTTGGACTGCTCTTTCTAATGTCTATTCTCCGTCAGGGGCGTTTCTCTACGATGTGGCGTTGTCTCACTGTCCTGATTTATTAATACTTGACTATGATTTAATTCAAACAGCACCACAACATACATTAGTAGCAGGAATTGGGGATGCGATCGCCAAATGGTATGAAGCATCAGTTAGCAGTGGCAATTCTCAACAAACTTTAATTATCTCCGCCGTGCAGCAAGCGCGAGTTTTACGAGATATCTTATTGCAGAAATCAACTACCGCCCTCAAAGAACCAGGTAGTGCAGATTGGCGAGAAGTAGTAGATGCTACCGTCTTACTGGCTGGGGTAATTGGCGGATTGGGAGGGGCGCAGTGTCGCACCGTAGCCGCCCATGCAGTACACAACGGTTTAACTCACATTTCTGGACATAGCAGCATCCACGGCGAAAAAGTCGCCTACGGGATTTTAGTGCAACTGCGTTTAGAAGAAATGTTACAAAGCAATCAACTAGCGGCATCGGCAAGGCAACAATTATTAAAGTTTTACGCAGAGATTGGACTCCCCCGAAATTTAGATGATTTGGGTTTAGGCAACATTACACTAGGTGAGTTACAAACATCTGCGGAAATTGCTTTAGATCCTAAATCAGACATCCATCGATTACCATTTAAAGTTGCAATGGAACAATTGATGGCGGCGATGGTTTCTACAACTGCACCAACGGATAGTAGAGATGTGATAAATCGTGTGTCCACTAGGGGAATGAGTGAAGAGGTTTTAGAATGAGCTTGAATTGGATTACCCCCGCAGAACGTATACAACAACTACCGCCCTATGTATTTGCGCGTCTGGATGAACTCAAAGCCAAGGCGCGAGAACAAGGACTAGATTTAATTGATTTGGGCATGGGAAACCCTGATGGTCCCACACCGCAGCCTGTAGTAGAAGCCGCAATGGTAGCTCTACAAAACCCCGCCAATCACGGTTATCCCCCCTTTGAAGGGACTGCAAGTTTCCGCCGTGCCATTACTAATTGGTACAATCACCGTTATGGTGTCATACTTGATCCAGATAGTGAGGCTTTACCTTTACTGGGTTCTAAAGAAGGATTAACCCATTTAGCGATCGCCTATATCAATCCTGGTGATGTAGTTCTAGTTCCTTCTCCCGCCTATCCCGCCCATTTTCGCGGTCCCTTAATTGCTGGGGGCAAAATTCACAGCTTGATTCTCAAACCAGAAAACGACTGGTTAATAGATTTAGCAGCTATTCCTGATGCAGTAGCCGAACAAGCCAAAATTCTCTATTTTAATTATCCCAGTAATCCCACCGCCGCCACCGCCCCCCGTGAATTTTTTGAAGAAATCGTGGCTTTTGCCCGGAAATACGAAATTTTGCTGGTGCATGATTTATGTTACGCCGAGTTAGCCTTTGATGGTTATCAACCCACCAGTTTATTAGAAATTCCCGGTGCAAAAGAAATTGGCGTAGAGTTTCACACCCTATCCAAAACCTACAATATGGCTGGTTGGCGAGTGGGTTTTGTCGTGGGGAACCGTCATGTAATTCAAGGTTTGCGGACCCTCAAAACCAACTTGGATTATGGCATTTTTGCTGCTTTACAAACCGCCGCCGAAACCGCATTGCAACTACCAGATAAGTATCTGCATGAAGTCCAGCAACGCTACCGTACCCGGCGCGACTTTCTCATCGAAGGTTTAGGAAAATTGGGTTGGGATATTCCCAAAAGTAAAGCCACCATGTATCTGTGGGTTAAATGTCCTGTGGGTATGGGTTCTACAGATTTCGCCCTGGATGTCTTGCAGCAAACTGGCGTTGTGGTTACTCCTGGTAATGCTTTTGGAGTTGCAGGTGAAGGCTATGTAAGAATCAGTTTAATTGCAGATTGCGATCGCTTAGGTGAAGCTTTGCAGAGATTAAAACAAGCCGGAATCCGCTATCAACCCGAAAGCCTAGTCTCTGGTTCAAAATAAAGATATATTAGGGAGGGAACAGGGAATAGGAAATAAGCTTGAAACTCCCTATTCGTGAGAGTTTAATTATCTGTTTATCTCCTAACCTCCTTCGCGGTTGCCATACAATATATCCTGAACAAATTTTACTGATGCCTACCCCCTCTGCTACTAATTCTGATTTAATTGTTACTGGTTTTCATGCCCTTTCAGACCCCATCAGAATTGGCGTACTAGAACTATTAAAAAAGCGAGAACAGTGTGTGTGTGACCTGTGCGACGCTTTGGGGGTAAATCAGTCAAAACTATCCTTTCACCTCAAAACTCTCAAAGAAACCCGCTTAGTTAACGCCCGTCAAGAAGGACGCTGGATTTACTACAGTTTAAACTTACCCCAATTTAAAATTTTAGAATCATATTTAGCCGAATTTAGCCATAATCAAATAATTCCATCCGCCCGTATCTGCTGCGATGAGGAATAATTTTTTTCAGGTGATAGAGTGAGAATCATTTTGGGAAACCTAACATTTAGAGCCAAATAGATTTTTCCACCTATCTGACTTGAACTTAATTATGCGTATTAGAATTAACCCTGTCGGGAAAGAATATCAATTCCAACTCGTTCAAGAAACCCCACTAGAATTAACCTTTCAGCTAGGTGTTAAATCAAGGTCTGCTGCGTTGAACAGAGCGAGATTTTCGTGCTATCTTAATTTATTGATCACAGTTTTAGTGAGTGTGTTTATCTATGTATTGCTGACCAATATACGGAATGACGCAAACATACCAAATATACCCTCTAGAACCTCATTCATATATTCTATTCTGGGGATTTGGATGATTGCTCCAATTATCATGTTAAGCAGTATTCCCTTTTACAAATACTTTACCGTCTGGACGTTTAATCGCATAGAGCAAAAAATTATCAAAACCATAACTTACCTATTTCGCAAAGACCATACCGACATTTTTCCCGTCAGCGAAATTCAATCCATTCTAGTTGAGCAGCATCATGATGAGGGTTGTACTTCTACAGAATTATATATGGTGCTAAAATCTGGTAAACAAATTACCCTTAGTCAAAGTTCCCACAACGATAATACAAGCCAACAAGCTTCTGACCTCAAATACCATGAAGAAATTGCTCAGAAGATGCGTAATTATCTTGGCTTGTAGAATTTCTACCGGTTGCGGAAAAGACAGTTATTATCATAACTTTTCCTAATACATCAAGTTTTATTGATGAATATTTGTATACATTAACCTAGTTGTAATTGACATATCAAGTTTTTTTGAAATGATATAAAGGGAAACTTAATATCACCCCTAAAAATGAAACTGCGTGTAGGAATCAACGGATTCGGTAGAATTGGACGGCTAGCCCTCCGTGCTGCTTGGGGTTGGTCAGAATTAGAGTTTGTTCATATCAATGAAATCAATGGTGGGGCTGTAACAGCTGCACACTTATTAAAATTTGATTCCGTTCACGGACGCTGGACACCAGAAGTAGAAGCCGCAGAGGAACGAGTATTAATTGATGGTAAACCCCTCAGCTTTAGTGAATATGGTCAACCAGGTGAAGTTCCTTGGGATGAATTAGGCGTTGATTTGGTGCTGGAATGCTCCGGTAAATTCCGCACACCTGCAACTCTCGACCCCTATTTTAAAAGAGGTGTACAAAAGGTTATCGTCGCTGCACCAGTTAAAGAAGAAGCCTTAAATATAGTCATGGGGGTAAATGACCATCTGTATCAGCCAGAAAAACATAATTTACTCACTGCTGCTTCCTGTACTACTAACTGTTTAGCTCCAGTTGTCAAAGTCATTCACGAAGGTTTGGGAATTAAGCATGGAATTATTACTACCATCCATGACAATACCAATACTCAAACCATTGTCGATGCACCTCATAAAGATTTGCGTCGGGCGAGGGCTACGAGTTTATCTCTGATTCCCACAACGACAGGTTCCGCAACAGCCATTGGTTTGATTTATCCCGAACTGAACGGTAAACTCAACGGTTTAGCCGTGAGAGTCCCATTACTGAATGCTTCATTAACAGACTGTGTATTTGAAGTTCTGCGACCCACCAAAGTAGATGAAATTAATAGTTTGTTGAAAGCCGCTTCTGAACAAGAACCACTTAAAGGGATTTTGGGTTACGAAGAGCGTCCGTTAGTATCTATTGATTATAAAGATGACCCTCGTTCTGCCATTATTGATGCTCTCTCCACAATGGTGGTGAATGAAACTCAAGTCAAAATCCTAGCTTGGTATGACAACGAATGGGGTTACGCCAATCGGATGATTGAACTCGCCCGTAAAGTTGCATTGAGTCATTAGTCATTAGTCATTGGTTATTGGTGATTGGGAAGTTACCGTCTTATCCCCCCTGCACCCTGCCCCCCTGCCTCTTATCTCCCCTGCACCCTGCCCCCTGCCCCCCTGCCTCTTATCTCCCCTGCACCCTGCCCCCTGCCCCCCTGCCTCTTATCGCATGACTTCTACAGCTTCTCGCGCTAATCTCAAGAATTATATTCTTGTTACCCTTGCTTATTGGGGTTTTACTATTACTGATGGTGCTTTACGAATGCTGGTACTGCTGTACTTCAACAGTATTGGCTACACACCATTGCAAATCGCCTCTCTGTTTCTGTTCTATGAAATATTCGGGGTTGTAACCAACTTTTTAGGCGGTTGGATTGGTTCTCAATTCGGATTAAAAATCACCCTTTATGCAGGTATCGGGCTACAAGTTTTCTCAATGGTGATGCTGTCATGGCTGAATCCCGATTGGGCTGAGTGGCTTGCAGTGGCTTATGTAATGGTGGCTCAGGCATTTTCTGGGGTTGCTAAAGATTTAACTAAAATGAGTTCTAAGAGCGCGATTCGCTTGGTTGTACCCCAAGAGGCTAAATCTTCTTTATTTAAATGGGTAGCAGTGTTAACTGGCTCGAAAAATGCCCTGAAAGGAGTGGGCTTTTTTGTGGGTAGTGTGCTGTTAACTTCTGTGGGCTTTAGCAATTCCCTGTTGATGATGGCTGGGGGATTGTTCTTGATTATGTTCACTGGGTTGATGTTGCCTCAAGGGATGGGGAAAATCAAGGCAAAGGTTAAGTTTAAGCAACTATTTTCTAAGAGTAAAGAAATTAATATTCTCTCAGCTGCGCGATTTTTTCTCTTTGGTTCGCGGGATGTCTGGTTTGTGGTGGGATTACCTGTTTTTCTCCGGGGGACTTTAGGCTGGTCATTTGAGCAAGTGGGTGGATTTTTGGCTTGTTGGGTGATTGGCTACGGCGTGATTCAGTTCTTCGCACCCATGCTGATGCAGCGATTTGGTTCTGGTCAGCCACCCCAATCAAAGACTATCCAATTTTGGACATTTACCCTCACAGCTGTTCCTGGTGCGATCGCCCTAGCGTTACAATTAGGTGTACCCGGCAACATAGCAATTATTGGCGGACTCCTAGTATTTGGAGTAGTCTTTGCATTCAACTCCGCAGTGCATTCCTACCTAGTGCTAGCCTTCACCGACGACGACAAAGTAGCCCTGAATGTCGGCTTTTACTACATGGCCAACTCTGGTGGAAGATTAGCCGGTACAGTCTTATCAGGCTTAGTTTTCCAGTATTTCAACTTAGTGGGTTGTTTGTGGACATCCATGTTACTGGTACTAGTCGCCGCACTAATTACAATAAAACTACCCGACCCTCAACCAGATAAAACCATAGCCTGGAAATCCCAAGGTGGAGAATAGAGAAAAAAGGGCGTTGGTGAATCAAAGTATGAAATGCCAAAATCACCATTCTTATTCTTCTTACCTTTGCGCCTTTGCGCCTTTGCGTGAAACAAATTCATATTCTCAATCAGCAACGCCGAAAAAAGACCTTCTCTTCCCTTCCTCTCTACCTCTCCGCGTACCTTTGCGCTTCCCTCCGCGTACCTCTGCGTTTAATCCATAGAAGTTCCAAAACGGTAGCCCTTACCATAAACAGTATGAATTAGCGGAGTTTCCTTCCCTACCTCAATCTTCCGCCGCAACAAGCGAATTAACGCCGCTATCACATTACTATTCGGTTGTTCGTGTTCTGGCTGCCAAAGATTTTGTAAAATCTGAGCATGAGTCAGCAAATTTCCAGTATTTTGCATAAAATATTGCAGCAGCTGACTTTCCTTTTGAGATAACTCAATAATTCGTCCTTGACGATAGGCGACTTGATTTTCACTATCAAGCTCTAAATCAGCCACTGTCAGCCTTCCACTTGTCGTTTCATGAGTTGGGGAACTTGAACGACGCAACAAAGCACGAACTCGCGCTAATAACTCTCGCAGTTCAAAGGGTTTGACTAAATAATCATCAGCACCTGCATCTAAACCTTCCACCCGGTCATCTAAAGTATCTTTGGCTGTGAGAAAAAGTACAGGTGTGACTTTACCTTGGCGGCGCAATTCCTGACAAATCTCTAAACCTGTTTTTCCGGGTAACATCCAATCTAAAATCAATAAATCATAAGTACCCAAGGCGGCAAATTCGCTCCCTGTTGCACCATCGTAAGCCATATCCACACTGTAACCCTGGCGCTTTAACAGGCGACTTAGAGGGTCAGTTAGTTCTACTTCATCATCAACTAATAAAATTCTCATGGTGCTGATGGTAAGCAATCAAGATATTCTCAAATAAATGAACTACCAAAAAGAAAATGTTAACTGTTGCATTACCCAAAGGGGAACTACTCAAAAATAGCATCCGCTTGTTCCAATCTGTAGGATTGGATTTTAGCGCTTTTTTAGATTCGGGAATGCGCCAACTGCAAATTACTGATGCTAGCGGACAAGCCAAAGGACTGTTGGTGCGGGGACAAGATGTACCTGTATATGTGGAATATGGTCAGGCTGATTTGGGGATTATTGGTTACGATGTACTGCGGGAAAAAAAACCACAAGTTGCACATTTAGTTGATTTACAGTTTGGTTATTGTCGAATGTCGGTGGCTGTAAAAGCCTCTAGTGACTATAAATCACCCTTAGATTTACCGCCTCATGGTCGAGTTGCTTCTAAGTATGTCAATTGCGCCCGTGAATATTTCCATAGTTTAGATTTACCTATAGAAATTGTACCTTTGTATGGTTCAGTAGAATTAGGCCCCATTACGGGAATGTCGGAAGCGATTGTGGATATAGTTTCTACAGGGCGGACTTTGCGCGAAAATGGTTTAGTTGAAATTACGACTTTGTATGAAAGCACGGCACGATTGATTGCTCACCCTTTGAGTTATCGTTTGAATACAGGGAATTTGCATCAATTCGTGGAAAAAATCCGCCAGGAAGCTTCTTTAACTACGGTTTAACTCGAAAAAATCTCCAGAATGTGAGACGTTCTGGAGTTTCTCAAAAGTGCCTTTTATACCTTGCTTATTTTACGGCGTAACACAGCGATCGCACCAACCCCGAACAGTCACTTCATAGCTTTCGCCATACATACCAGGACTAAGATTTTTCATATCTATGCACTCAAACCTTTCCCAAGGAATATCTTCAATCGCACCACATCGGCGACAGCAAAAGTGGTGATGGGGTTCAACATTCGCATCATAACGACAAACCCCCTCCTGTAATAAAACTTCCTGCACAAGTCCCACTTCTCTGAGGGCTTGCAGAGAACTATAAATAGTCGCTTGGGACGACACAGGAAAATCTTTGTTCAGATCCGCCAGAATCGTCTCTACTGTAGGGTGATCAGACCGAGATAACAAATTTGCATAAACTGCGAACCTCTGAGGAGTCACCCTCAAACCCTTAGACTTTAAGGTTTGAATGATTGTGTGTGCCTCTTGCTGCATATTTGCTGCTACATTTTATATTTTAACGATTTCCCTATTATAATCTCCCTGATTAATAAATTTGTATTATATGTGAACCAATTAAATAAATAAGTATTTATAACTATTGAAAATTTATTAAATCAGAATTATTCTGAGATAATTAAAGCTCAACAAATCAAAAAATTAATATGGCTATTATCGAAAAAGTTCCCAGCGTTGTATTCAAAACCCGTGTGCGCGACGAATCCATTGGTGGTTCTAACCCCTTCCGTTGGGAAGACCGCACCACACAAGATATTTTCGGTGGCAAGCGTGTAGTAGTATTCTCACTACCAGGAGCTTTTACCCCCACTTGTTCCACCTCTCACCTTCCTCGCTACGAAGAACTCTACGATCAATTCAAAGCCTTGGGAATTGATGACGTAGTTTGTGTATCTGTAAATGATGCCTTTGTTATGTTCCAGTGGGGCAAGCAACAAGGCGCTAAAAATGTTACACTCCTACCTGATGGTAATGGTGAATTTACCCGCAAGATGGGAATGTTAGTTGATAAATCTAACCTGGGCTTTGGGCTGCGCTCTTGGCGTTACTCAATGGTCGTCAATGACGGCAAAATTGAAAAGACTTTCATTGAACCTGGTTACGAAGATAACTGTCCCACCGACCCATTTGAAGTTTCGGACGCAGACACCATGCTCAATTACCTAAAACAAGCTTAAACTCTGCTGCTGTGTAATATTTTAAGAGACTGGACATTGGGAATTGGGAGATCAAAAACTTTTCCTCATTCCCTACTCCCGGTCTTGAAAATCTAAAACTTGAGGGACACATGAGTTACGATTTCGACTTATTTGTGATTGGTGCCGGATCTGGTGGTATTGCCACCGCTAGACGGGCTGCGGAATATGGAGCCAAAGTAGGGGTAGCTGAATTTGATCGACTAGGCGGAACCTGCGTAAATCGTGGCTGTGTCCCTAAAAAGTTAATGGTTTATGCCTCCCATTTCCCGGAATTGTTCTCAGATGCCCAAGGATACGGCTGGAGTGCAGTTCAAAGTTCTCTGGATTGGGAAAAAATGATTACGGCAGTCAATAATGAAGTGACGCGCCTGAATGGTATTTATCAAGGGATGTTGGACAAGTCCAAAGTTCAACTTTTTCAGGGATATGCGACATTTGTTGATGCCCATACAATTAAAATAGGCGATCGCCAAATTACCGCAGATAAAATTTTAATTGCAGTGGGTGGGTATCCCGTCAAGCCAGAAATACCCGGAATTGAATATGCCATTACTTCCGATGATATCTTCCACCTCAAAGAACAACCCCAGCGTCTAGTTATTTTAGGCGGAGGTTACATTGGTTCAGAATTTGCCTGTATCCTCAACGGACTGGGAAGCGAAGTCACCCAAATAATTCGCCATGATAAGATTTTGCGTGGTTTCGATGAAGACTTGCAAACTGAAATTCAGCAAGCAATGGGGAACCACGGGATCAAAATTCTCACTAATAATGAAATTACAGCCATTGAGAACACCGATTCTGGGCTGAAGGTGACAGTTCGCGGTAAGGGTGATGCTGAGGAGACAGTAATTGTTGATGCCGTCAGTCTAGCCGCTACAGGGCGCAAACCCAACACCGAAAAATTAGGTTTGGAAAACACCAAAGTTCAGCTAGATGAAAATGGCGCAGTTGTCGTTGATAAATACAGTCAAACTGCTGAAGAAAATATCTATGCAGTGGGAGATTGTACAGATAATATTAATTTAACTCCCGTGGCGATTAATGAAGGTCGCGCCTTTGCAGATACGGTATTTGGTAACAAATCTCGGCATATGAGTTACGAAAATGTCCCCACAGCTATTTTTACCACACCAGAAGCTGCAACTGTCGGTTTAACTGAAGCCGAAGCCAGAGCTAAATATGGTGATGCTATTAAGGTTTATCGCAGTCGTTTTCGATCAATGTACTATGTTTTACCTGGTAAAGAAGAAAAAACCATGATGAAATTAGTGGTTGATCAAAATACCGATAAAGTGTTAGGCGCACACATGGTAGGGACAAACGCTGCTGAGATTATCCAAGGTGTGGCGATCGCAGTTAAAATGGGTGCTACTAAAGCTAACTTTGATGCCACAGTCGGGATTCATCCCAGTTCTGCTGAAGAATTTGTCACCATGCGATAAATTTAATTAGCTAATAAATTGGAAGATGCCCTGGATTCACTGAAATCTGTGGGCATTTTTCGTAACACTGATAATATTAACACCGCAGAGATTACTCATTATCTTCCTCAGTAAAAGGATTATTGCGTTAGCGAAGCTTACCGAAGGTATCGCTTCGTAGTGGTATCTCTCAAACCATACTATAGAAGTATAGACATTGTAACTTATATAGAGTATAAATAAAGGCTATAGATATTGTCTTATTAACTTACTAACTGCTAAAAATCAATCAAAAAACTTGACAATGTGCATTACAAAATATTACAAAACAGACATTTTTACATATCACGGTGAATAACCGTAATTTATCAATTTAAAAAATATATACAAGAGAGATATATATATTATGTATGACTTAAAAAAATTCACTTTACGAGATATGTCTGAATGCGGTTTAGCTCTGCGTCATTTAGGCAATGAAGCTAACAGTATGGAAGAAAGCAGTAATTATATTACCCAATATCTTTATGATAATTTAATTGATAAACAATCTGGTGAAAAATCCTGTGCGCTAATCCGGTTTTTTAAAACCCAATCCTACAAAGAACTCACACCAGAATTACAAGAACATACAAATAATCTGTTAGAAAATCAGCGACCAGAAGATAATCTCAAATGCTTAACTTTATTAGCAACTGCTGGGGAATTACCAGAATGGAACTCACGATATAAATCTGAAGGACACAAAGTCATCCCTTTACTCAGTGAAAAGATGATTGCGCGGATACCGATGATTTTTCAACTAATGCAACAACTAGGGCTAAATATTAGTACCGTAATACGACCAGACCCAAACTTATTAACTGATTTAGAACAACGGATGTATAACATCTTTTATGTTCCTGACGCTCTAGGTAGTCCTTATATTCCTTCACAAACATCATTTGTAATTCCACATAATATCAAATCTGTAATTGGCTTTGGAGGATTATTACCTTCAGGTAACATATTCACAGTTCTCATGTTCTTGAAAATTGCGGTTCCCCAGGCTACTGTCGATTTATTACGTCCATTAGCACTAAACGTCAAAATGGCAATACTACCTTTTAAAAATGACAGAATTTTCATCGGTCATGAACAACCTCATGTCAATAAAAAAATAGTTCCAAAAATAGAGAATGAAATCTTACAATATTTAAACTCACAAATAGCCACACTAAATCAGCTATTAGATGTATCAGAACAATCTACCATTAGTCAATCAGATCGTCTTGAAAAGACAAATATACATCTTCAAAAAACTTTAGAAGAGCTTCAATCAACTCAAATTCAGACAATCCATAACGAAAAAATGTCTGGATTAGGACAACTCGTTGCTGGTATCGCCCATGAAATTAATAACCCTGTTAATTTTCTTCATGGTAATCTTCAATATGCTACAGAATATACTGATTCAATTTTAAAAATTATCCAAAAATACCAAGAGTATTATCCGAATCCTCCCGAAGAAATTCAAGAATTAATTGAAGAAAACGAATTAGAATTCTTGACTCAAGACCTAGCAAAAATTTTAACTTCTATGAAGCTAGGAACAAAACGAATTACTGAAATAATTAAATCACTGCGGAACTTCTCTCGTTTAGATGAAGCAGAAATTAAAGAAGTTTATATTCATGAAGGTATTGATAGTACCTTAATGATTTTAGAACATCGCTTACATACCAAAGATAATAAATTTCCTCAAATTCAAGTTATTAAAGAATATAATGAATTACCTTTAGTAGAATGCCATCCTGGTCAGATAAATCAAGTTTTTATGAATATCCTTAGTAATGCTATTGATGCATTAGAAGATAGTATTAAATCACAGTTCATAGATAATAGTCAACTAGAAAAACCCAATAAATTAGTACCAACTATTCACATTCGTACTCAGGTAATTGATGACAAATGGGTAGAAATTAGCATTGCTGATAATGGTGGTGGAATCAATGGAAAAATCTCCGAAAAATTATTTGAACCCTTTTTTACTACTAAACCGATAGGTAAAGGTACTGGCTTAGGTCTATCAATCAGCCATCAAATTATAGTGGAAAAGCATCATGGAAAAATTAGTTATATTTCTGTTCCAGGGCAAAGGACAGAATTTGTGATCAAGATTCCGATAAAAGCTAAAAATACCTGAATTTAATATAAATAAAAAACCGGAGAATAAGTAATAAGAGTCACAAACTAAACTCTGCTGCGTCATCCTCATCTACATCTTTACTCATAGCATTAAGCTGAAATTGATCACCATGAATTAATTCACTAAAATTCATTCCTGGATTTTGATGCAAAATATTCAACAAGCTAATAAAATCTCGCACAATTTCCCCAGGTGTCAGTAAAGCTTCCGCACCTAAACGGGTAGTAATTTCTTGTACAAATTCCTTTAAATCAGAATTTTTCAAAATTGCTTGATAACCGAAATTGAGTGCATGGATTTCAGTTAACCGTTGCAAAAGTGTGATAATTTCCCCCTCACTCAACGGATTAAGGCGAATAACTGGCCCTAATTGTTCTTGAACCCCTGACTGTGTAGCAAAACGGCTTTCCTTTGTACGTCTGCGCCAAGCTTGGTCTGCAAACAGTCCTCGGTTCGGGTCTTCTAAAAATCTGGTTGTCCCGCCAATAAAAATTCCCAAATGTTCAGCTTTGCACTGCATAGTGTCATTAAACATCGTCAGCAGTCTGTTATAGTTTCGTTCACGGGTGACTGTCGTTGATATTTGATATAAATTTACAGCTTCATCAATTAAAATTAATAGTCCTTGATAACCAATCTCCGCCACAAATTTAGCAAATAGTTTGATGTAGTCATACCAACTATCATCATCAATAATGACCCGAACTCCTAACGCTGCTTTTGCTTCAGTTTTAGTATTAAATTCTCCCCGCAACCAACGCATAGCCGCATTTTTTAAATTATCATCATCTAACCGATAGCCACGCCAATAGGCAATAATTACGCTACCAAAATCAAAACCATGTACTAAATCTTCAATATACTGCACTACTTCCCTAATTTTGGCTTCCACTTCGTTATCAAAACCATCATCATTAGGACGCAAGTCAGTTTCTTTAACCACTTGTTGTTGAATTTTATTAATCCATCCTTCCAAAATGGAAACCAAAGCGCCACCATCAGGACGAGTTTTTGTAGCTAAATGGCTCATTAATTCCCGATAAGTTGCTAAACCTTCATTATGGGTTCCAGCTAATCGCCGTGAAGAAGATAAATCAGCATCAGCCACCACAAAACCTTGCTCCATAGCCCGGTTGCGAATTAATTGTAATATAAAACTTTTACCTGAGCCATAATTACCAATTATAAACCGAAATGCTGATACACCTTCGCCGATATCATCCAGATTTTGGCAAAGGCTTTGCAGTTCTTTTTCTCTTCCCACTGCGATATGTTCAACTCCTGTTCTCGGTACTACTCCAGCGCCGAGGGAATTAATTAAAGCAGTGGAAATTTTTTTAGAGATTTTGAGTTTAACCATGTAGTTTACTTCATTAAATTGTCAACGCAGAGGTATAGGATATATAGTTCAGGACTGCACTTCAGAAAGTTTATGTTTAGAGATTGGCTGGCAAAAAATCAACCCCATTACTGCATTTCGTTCCCCAAAATAAGCTAATCATGACTTACGCAAAAACTCTTTAAAATCCTCATTCCTCTGTGTCCTCCGCGTCTCTGTGGTTAGTTATTCCGTAATTTTTGCATCAGTCCTAGCTAATTTAATTTGATGAGGCTTGTCTAGTTATAATATCTTCATACATACGCAGCATTTTAACCACATTTGATCTATGCTCTTCATAAACTTGAGGAGTTTCTAAATTGGTAGCAATTATTAATTCTCCAATAGTATCATTGGCGTGTTCATTTATAGCATCAATTAAGAGATTTGGCATAGTAATATTAGTTTCTGCAACTTGTTTCAGAATTATCTGGGGATTATCTTCTTCTACTATGGCTTTGAGTACGTGAATTTCATGGCTAGGGAGGATTCCTAAAAAATCTTGCCACTCTTCAGGTAAAATCTCATTTATATCACTGGTATCGATGGTAGCAATTAATTCTGCAAAAGGAAACACATCATTGACTTCTTCATTTAAGTTCCCTGATGATAACTCTGGATTTAATGTTTCTGTTTGTTGGAGTAATTCCCAAACTTGGCTCTGTAATAAATCTCGTTCTTCCTGCAATAATGAGATTTGAGCGGATATGTGCTGCAATTCCGACTGGTTTTCTGTGATTTGATTCTGGATGTAATTAAGATTATCTGCTAAATTATTCCTTTCATTGGCTGTAGAAACTAATAATTGTTTTTGCAGGTTATGCTGTGTTTCTAGTTCTTGGGTTTCAATTCGCAGTTCATACATTTTTTCCTCTAGTTGGGGTTTGAGTCTACCTAGCAGACTGACATTACTTTCCAGTTCTTGTTTTTCTTGCTGAAGGTCAGTAATTTGATTTTCCAATTGCATTATTTCAGCACGAAATGTATTAGAGTTTAACTCTAAGCGACGTTTTTCTGTTGTGAGTTGAGAACAAGCATTTTGAAGGTCTGCTTGATTTTCTATAAATTTTTCTATGTTAGCAGTGATATTAATGCTTTCGGTTTCTAACTGCTTTTTCTGCGCAGCAAATATGCCTAAATCTCGATGTATGCTGTCTCGTTGATTACGAGAATCTAAGATTTGTTTTTCCAGTTTTTGAGACTCGGCATATAGTAGTTTACGATGTTCTTCTATTTGATTAATTTCTTTAACTAGCCGTAGTTTAAGCCCCTCCATTTCTCTAATTCGTTTACGTTGGGAAGTTAAAATTAGCATTTCGTATTGACTACGACGCTTATCGGTAAATAGGGCGGCTGCATAGGTAGCAAGTACGGTGATTATAGCTGTGATTAAGGCTTGATTCAAATCCCATTTGGGAACTAGACTAATACCAAAACTTATACTAAAGGCAACTAGTCCTAGAATATATCGATTGCTGATCATTGCTGATTGCATATTGGTTTTTTTTAGGGTCGTTGATTTGTCAGAATAGATAGTTGTTAATGCCATGACCACTTATCACTATTATTTTGAAATCTTTAATTTTAAGTATTTGTTTAGAGGATGATAGCTGTAGTTGAAAGTTTTATTACTGGCTTATTTTTTAGGGGGCTGAGATAGTGCTAAATCTGCTTTTAAAAAATCAATAAACTGTCTGGCTGTACGTCCTGAACGACCATTGTGACGTGTTGCCCATTGTAATGCTTGATATTCTAAATCTTCTGGAGTAATATTAATGTTAGCTAAGTTAGCTAGATGTTGAACGATTTTTACATAGGTTTTCTGATCTGCTGGTTCAAAAGTGAGTGTTAGACCAAAGCGATCGCTAAATGAAAGCTTTTCCTGCATTGTATCCCAAGCATGGATTTCATCGTTGTCTTTGGGTGTGGGTCTATCTCCAAAATACTCCCGAATTAAGTGGCGACGATTGGAAGTAGCATAAACAACGACATTTTGGGGACGTGCGGTTAAATTCCCTTCTAAAACTACCTTCAGGGCTTTAAAAGCATCGTCATCTTCTTCAAAGGAAAGGTCATCGACAAAGATGATAAATTTCTGTGATACTCCCCGCAACATTTCCACAATTTTGGGTAAATCCTGTAAGTCAGATTTGGCGACTTCCAGCAAGCGGAGATGGCGGTGGCTATACTCATTTAACAAAGCTTTTACCAATGAAGATTTTCCCGACCCCCGACTTCCATAAAGTAGTATATGCAGTGCTACCTGTCCTGATAATAAAAACTCTGTATTTTTGATCAAAGTTGCTTGTTGAGACTCGTAACCCACCAAACTATTCAGCTTGATGGTGTCAGGATATTTAATTCCCACAAATTTATTATCTTGCCAACGCAAAGCATGATATTCTGCAAATAAGCCTGTACCAAACTGTCGATAATAAGCTGCTAATTCTTCTACAGCATCACCCCAATTGTCTAAACTTTGTAGCAACAGTATGAATTTAGTCTCAATGCTAATATTGTTTTCTCTGTACCAAACAATAGGTGAAATGGGCAAATTGGCTACAGTTTTTACCCACTCACTCAAAGCAGCGCAGCTACATTCATAAAGGTTTTGTAATACCTGTAAATCATGTTCAACTGCGGCGACTAAAGCACGGGGTAAATCCTCAAAGTTTTGTTGTTGAGCGAGTCTACTAAAAGGATTATCAGAGATGAGAATTTGAGTAATTAGGTAATCCTCCCAATTTTGATATCTAGCAGTTAAGGCGTGAAAATAATTACCATAGGCTTTCAAACAACTCCGTGCATCGGCATCAGTGTAACGTATAGCTTGCAACAGGTCAAGAAATGCGATCGCCACTTCGCTAGACAGCACAGATTGATACAGTAAAAGTGATGCTGCTTGACATTGCAGGAATTGAACCTGGCTATGGCTATAAGATGAATTACTGGCTTTTGGCATTGCTGGATTATCCATCAATTAACTGGGTAGTGTAGCTAAAGGACTATGATCAAATGTCTACTGACAGTGGTAACAAAATCAAAATCTACATAAGTGTTAACAATGAATCTAAGTATAATTGCTACATTAGTTTATGGTATCTTAGCAATGATTGGTGGAATTATTGGCTACATTCAGGCTAATAGTCAAGTTTCCCTAGTTAGTGGGGTTATTAGTGGTTTATTACTCCTTGTTGCTGGTTACTTTCAAATCCAAGGTGAATCCTGGGCTTTGATTGTAGCAGTTTTGGTTACTGTAATTTTAGTAATTTTCTTTGCATTGAGATTCGCTAAAACACGTAAGTTTATGCCTGGGGGATTAATGGTAATTTTGGGGATGTTGGCATTAGCGTTAATGGTGCATCAATTAATTATCGGTAGGTAATTATTATCCTCAATTTGAGGTGAATATATTTTAATAATACATTTATACTATAAAAAGTCATCCTTGTGCCAATACCAAGGATAAAAGCCCCCAACTTCTCCGTATTGCCGAGTTATAAGAGTTTTTGATCACAGTAATTTCTTGGGTGATACATATATCATCAAAGTGATCATGTCAGTCAGCAGATATTATTTTTTAATCAAAAAAAAAGACCTCGACTGGAGAAAATGTCCGGTTTTTTAGCGTTGGGGATGATAAATAAAAATAAGGCTGTATATAATTTTTTCAGTGTTGAGGATCACAGTGATGTAATGCTACCCGTTGAGAATAATAATTAGTGATACTCAAAGGTAAGGAAAATCAGACCAACTATTGTATCTAAAAATAGCCATCTTCCGGTAGTTTTTTCACTATTGTTATCAGCAATTTTACGAAGTAGGACATAATATATGTTATTCTCACTGTCTTCTCACAACTTTATTCAGTATCTGCAAGAAACAGGTATATCTTTATCAGAAGATGGCGCGTCAGCCAAATATGAGTTACGGAAAAGTAGCCAGAATAATTTAAATTTAGTGGTGACTCTAGCAGAGAATCAAAAACTGCTAGTTAAACAAAAACGACATCTTAATCAGAATGGTAATCCTGATGATTTTTTTAATGAGTGGCTATTTCAAGAATTGCTACAGCAGTTTCCAGTTATAGGAAATATCGCGGAAATATCACCATTAGTATTACATTTTGATGAAGATAATTCTATCCTGATTCGTAATTACTTGAGCGAATATTCCGAACTAGGTGAATTTTATGATCAGAATGATATTTTTCCGCCTGAAATTGCGATCGCCATTGGTACGAAATTAGGGGGATTGCATCGCGTTACTTTTCAACACCGAGAATACCGTAATTTTATGGCGACTGCGCCTCAAGGACAGTTTCGCTATAGCTTGTATAATCCGGCGCAAGGGGTAGAGTCAATTACCCCAGAAATATTTGGTACAGTTCCCACTGAGTCTTTAGAGTTTTACCGACTCTATCAAAGTTATGAAAGTTTAGTATCGGCGATCGCAGATTTGGCTTATGAATGGCAACCTTGCTGCTTGACTCATAACGACTTGAACTTAAATAATATCTTAATTCATTCTCGTTGGGATCAGTTAGATAATTGCTTAATTAGATTGATTGATTGGGAAGCCTGTAGTTGGGGAGATCCGGCTTTTGATTTGGGTAGTCTCATCGCTAGCTATTTAGAAATTTGGCTTTCTAGCTTAGTGGTAGATCCCAGCATTGAGTTAGAAGAATCCCTGGATTTAGCCATGACACCCTTAGAGTTGATAAAACCTTCATTACAAGCATTAATTCGGGCTTATTTAAATGCTTTTCCCATGATTTTAGAGGATAACAGTAATTTTTTACTCCGAGTTATCAAGTTCACAGGATTGGCGCTGATTAATAAAATTCAAGCAACCATTAACCATCGTAAATATTTTGGTAATAATGAGATTTCCATGCTTGAAATTGCAAAGAATCTCCTGACTATTCCTGAAAAATCTGTATTGAATATTTTTGGGTTATCTGAGTTAGACATTATTAAACCTTGGGCAAAAATCCCGACATTTTCTCAATCTGAGAACGCAGCCGAATTAGTTCCCCTATATTACCAAAAAACTCGCCTCCGGGGTTGTTAATTAGAGTTTATATTTCATTCATTCTGAGTTAATCATTAATGCTAGATTCTGCTAAAAATACATTACTAACTTCTTTGTTGGATATTGCTAGTAATATCGAAATTAAGTCCAACTTTTGTATTTACCATCCCCATTATCAACCTTTTTCATTACCGTCGAAAGTTGCAGAAAGATTTCAACAAAATTCTGCTGATTTACGGCATAAATACCTGAATTTACTCTTGCGAAATTTCCTTTATGGCATATATTACAATGGTTCTTTACAAAGAACTTTGGCTGTGAACATTACCACGGCGAATTGCTTGCGACACCAAAATTTAGAACCTAATTCTAGTTTGGATGTTGATTGGGAATTTTATGAACAACTACAAATTAACAATCACGGTCAAGGTTATTTTGACCCCAGTTGGCAAGTATTAACTCTGGAACCGGATGGTAGTATGGCAGTGACCAAGGGTGGTTTAACATTATATATTGAGCCAGACTGTCATCTCAAACCGAGTAAAAAATCTCCCCAGTTAGGGGAATCTGTAGCGATTTGGATGCCGAAAAATCGACTGCAAAAGGGCTGTTATTTAGCAGTTAGCAATGTGGGACAGGAAAAGCAAGGTCATCCAGATGCGGATTTGGGTATAGGGAGAATCTATTTTAATTTTACTCCAGATGGTGCGATCGCCTGTATGGATCGATTGACCAACCAACTCAACGCTGCTAACATACCTTTTACTTTTC
Organism: Nodularia harveyana UHCC-0300; assembly: GCF_034931085.1. Taxonomy (NCBI): domain Bacteria; kingdom Bacillati; phylum Cyanobacteriota; class Cyanophyceae; order Nostocales; family Nodulariaceae; genus Nodularia; species Nodularia harveyana. The sequence continues at coordinate 19,012 of NZ_JAYGHG010000020.1, read as the reverse complement.
AGGTTCTCCATAATCCTCTGGGATATGGACGTTATGACTCAGGTATACTTTACTTTGAACGTCAAGATTATCCCGCATTGCACAAAATTCTTCAGGCTGTTTATACAGAATATCAAGCCCATTTCCACGCTGAAATACCTTTGTTTACTAAGTTTTTAGCCCCTGGATTGGGTTTAGCTGAAGAACCAACTCAAAAATTCGCCGCCCAGGAAAGTTTTGGGATGAACCGTTGTCAAATTGTCGCCAATGCTTTGTTGGAGGCTTGGGAAAATGGTAAAAATGCTATGGAGGAACGAATGAACGTTATTAATCAACATTTTTCCCAACATTTGATTGATTTACAGCGTCCCTACCTCAACCCTAGTTCTGAGGATATCTACCAACCTTTAAAATAATTCGTAGTTTTGATGTGTGGCGTATTATGATCAAGTTGGTTTGTCTAATTACGAATTACGAATTACGAATTACGAATTATTAAATAATGTCTTTTACTTATCATCGGACTATTCGCCTTCCAGATACAGATGCTGCTGGAGTAGTTTATTTTGCTCATGTTTTATCTATGTGTCATGAGGCTTATGAAGCATCTCTGGAATTATCGAATATTCATCTCAAAGCCTTTTTTACGAATCCATCTATAGCTTTTCCTATTGTTCATTCTAGCGCGGATTTTTTCCGTCCAATGTTATGTGGAGATAAGTTAGAAATTAGTTTAATTCCACATAAGTTAGGCATGAATAAGTTTGAAATAAATTATGAAATAATGGTGGAAAATATTCTAGTTGCTAAGGCGGTGACTAGACACGTTTGTATTAATGGAATGACTAGAATTAAGCAGGATTTATCTGCTGAGATGATTGAGTGGTTGGAAGCGAATCGCCAAGATGCAGAGATAAGAAAATCACGAGAGATTTTGTAGATGTTCTGTGGCGATTTTTTGCAGGTGTTGATGGTTGATTTTTCCTTGGGAATTTCGGGGTAAGGTGGATAGAGAAATCCAGTGTTTAGGAATTTTGAATTTGCTAAGTTTTTTCCGGAGTTCTGTTTGCAGTTGTAAGCTGGAAATATGGGGATGTTTGGGAATATAAATAGCTGTTACTGCTTGTCCCCAGTGTTTATCTGGTAAGCCGATGATACAAACATCTATGACCATTTGTGTTGATCTAATTGCTGCTTCAATTTCGCCGGGGTAAACGTTTTCTCCCCCTGTGATAATTTTATTGCTGCTACGTCCGATTATATTTAAATAACCTTGTTGATCTAAATATCCTAAATCATCAACTTGCAAATAATTCTGATTTTCCCAGTTTTGCGGATAGTATCCCAGGGCTAATGATTGCGCTTTTATAGTAATGTTTCCGGTTTGATGGGGATTTAAAATTTCACCTTGGAGATTGCGAATTGTGACTTGTGCATGGGGGAGAATTTGACCACTATTAATTTTACCATTTAAAAAGTCATCGGGTTTGAGGGTGGCAATTTGAGAAGCGGTTTCTGTCATTCCATAGGTTGGTGCTAACCGGATGCGGTGAAATCTGGCTTTTTCTAAAAGTTCTATCCATGCTGGCGCACCTCCTAAAAGTACTGTTGAGAATTGGGATAGCCACTCTGTTAATTGGGAATTTTCTAATAATGTTTGTAATTGTGTGGGGACTAAAGATATAAAAAAATCTTGGGGTTTAATCTGATATTGTGGACTGGATGCTAAAGTTTTAAATGGTGCGATCGCTAATTTACCTCCAGTGGTGAAGGAACGAATAAACTGCATTAACCCACTAACATGATATAGCGGTAATACACAAAAGGAATTGACTTGATTTACCTGAAAATATGCTGTAAATCCTTGTACAGAGGCGATGAGAGTTTCCCATGTATGAATGGCAAATTTAATCTTTCCCGATGAACCACCTGTGGGAATCATAATGTGTGGGGAATGATAAGAAAGGGAAATAGAGACGTTTATTTCTGTGTTTACTCGTCCCCAAATAATATTAGGTTGTACTAATTCTAAAACTTCTTGCCATTCTTGCTTTCCCCAGTCCGGGTTACATAGAAAAACTGGACAATTAGCTGCACAAGCGGCGATAAAACCTGCAATAAATCGTGTTGGTTCAGGTTCGGCTAAGATGATTTTAGGAGTTTTTCCAGAAGTTAATATTTGCTGGAGTTCTAAATATAATTCTGAGGCTAATTCCTGAAGTTGATTATTTTCATCACCAATGAGAAAATCTCTCTTCACTAGTTGATTTAGATAAAATATAGGTGGTTCTATAAACATAAGACTTACGCATAATCTACATTTTCTTGGCGTTCTTGGCGGTATGCGCTTCGCGCACGCTACGCGAACGATAAAGCAAGATTTTTGGCAATTGTTGTGTAAGTCCTGAAACATTTAAATAAGGTTTATAAAAAATAGTTAATTCCAAAACCAATAGCCCGATTTTGTGAAGATAATTCGGCGGCGAGTTGGAGTGCGGCTTGTCTACCAATTTCCGTTTCAAATACTGAAGAAAATACGGCATCAATTTGATTTTCTTGGCAAAATTGCCGCAAACGAGTCGGTGAACCGGCTATCCCTGGTTTAATTACAAAAATTCCTCGCCAACCTTGTTCCCAGCATTTTTCCAGTTGTGGGAGTGTGGCGACAGATTCATCTAAGGCGATCGCAGTCTGAAAACTATTACTCAATTCCAACATCGCCGAAAATTCTCCCACTGGCAAGGGTTGTTCAATAAATTCAATATTTGCCGGAATATCGTCACAAATCTGCAACCACCGTTGGGCTTCCTCATAACTAAGTCCCCCATTCGCATCTAACCGCAATTTCGCCGTAGATGGTATATTCTGCGTTAATAAATCAAAAATTTGCAATTCCTTGGCGATCGCATCCACCCCAATCTTCCATTTAAAGGTACGATATCCTTGCTTCCACAGCCTTTTCCACTGATTTAACGCCGCCTCCCCAGATGGTAGTAAAGAGGCAGAGGGGCAGGGGGCAGGGGGCAGGGGAGAAGAGGTTAGACTGGGATTAAAGTCTTCCTGATTTCGCCAACGCTTCATTTCCGTCAACGCTGACTCAAAGCCAAATTGACAAGCCGGTAAACTATCAGGGACTGAGAAAATCATTTCCTCTGTAACTTCTGCGGGTAATTGGCGACAAAAATCTAACGCCTGTTCCAGAGTTTCCGAACCAAACCAACTAATCGGGGCTATTTCTCCCCAACCACAGTTACCCAGATAAATAATTATCCCCTCGCGGGTATGCCACACCCCATGACTAGTAATCAGTGGCTGCAAAAACCGTCGCCGATAAGAACGAAAATCAAACCGATAACCTCTCACCTCTCCCTCTCCGCGCCTCTGCGCCTCCGCGTGCAAAAATCTTACCCACCCAACATAAACCCTAAACCAAACAGTAAACAACAGGAAAAATGTAAATTAACTGCAATAAACTTACAATTACTCACCTTTTCTGGTAAGTGATGATTTTGTTGTACGTGGCGACATAACTGGAAGGCGAAAGGTAAACTTAGACAACTCAATAAAGTCCACACCGGGAAAAATCCCCAGAGGACAAATAACACAATCAAGGGATAAATAATCCCAGTAAACCAATAGAGAACTTGGGCGGCTTTTTCCGTACCTAAACGGACAACAGGCGATCGCTTACCTGCGGCGATGTCATCTTTAACTTGGTGAAAATGCGAGCAAAATAAAATTAAGCTGGTAGCAATGCCCACAATTACTGAGGCGGCTAAACTAGCCATTGACCAACTTTGAGTTTGACTATAATATGCTGCGGCGATCGCCAAAGGGCCAAAGGCAAAAAAACAAATAATTTCCCCTAAACCCTGGTATCCTAAGCGAAAGGGCGGCCCTTGGTATGTGTAGCCCAAAGCGCAGCACAGAATAATTAAGCCGATCAAAGTGGGGTCTTGTTGCCAAATTGCGATCGCTATTATTCCCAACAAACCAGAAACCAAACACAGGTTTCCTAACCAAAATATTAATAACTTATTGCCAGTTAAATTTACTAAAGAATGATGCTTATTTTTATCAATACCTGTTTCCGAATCAAATACATCATTACTGATATTTTCCCAGGCTAAAATCAGAATTGCTGCTGCGATAAAAGTAAAAAATATGCCTGAATTAAAACTTTTGGTTTCCGCAAAAGCCACAGATGTTCCTACCCAAATCGGCATAATAGCAACACTGTACATTGGCGGTTTGATTGCCGCCATCCATAATTTAATCTGAGGATCAGGAAACTGCTTTATAGTCATCAGTCGTGATTTAGAAGATGATTATAATTTTACAGCTTCGAGACACAACACCTGGGAGTTTGCTAGAGTGAAGTTTTGTCAACGCAGAGTTACGCTGAGGTCAGCGCAAAGATACGCAGAGTCTTACTTGATGCTGAGTTTCAATGGTTTTTTTTCTCAGCCGGATCACCCTCAAAAGGTTGAACCCCTGTGGCTGGATATTCGTCATCTCTAGGGCTGAAAATTCTGTTCACTGCTTCTGAGATATAGTTAGTGATTTGTTGAGGAATATTGATAATTGATTGCACTATTTGCCGTGTTTTTCCGGATTTAGACGTAAAATCGTCTCCTTAAAGGGATGTGATAGTTTTCTTTGACATACTCCCCGCCCCAGAAGGGACAGGGATTCTAGGATACTGGCGGAAAATGCGGACTCAAGCCCGTCTAACTTTTCCTCTCCTACTGGAAAATGCCCTCACCAGTTGGATTATTCCAAACTACCAGAGTTGGTTTTCTGACTTTAGGCTTCGTAGAACTTAATTGAGTCCTGCATTTTACCGCTAGCAACTCGTTTCTTCCCAACTAAACTACTCAGCTACATTCTTACAGTGCGTCTAAGATTTTACCAACCCAACTTCTGGGTCGAACCCTATACCTTAAGTATGTCGAAGAACTTGCCATTTATTTTACAACGATTACAGACTATGATGCATCAAGATTCTTTGCCTAAATCACGCTCTCGAAAGCCGTCCTGAAGAGACGGGGCTTTACACCCCATTTTTCTGTAACTTGTCTTGTAACTCCGCCCAGGTCACACCTGCGAGGCTAGGTAAAACCAAATGAGCCGCACCCACCCGTTCCGGTGGCCCTAGACCTACAGCCCACATCCCAGCCGCTAAAGCCGCTTCTACACCAGCCGCCGCATCTTCAATCACTACACATTGCTGTGATGGGACTGCCAATTTCTCGGCTGCATACAGAAACAGGTCAGGGGCTGGCTTTGGTTGTTGTACGCTATAACCATCGGCGATCGCATCTACTTGATCAGCAATTCCTAAAAGCGCTACAACCATCTGGGCATTTTTACTGGCTGAACCAATGGCGATTTTTATTCCCTGTTCGCGCAACTCATTCAACAAAGCGATCGCACCCGGTAACATATCCTTTGGTGTAACATCTTCAATTAGCTCCACATAATAGCGGTTCTTACGCTCCAACATCTCCTGAATTTCAGACTCAGAATATTCCCGATTCTTAATTATCAGCATCAGAGAAGCCCGACGAGATATCCCCCGCAACGCCTCATTATCTTGGCGACTAAACTCCATCCCCTCCTCATCCGCTAGTTTTTGCCAAGCCTCATAGTGATATTCTGCTGTATCAGTTAACACACCATCGAGATCAAAAATCACCCCTTGGATATGAGAAGCATCCGAAGAACCAGGAGCGAATAACATAAGTCTCTTCTGGCATTCCTCCTCGGTAACTGCTTCAGGACGTAAATCAAACTCGTGCCATTCACCCCGACAGTGCAGTTTAAACTTCAGACCTGTCCACCCCTGGGGTAAATGAGGATTAGCCACAGGGCGACCTTTCTTCAGTTGAATCCCACCAAAACCAAACACCACCGCTTGCCAAATACCCCCAGCATTAGCCCCATGAATCCCGTCGGCGGCGTTACCTCGGATATCTTCAAGATCCACCATCACCGCTTGCATAAACCGCTCATACGCCTCAGCCGACTTACCTAAATCTGAAGCTAAAATTGCATGAATTGCCGGACCCAGAGATGAACCATAACTAATATCAGTCCGGGGCGCGTAATAGTCCCAATTTGCTTGTAATGATTTTTGATTGTAGGGAAAATCACCAGATTCCCGCATCAGATACAACAGCATCAACACATCTGGCTGCTTCAGTACCTGGAAATTATTAGTCTCTTCAATACCCAAAATGGTTTGCATCCCCTGGGTGCGTGGTTCATAATCATTTAAATTAATATCTTTTAATTGGAAAAAGCCCTCAAACTGCTCAATTAATCCCGTCTCCGCATCATAAGGAATCCAGAGTTTAGCTGCAATAACTTCCCACTCACCTTTGATTTCAGCAGTCAGCCCTAGTTCTTCATCTAATTTCTTGGCTCGTTGTGGGAAATTTTCAGCCAGCCAATTATCAACCATTAGCGCTTTTTGCAAATGCCACTGTACTATCCGGTTAGTAAAAGTATTATTGTGGACAAACTCGTGATACTCATCAGCTCCGATTACCCCACGAATTTCATAGCGGTTTTTCTGAGAATTAAACTCAACTCGACTATGCCAAAACACTGCCGTATCTAAAATAATCTCAGCACCATACTGTTCCATCCATCGATCATCACCAGTTATTTGCCAGTAATACCACACAGCATAAGAAATATCTGAACTAATGTGAATTTCATGATCACGACACCAAATTCTGATATCTTCACCATAAAAATCGCTAGGAAGTGACCAACGTGGTGTCACCTCATCCCCAGTCACCGCACTTTCCCAGGCATACATTGCCCCTTTATACCCATAATGGGAGGCCTTACGTCGCGCTCCCTTTAAAGTGTGATAACGATAACTGAGTAAATTCCGGGCTAGAGCTGGTTGGGTAAAAGTAAAAAAGGGCAGAATAAAAATTTCTGTATCCCAAAAAATATGACCACGGTAGCCAAACCCCGACAAAGTTTTAGCGGGAATACTTACTTTTTCATCATCCGTGGAGGCAGCAATCAGCAGTTGAAACAGATTGTAACGCACAGCAAAAGCCGCTTTACTATCCCCCGAAATTACAATATCACTGTATTGCCAAACCTCATGCCATGCGCGATCGTTGGCTTCTAGCAAAGTTTTATAGTCTGGTAGCTGTTCCAGTTTTTCTTGAGCTACTGAGGCTGGTTGGGAAACATCCCGTGAAGTAAAAACTGTAACAATCTTCTCTATTGTTATCGTCTGGTTTGATGTAGCCAGAAAAGTTGCACTTAACGTCGGATACCCAGGGGGAGTCTGTACCTGCAAAGCCGCTTCAGTTCCTGATATTGTCATCCTTGCAGCCATCCCAATCTCAATTCGGGAACCGCGAGTCCGGCTGTTTAACCAAATTCCTTGTTCCGTTTTACCCTGGTCTATGGCTTCCCAATGGTTAAAACCCTGATTTTCTGGGTAACCGTTAATACTAGCCTGAATTTCGATCATCCCATCAAAATCCACAGGTGTGACTCGGCAGCGTTGTCCTAATACGTGTTGGTCAGCTAAACTGGCAAAGCGTTCAAAGTGGATATCTACCGTTTTCCCACTGGGACTACGCCAACGCACAGCACGAGAGAGAACACCCTGACGTAAATCCAGCCGTCTATCATACTGTAGTATCTCCCCCTGATCCAAACGGAATTTGTCGCCATTGATACTCAAGACTAATGGTAACCAGTCGGGGCAATTAGCTAGTTCTGTATAAACAACAGGCACATGATCATAGATACCGTGGATGAAAGTAGCTGGTGATCCATCAATATAGCCTTCCTCAAAACTACCCCGTGTTCCCAGGTATCCGTTGCCAATTGTGAAAATTGTCTCTCGATAATGCAAATGCTCAGGCTCAAAATGAGTCTCTATTAATATCCAATCTGTGTATATGTAATTGTGATTAATAGTGTTTTTATTCATCGGAAATTACTTGTTGAATTATCAATGAAAGTGGGTCAATTCTTGATCATGTATGGAGATTTTAGATGTTGTTCTAAAATCTTTTCGGCTCTAGGTTTAAAAATCAAGTGAAACAAGGTTTGTAAATAGTGATATTTAGCTGTATTATTTCGGGGGACAGCAAACTTCCAGAAGCTAAATATTTTAGCCAGTGATAGGATTTGGTTAGTGTTCAAATCCCAATTATATTTATTATGAATGCGCTGGCTCATAGCTTGAGAAAGTTCTATCCACCTTTCTGGTTGATGATCGCATTGATCAATGAAAGCTAAAATCTTTTCGGCTGTTTGTTTTAGGTCTGTAGGATTAATATGAAATATATCTTCTCGCTCTTCAATAATTTCGAGAGCGCCACCAAATTTAGTCACAAAGGTGGGTAAGCCGGAAACCATCGCTTCGAGAATGCTACGACCAAAGGATTCAAAGAGGGCAAAGTGAATATAAATCCCCTGATAATCGGCAACTACTCGGTAGGCTTCTCCTACTTCACCACTAGGAAGGCGCATCCCTATACACCGTATTTTGCCGTGGAGATTATATTGATCAATTATGTGATGTAGTCTTTCAATTTCCTCAACTTCTTCGGAATTATGGGCTTCCGTTGCATATAGTTTACTGGTGATAAAAATTAGGTTACAATGTTCTTGTAAATTCGGACTTTTCCCAAAACATTCAGCTAATCCAGTCAGATTTTTAACGGAGGTGATGGGTGCAACGCTGAGAATTGGTCGCTTGTCAGGATTATCTAAATGTCCGAGAATGTGGGGATCTTCCAGGGAAAAAAGTAAATCATGGACTTTGGCGGTTAATTCAATATCTCGCCTGTGTTTTTGGCTATAGGGGAAAAATATTTTATCACTGACTCCCGGCGGAACCATGTTGAATTTAGGACTAAATAAATCAATGCCATTAATCACATGATAAAGTTGGGGCATGGTAAAACATTTATAGGACTCATATTGCCCGATTGTTTCTGGTGTCCCGAAGATTTCTTGGTAAGATGAGGTGATAATGAAATCAGCAGAATTCATGCTAATTAAGTCGGCGGTGAATTGTGCCGAAAAGTGGTAATGATCTTCTAAATCTTGCCAATAGAGATTACTAAATAAATGTTTAGGTTTTTCTAAAGAATGGGCAATATTACACTGGGTAACTTTCATGCTACGGGAAAGCAGAGAGGCTACTAAGTTACCATCGCTGTAATTCCCGACAATCAGATTGGGATGACCTTGAAATTGAGTTAATAGTTCTTTTTCTGCGTCAATGGCAAATGTTTCTAAATAAGGCCAAATTTCATATTTAGAAATCCAATTGTTAGTAATATCAGGATTAAATTCCTTAAAGGGAACACGTAATATCCAAGCATTTTTAGTATCCTGGACTTTTTCTAGCGGTAAATTACATTCTGTACCTTCACAGTTAGGAATGAGTCTGGTGAGAATAATTACATGGGGTTGAATCCCTAAAAGGTCAAGACCGGCGAGTTTAATTTCTGCTTGGAGTTTATTTTCTAAGGTGCGGGCTTGTTCTAGGACATAAATGACTTGACCGAGTGTTTCATCTCTACCCATAACATCCTCTTGACCAACCCAACCGTATATGGAGACGAGAACCACGCGGAAAATGGCGGGAATACGGGCAACAAATGCTTCTAAAATGGCTGGTTTGGGACTGTAAATGAGTTGTTTTAACAGTTCTAGGGTTTGGGAGATGCGCCCAGCTGTATTACCCCATCCTGGTTCTAAACCGAGTTCCTGGAGGTGAGGGCGAAAATTAGCATAGGGTTCTTCTGGGGGTAGCTGATGCAGAAATTCTAGGGCTTCCTGAATTTGTTTAACTAAGTGCAGACTGCTGGGAATGCGATCGCTAATCAGTAGAGGTTTCTGATCGTAAGTCAGTCGATATAATGCTTGAAATAACACTTCTAGCCAATAACTGCTGTCATTAGATAGTTGTTCGCACAGATAACGGTTGAGAAAGGCTAGACCTTGACCAATATGTCTGGGGTCACTGATTCTGGTGGATTCTTCTGCAAAGGGTTGGAAATCAATTTCCAGAATGTTTGGTTCATAGCGGTTAACGAGGCGATCGCTTTGATCTAACCACGCTTGGGGTGTCATTGGCTCAAATCCAGAGAAATCCGGTTGGAGTCGCCACACTTCTTGATTCCCAATCCTCGGTCGAACAACAAACCAAGTACCGTCCCCTTCTAAAATGATTTCATGGGTATTATGAATTAGTCTACCGATAGCAGAAGAATGATAGAAGTAACTGGGCTTTTGGTATTCATCACAGAAGTGAGCAAAATTCTGTAAAATCTCGTTTCTTAAAAAGTAACATTGATCCGTAGCACTTAATTCTAAAATAAACTGACGCAGGGTAACTTTTTCATCACTGTTTAAGTAAGTCTCAAATAATTCATGCATGATCAATTTGATAACCTTAGAAGGTTAAAAACTAATTTTTGGCTTCCCTATCTCCGAGTCGCTACAGAAACAGCAACTATAATCTCAGAGGTACATTTTCCATTTGTATATGCATATGCTAGATAGTAGAAAAGCTTTTAACTTCTGACTGGGGGATGAAACCCCAGCAATAAAGTCTATACCTTGAGGTTTTGAATATGGTTGCTTCCCCAGAAATTTACGTCACCCCTGAAGAATACTTAGAACTAGAAGAGCAGAGTGACATTAAACACGAGTATATTGATGGTTATATCTACGCAATGGCTGGGGCGCTAGATTCCCATGTGACTATTGCTGGAAATTTGTTTGCGCTCCTCCGCAATCATGTACGTGGTTCAGGTTGTCGTGTTTACATCGCCGACATGAAAGCCCGCATTGAATCCCTGAATCGTTTCTACTATCCCGATGTTATGGTGACTTGCGACCAAAGAGACCAAGAAACGCCAGCTTATAAAAGATTTCCTAATTTAATTGTGGAGGTTTTATCTGATTCCACCGAAGCTTTTGACCGGGGAGATAAATTCGCCGATTATCAGCTACTAGAAACTCTAAAAGAGTATGTTTTAATTAATCAAAAACGTCAACGAGTCGAATGTTTTCGTCGTAATGAACAAGGACTGTGGGTTTTACAATCCTACACAGCAGAACAGAAGTCATTTCAATTCAATAGCATAGATTTTCAAGCCACCATGACAGAACTGTACGAAGATGTAGTGTTTGCATAAAAAAATCAAATTCTCATAACTCTTATTCCTTTCAAAACCTCCGCGCACCTTTGCATTTCAATTTTTAACCACCACCCATTGAGTAACAGGGGACATAGCCCGCCAACCTAAAAATTTACCAATAGGTTCTGCTCTTTGAATAGCAATCCGAGTTAAACTACCACCAACTTGGTCAGACCATTGAAATAATGTTTGTTCACCTTCAATAGTCACCACATTAGCCACTAACCGCCCACCTGGAAGTAATGCATTCCAACAAATATCAAACAGACCGGCTGCTGTGACTCCACCGCCGATAAATATGGCATCGGGTGTGGGTAAATCTGGGAGAATTAATGGTGCTTTTCCATTAATAACTTTGAGGTGGGGAGTTCCTAAAGCTGCGGCGTTGTCGGCTATGTAAGCTAGTCTAGCGGGGTTCTGTTCAATAGCGATCGCCCGACATCGAGGATCAGTCCGCATCCATTCAATGGAAATGGAACCACAACCCGCGCCGACATCCCAGAGTAATTGTCCAGGAGTGGGAGCTAATTTGGCTAAAGTCACCGCCCTGACTTCGGCTTTGGTTAACTGTCCATCATGGTGATAGGCGTGATCTGGTAATCCTGGTAATCTGGGTAAAGGTGTAATCCCATGATCTGCGATACATTCAACGGCGATCGCATTTAGAGGTGCAATTTCTGTTTCATCCCAATCTGCGGCTATACCTGCGACAATTCTTTCCTGAATACCACCCAGATGTTCTAAAACTGTAATTTTACTACCACCATAACCCCGATTCGTCAATATTTCCGCCACAATTGCCGGTGTGTCTTTACCCTCACTCAAAATCAAGATTTTAGCCTGGGGATAGATATAAGACTGGAGTAGGGAAGCCGGACGACCGCACAAACTTAAGGTTTCCGTTTCCGTTAAAGACCATCCCAATTTGGCACAGGCGAGGCTAAAGGTGGAAGGTGCAGGGATAATGGTAATTTCTGCTGGGGGAATTTGTCGGGTGATAGTGACACCAATACCGTAACAGCAGGGGTCGCCACTAGCTAAGACACAGATAGATTGACCGCGACGACCGATAATTTCGGCGATGGAGGTGCTAAGGGGTGATGTCCAGGCTAGTTTCTGGCTGGGGTGATCTGGGGGTAACATGGCTAAATGGCGATCGCCTCCCATGATTACTTCAGCTTGATCAATCAGAGAACGCGCGATCGCACTTACACCCTCTAACCCATCTTCCCCAATCCCCACAATTGATAGCCATTTCTGTGTCATAAAAGCTGTGATAATTTAACTAAATGTAGTGGCTTGTTCTGCGATTAATAACAGTTAATCCGCATTTTCTGGCAAACTAGGGATGCCGATTTTTGGGGAATCAAACCTCTAATGCAAGTGTGCTATAATGAATTAGCATTGCAATTGTGAAACAGGTAAAATATAGCAATATATATTTACTTGAGTTAATGAAAATTCATAATTAGGTTGAGTTTAATTGAAAATTAAAGCGTTGGATGTCAAAGCAGGCGATCGCATTATTGCCTATTGCAAAAACAAGATGCAAGTTTGCAAAGTCAAACGCATCTTAGAACCAGGTTCTAGCAATATCACACTATCGGTATTCACCTCTGAGCATTATCGTGGATGCTTAGTTTCCTGTGTAGTCCGATTTCAGTCAGACACCTTAGTTGATTTAGTGCAATAGAATTACTGAAATTTTACCGAATTAGCCCAGCTAAATGTCACCGGGTGACTCACTGGTTTGTCAATCAACTTTCCAGAAATACCCAAGTGCTATCTTTAACTGAATATTAAAAATATCCCCCATCCAGCGAGAGGAACACCGGATCGTGTTAAATTATTAAGGCTGAGAGTTGGGAAAGTCCGGTGAGATTCCGGGACTGTGCCGCAGCTGTAATGGTAAAGCGAAAGCAGAACATTCACTTTTTCACTTGCCAAGTCAGAATGCCAACCCTAGCAATGTCTTGAAGACACACCTAGTATCTACTACCTGCGTCGCACAGGGAAGGAGTTAATGTTTTGCTGTCCGGAGTTGCCTTATGTCCTGGCTTGTTTTATGATACACCTGCCCAAGATGGGATATTGTCTCGCATCAGAATACCAGGTGGTATTTTGGATAGTAAACAGTGCCGTGCGATCGCAGATATAACAGAAAATTATGGGGGTGGTTATGTGGATGTCACCAATCGCGCCAACCTCCAAATCCGGGAACTACGTTCGGGAATAAATCTCCCAGTTCTCCAGAATTTGCAAAATATAGGGATTGGTTCCCGCAATTTCGCTGTTGACCACATTCGGAATATCATGACCAGTCCCACATCTGGTATTGATCCCCAGGAATTAATTGATACCCGTCCCTTAATTCAAGACTGGGAAAATTATATCGCTACACATCCCAGCCTCGGAGGACTATCAGCCAAATTTAGTGTAGGCTTTGATGGTGGTGGTCAAGTTTCTGTGTGCGATCGCCTTAACGATATCATGTTTGCTGCTATTTTAATTGACAGTACAGTGTACTTTCGTTTGTATCTCAGCGTCGGTGTTAAGGGAAAACCACCCGTTGATATGGGAATTGTCTTATTACCAGAGTCATGTTTACCAGTTTTAGCCGCCTTAGCTGAAGTTTATCTTGATCATACCGATATTCAGAGTCGGCGCAAGCTGCGTTTACGAGAGTTGTTAAATAATTTGGGTTGTGAAACTTACCTCCAACAAGTTGAACAACGTCTAGGTTTTGAACTCACACCTCATCCACCGTTGTACAAAACCAGTTCTCCAGAAAAAAGTTTAAATTCCCACTATTCACATATAGGGATTCATCCCCAGCGACAGCAAGGCTTATTTTATATTGGTGTAGTTTTACCGTTAGGTAGGTTAGAAAGTCAGCAAATCAGGGGTTTAGCTGATTTAGCCGAAAAATTTGGTAGCGGGACTCTGAGGCTAACCCCTTGGCAAAATTTACTTCTGACAGATATTCCCCAGCGATCGCTAACTCATGTTAAAAGTGAAATTGCTGTTTTAAAATTAGATATTTCCGTAAATAATATCAATACCGCCTTAGTCGCCTGTTCTGGTAATCAAGGTTGTGCATCTTCCGCCACAGATACTAAAGGTGATGCTAAAGCATTAGCAAAATATCTCGAAACTCATGTTAGTTTAAATCACCCAGTTCATATTCACTTTAGCGGCTGCGAAAAATCTTGCGCCCAGCATAACCATAGTGATATTACCTTACTGGGGGACAACCTAGAATCAGAAAACGGCACTTTGGGAGCCTATCACATTTATGTTGGAGAAGGTGACAGCGAACAAAAATTTGGTCGTCAACTCTATCAATATGTCACTGTAGCCGAACTACCTGTATTGTTAGGGCAGATGTTACAAGTTTATCAAAATCAATGCCGAAATCCTGATGAATCCTTTCGAGAATTTGTGAATAGATATGAAATCGCCCAATTGCAGCCGTTATTTTCCCCAGTGACTTAAGGTTATTTATAAAACCCCATCCCTATCCCCAATTACTATTTTGCCATGTCTGACTACATCCGAGATGCTAACGAAATTTACAGTAAATCCTTTGCCATCATCAGATCCGAAGCCAAATTAGATGTGTTACCGCCAGATGTAGCAAAAGTGGCTGTCCGTCTGATTCATGCCTGTGGAATGACTGATATCGTCACCGACTTAGGATATTCTTCAACGGCGGTGCAAGTTGGACGCGCCGCCCTAGCCGCAGGTGCGCCAATTTTGTGTGATTGTCGCATGGTAGCCGAAGGTATTACTAGGAAGAGACTACCTAAAAATAACCAAGTTATTTGCACCCTCTATGATATGGAAGTTCCAGCACTGGCTAAACGCTTGAGTAATACCAGATCAGCTGCAGCTGTAGAACTATGGCGATTACACTTAGAAGGGGCAGTGGTAGCAATTGGGAATGCACCGACAGCCCTATTTCGCTTGCTAGATATGCTAGAAGAAGGAGTTCTGAAACCCTCCCTGATTTTAGGTTTTCCCGTGGGATTTGTGGGTGCAGTGGAGTCCAAAGCCGCACTAGCAGCAAATAGCAAAGGCGTACCATTTTTAACTTTACATGGTCGGCGTGGTGGCAGTGCGATCGCAGCAGCAGCAGTGAATGCCCTAGCAACAGAGGAAGAGTGAATATGCAAGCCAAAGGCCGTCTTTATGGAATTGGTGTAGGGCCAGGTGATCCCGAACTACTGACATTGAAAGCACTGCGACTATTACAGGCTGCCCCTGTAGTCGCCTATCACTCAGCAGTAGATAAAGAAAGTATAGCGCGAGCGATCGCATCCCCATATCTCACCGGAAATCAAATCGAAGTGGTGTTTCACCTCCCCCGCGCCTTGGAACCAGAAACGGCCAATTTGATTTATGACAAAGAAGTTGCACCCATAGCCGAACATCTAGCCGCCGGCAGAGATGTAGTAGTGTTGTGTGAGGGCGACCCGTTTTTTTACGGTTCCTTTATGTACGTTTTCACCCGTTTATCGCCACACTACCAAACGGAAGTTGTACCAGGAATTTCCTCCCTCATGGCCTGTCCTGTAGCCTTGGGTGTACCCTTCACTTATTACAACGACATCATGACCGTTTTACCCGCCCCCATGCCAGCAGAAGAATTAATCACGCACTTACTAGCAACAGATGCGGCGGCGATTATGAAATTAGGTCGTCATTTCGCCAAAGTGCGAGATGTTTTACATCAATTGGGGTTGGCATCACGGGCATTATATATTGAGCGGGCAACAATGACACAACAAAGAATTGTACCCCTCGATGAAGTTGATCCCAATCAAGTACCCTATTTCTCAATGATTATCATCCCCACTAAAAATCGACTATAGGTTTAATAGAATATCCTAGTTATGGTGCTGATGTATTTGAAAAATAACAGGCTTAAATTACCTAAATAAAATCTTATCTGTGTTCATCTGTATCTATCTGTGGTTTCATTTGAAAGGACATCAAATTTTCCAAAATATCTCATAAAATGATCACAAAGATTGCACCTGCCATTGTGGTACTGGGTCAAAACAGTGTACCAGTAGCCCGCCAAATTATCAGCATTTTACCAGGGGCGACATTATACGGTTTGGCAGGACGTACATCTGGTGTTGATGTCAGTTTCACTAACTTCGGTGACACAGTGCGAGAGTTGTTCGTAGAGGGAACACCTTTAATTGGTATTTGTGCTGCTGGTATCCTCATCAGAACCATAGCACCAATGCTTTCCGATAAAAAACAGGAACCGCCAGTATTAGCCGTAGCTGAAGATGGAAGTGCGGTGGTTCCGCTTTTGGGTGGACTGAATGGCGTGAATGATTTGGCGCGACGCATTGCTGAGGTACTTGATGTTAAACCTGCAATCACTACCACAGGTGATATCCGTTTCCGCACGGCG
Source organism: Nodularia harveyana UHCC-0300 (assembly GCF_034931085.1). Taxonomy (NCBI): domain Bacteria; kingdom Bacillati; phylum Cyanobacteriota; class Cyanophyceae; order Nostocales; family Nodulariaceae; genus Nodularia; species Nodularia harveyana. Next base: position 2,395 of record NZ_JAYGHG010000020.1, on the reverse strand, counting down.
TTATTATCTCCTCCTCCTGGATACCATTTAGCAAATCCAGATGATGCAAAGAAATTTATCTCAGATTTATTAGCTGGGGCGCAAGTGAAGCTAGAAGGTACAGCGCCTTGGTTGAGTAATAGTCAATTACCTATAGACCCCAAGGGTGCTTTGACTATTCAGGTTACAGAACGCTTAGTCACTCCCGCAGCTAACAGCCTTGTTTATCACCCCGCAACTATAGCGATTGCGCTCGACGCACGCTCCGCGATCGCCATCAGTGATACAGTTGATTTAGCTTTAGTACAACAATTGTTAGCCGATGCCGAACTGGCCCCCGCATCAGTAGCCGGGATATTTGCCCCTATCTCCTTAGCCACAAATTCAGCTATCCAAGCCATCGCTAACGCCTTTAAAGTACCTGTCCGCTTTTTTACCTCAAATCAGATAGAAAAGTTGACTTCAACAGGTTATAGCCCCGCCCAAGCTATAGCTCTTACCGTTACTAAGTCATCCCAGTTGGAGATTTATACCGAGGGCTTGGCGATCGCCATTTCTCCCACACCCATCGACCCCAACACCATCGGTCAAGCAAGGGGACGGTTAGCCATTATTGGCACTGGTCCGGGTGGTCAAAAGTGGATGTCTCCAGAGGTGAAAGAAATACTCAAATCGGCAACTGATTTAGTAGGTTATAAAACATACATAAATTTAATTGGTTCTCTAGCTGATGGGAAACAACGACATGAATCAGACAACCGTGAAGAAATTGCACGGGCAACAATGGCATTGGATTTAGCAGCATCAGGGCGATATGTAGCAGTAGTTTCTTCTGGTGATCCGGGGATATATGCAATGGCTGCGGCTATATTTGAGGTCTGCGATCGCTACCCAAAACCGGAATGGGATAGTATAGATATTCATGTTGCACCGGGAATCTCGGCCATGCAAGCGGCGGCTGCAAGCATTGGTGCGCCATTGGGACATGACTTCTGCACTATTTCCCTCTCAGATATTTTAAAACCTTGGTCAATTATCGAACAACGAATTGCTGGGGCTGCTGAAGCTGATTTTGCGATCGCCTTTTATAATCCTGTCTCCAAACAGCGCACTTGGCAACTAGCAGCAGCGAGAAATATTTTACTGCAATATAGAACACCAGATACCCCAGTAGTATTAGCTAGGAATCTCGGCAGACCAGGACAAATAGTCAAGGTGATCCAACTCAAGGAATTAACAACAGATTCAGCCGATATGCGGACAGTAATTCTAGTTGGTTCCAGCCAAACCCGCACAATTCAGCGTAGTGATGGCAGCATTTCAGTTTATACACCCAGACGATACACTGAAAAAAAAGATTTGCTACAAATATGATGACTAATGAAAAACAAGCTAAAAAGATTGTTAACAAATTTAGGGAATTATTTTTCCGTGAAATTCATACCACACCTCTTGGTACATATTTTGAAGATTGTATAAAAGATGGTGGTGTTTGTATGAGCAGAATCGACGATAATGGTGTTTCCCCTTTTAAAACTGGACATTCATGTTTAAGCCTTCAGGATGCTGAAAAGTTGTTAAAAATGTCTGACTCTAAACATATTGATAGGTTAAATTTAACAAACCAAGGGTGTGTTATTTATTTTTACCGTGAAGAGTTTTCTTTAATAACCATCAATAGGCTATGGTGTGAAAATAAAGAATATAATGTTGAACTGTTCGAGCTTTTTCCCAAAACTGATCGTTCTATCGGATTTGGTGTTGCCACAGCTACTAACAAGAAGAAAAAGAGATAGAGCTTGTTATATGTGAAGGCTGACGGGGCGACAAACAAGGCTGAAAACAGGACAGTGTAACGAATGTAACGATTTATGGTAAAAAAAGATAGGCCAGGAATTGTCAATAAGACCTATCTAATGAAAATAATACCTCTATTTTATCAAAAGCACTTAAAAAGTCAATTGAGTCTAGCAGAATACCTGTTTCTCCAAATTTTGCTGAACATCTTACAGTCAATTAAAAACGTGAATTTAGAAAGGTTAGCAAGTGGGATACCTTTGCCAATTAAATTTGAGAGTAGAAGAAAAAGAATACAAAGATTTCTCTCATTACCAAATTTAACAATTGAAAAAATTTGGTTACCCATTATTAAAGAATGGTTATCAATATATTTTACCAAGGGAGAAATAAATTATGTGGCAATTGATAGAACAAAGGGATAAATCTTTAAGCAAGCATAACGCAAAAGACAAAACAAAAGCCCCTTCCGTTAAAGAAGAGGCTTTGTTGTAAAGATAAACCTGGCATCGAGCTATTTTTGCGTAGGGCTACCCCTAAACTATCGTCGCCGCAGTAGCGTTTCACCTCTGAGTTCGGGAAGGGATCAGTGTGGTTCCACCACGCAATAGACACCAGG